>NZ_JBIUCI010000006.1:309915-420605 GCF_044593635.1 Streptomyces sp. NPDC051913 | reverse complement strand
ACGAGGAGAGCTGAGACGCTTCACGCCTCAGCAGAAACATGCCGCCGGGGTGGCCGGAACTTCATGGTTCCGGCCACCCCGGCGGCTTTCTGCGCTCCTCAGGAGCCTCCCGGGCACCGATACCCGCACGGATACGCCAGGGGCCCACAGCGCTCACGCTGTGGGCCCCTGGCGATGTCGTACCTCTGTGCTTACGCCTCTTCGCGGCGCAGCGTGGGCTTCAGGTCCTTGAGACGGCCGAGGAGGCCGTTCACGAACGCCGGTGACTCGTCCGTGGAGAACTCCTTGGCGATCTCGACCATCTCGTCGAGCACGACCGCGTCCGGGGTCCCGTCGACCCAGATCAGCTCATAGGCGCCGAGCCGCAGGATGTTGCGGTCGACGACCGGCATCCGGTCCAGCGTCCAGCCGACCGAGTACTGCGCGATCAGCTCGTCGATGCGCTTCGCGTGCTGCGCGTAGCCCTCGACCAGTTGCATGGTGTACTCGCTCACCGGCGGCTGCCGGGTGTCGGTCCGGGAGAGCCGGATCCAGTCCGCGAGGACCGTCAGGACGTCGGCCCCGCGCTGGTCGCCCTCGAAGAGGATCTGGAAGGCGCGCTTGCGGGCCGTGTTGCGGGCAGCCACGGTTAGCTGTTCACCCGGCCGAGGTAGTCGCTGGTGCGGGTGTCGACCTTGATCTTCTCACCGGTGGTGATGAAGAGCGGGACCTGGATCTGGTGGCCGGTCTCCAGGGTGGCGGGCTTGGTGCCACCGGTGGAGCGGTCGCCCTGGACGCCCGGCTCGGTCTCCTGGATGACGAGCTCGACGGCGGCCGGCAGCTCGACGAAGAGCACCTCGCCCTCGTGCTGCGCGACGGTGGCCGTGAAGCCCTCGATCAGGAAGTTGGCGGCGTCGCCGACGGCCTTGCGGTCGACCATGAGCTGGTCGTAGGTCTCCATGTCCATGAAGACGAAGTACTCGCCGTCCATGTACGAGAACTGCATGTCGCGCTTGTCGATCGTGGCCGTCTCGACCTTGACGCCGGCGTTGAACGTCTTGTCGACGACCTTGCCGGAGAGCACGTTCTTCAGCTTGGTGCGCACGAAGGCCGGGCCCTTGCCGGGCTTGACGTGCTGGAACTCGACGACGGACCAGAGCTGGCCTCCGTCGAGCTTGAGCACGAGGCCGTTCTTGAGGTCGTTCGTGGAAGCCACGGTTGCGGAATCTCCTGGACTGACGTGGACGACCCCGGCGCACGCGCGTAGCGGGAAGCTACAGCGCGAGCAGCTCCTTGGTCGTGATGGTGAGTAGCTCGGGTCCGCCGTCCGCCTCGGGGCGTACGACGAGCGTGTCATCGATCCGGACACCGCCCCGGCCCGGGAGGTGGACCCCCGGTTCGACGGTGACCGGCACGCAAGCGTCCAGTTTACCCATGGCCGCGGGGGCCAACTGCGGGTCCTCGTCGATTTCGAGTCCGACGCCGTGTCCGGTCAGGGTCGGCAGGCTCTCTCCGTACCCGGCGGAGTCCAGCACCTGGCGTGCCGCACGGTCCACGTCGCGGTAGGCGACGCCGGGTGCGAGGCTCTCCCGTCCGGCGCGCTGAGCGGCGAAGACGAGGTCGTACAGCTCGATCTGCCAGTCGGCGGGGGACGTACCGATCACGAAAGTACGGCCGATCTCACACCGGTAGCCGCGGTAGGTCGCGCCGAGGCAGACGGAGAGAAAGTCGCCCTCCTCCACGCGCCGGTCGGTGGGGTGGTGAGCGCGGCGGCCGGAGTGGGGGCCGGTGGCGACGGAGGTGGGGAAGGCGGGCCCGTCAGCGCCGTGGTCGACGAGGCGGCGTTCGAGTTCGAGGGCGAGATGCCGCTCGGTACGGCCGACGAGGATGGATTCGAGGAGCTCACCGAGGGCCTGGTCGGCGATCTCGGCACCGATGCGCAGGCAGGAGAGCTCCTCCTCGTCCTTGACGACGCGGAGCTGCTCCACGGCGCCGCCCAGTTCGGCGAGGCGCAGACGGGGGACGACGGAACGGATCTCCCTGTGCCGGGCCACCGTGAGGTGGTGTTCCTCCACGGCGAGCGAGTCCGCGCCCTGCGCCGCGGCGAAGTCGGCCGCCGCGACGGCGGGGTCGCCGCCGGCGCCGGGCAGGGTGTGCAGCCGCAGCACCTCGTCCGGGCGGCCGTCGCTGGGACGGTCCTCCGGCGGGCCGGCGCACACGAGCAGGTCCTCGGTCTTGCCGAGCAGCAGGACGGCGCCCCGGGGGGCGGCGCCGGACAGGTAGCGCACGTTGGCGGGGCGCGTGACCAGTGCTGCCGCGCTACCGGCCGCGTTGCACTGTGCCCTCAGTTTGGAGCGGCGGGCCGCGTAGACCTCTGACATGAGACGAGCGTAGGAGCGGTGTCCGGTTTGCGCCGGTTGAGGGGGTGCCAATGGGGGGTTGCGTGCCGTCCGCGGGCCGGTGGGGGCTTGTCGCGCCCACGCGGCGGGGCCGCAGACCGATACAGCCCCGCGCCCCTACAAGCCAAAAGCCTTTACCAGCTGGGCGGGCTTGCGATGGACCGTGCGAGTACGTCGTCCAGGACCTGGGCCGTCTGGGGAACGTCGAGCTGGGAGTTGTCGATGATCGGCAGGCCCGACCCGTACCACCCCGCCATACGGCCATGGATCCGCGCGACCTCCTCGTCCGTGAGGCGGCGGTTGCCCGAGCGTTCGGCGTTGCGTTCCAGGACGATCTCCAGGCCCGGCAGCAGGACCACGGGGAGGAGCCCGGGGCCCACGTGGCGCTTCCAGCCGCCGAGGCCGACCACCGGGCGGTCCGGGAAGACGGCGTCGTCGAGGATGCAGGAGATGCCGTTGGCCAGGAAGTTGCGGGCGGCGAAGCCGCAGGTGCGGCGGGCCAGGCGGTACTGGGCCTCGGAGTGGTCGTTCCAGCCGGACTGGGGGTCGGCGAATCCGGAACGGACCCATTCGCGGACGTCGTCGAGGCTGATGTGGGCGGTGGGCACCCGGCGGTGCTCGGCCCAGTACTTGGCGACGCTGGTCTTGCCCGCGCCGGCGGGGCCGATGAGCAGCACCGCGAGGGTCGTGGCCGTCGGGTCGGGCATGGCCGCGGCGGGCGGGGTGCTGGGCACGCCGACCGGGCCGCCGGGCGGCAGCGGGACATGACCGGTGGTGTCCGGGGCCGGGGGTGCCGACGGGTGCGGCGCCGTCGGCTGGTGCGGCGCGGAGGGGTGCTGGGGTGGGGGCTGGTGCGACGGAGGCACGAAACCCGGGGCCGGGGGCGGTGGGGGCACCGGGGCCGGGCCCTGGTGCGCGCCCGGGTGCTGGGGACCCGGGTGGTGTGCGGCCGGTGACCGGCCGACGGCCGGTCCGTGCCCCGGCTGGTGGGGCGGCGGCAGCGGAGAACCCACTGCGTGCTGCATCCGGTGCCACTCCGTCTCGTACAAGGCAATGGGCGCTGGCCGAGCGGGTACGGACCCGCTCCTTACCGAACGGTACCGTCCCCGGTCGCCGTTTGGTGAACGGCCGGGGACGGCCCTGAGTGCCCGGGACCGCAAGGCACATGGGACGGAGGGGGTCGCGGCCGGTTACTGGCCCACTTCTCCGTACGCGGCCAGCAGGACGGCCGGGTCCGGGCCCTCCATGACGGTGGGCTTGCCCAGTCCGTCCAGGACGATGAAGCGCAGCAGGTCACCGCGGGACTTCTTGTCGACCTTCATGGTCTCCAGCAGCTTGGGCCACTGGTCGTAACGGTAGTGCAACGGCAGGCCGACCGACTCGAGGACCGTGCGGTGGCGGTCCGCCGTGGCGTCGTCCAACCGGCCCGCCAGACGGCCGAGTTCGGCGGCGAAGTGCATGCCGACGGAGACCGCGGCGCCGTGTCGCCACTTGTAGCGCTCGTTCTTCTCGATGGCGTGGGCGAGCGTGTGGCCGTAGTTGAGGATCTCCCGCAGGCCCGACTCCTTGAGGTCGGACGAGACGACCTCGGCCTTGACCCGGATGGACCGCTCGATCAGCTCGGCCGTGTGCGGGCCCGCCGGAGTGCGCGCGGCCTGCGGGTCGGACTCGATGAGCTCCAGGATCGCCGGGTCGGCGATGAAGCCGGCCTTGATGATCTCGGCGAGGCCGGAGACGTAGTCGTTGACCGGGAGGGAGTCCAGCGCGGCCAGGTCGCACAGGACGCCGGCCGGCGGGTGGAAGGCGCCGACGAGGTTCTTGCCCTCGGCGGTGTTGATACCGGTCTTGCCACCGACGGCCGCGTCCACCATCGCCAGGACGGTGGTGGGGATGGCGATCCAGCGCACCCCGCGCAGCCAGGTGGCGGCCACGAAGCCGGCGAGGTCCGTGGTCGCGCCGCCGCCGACGCCCACGACGACGTCGGTACGGGTGAAGCCGGACTGTCCGAGCGCCTTCCAGCAGTAGGCGGCGACCTCGGCGGTCTTGGCCTCCTCCGCGTTGGGCACCTGGATGGCGACGACGTCGTAGCCCTGCTCGGCGAGGTCGCCCCGCAGGGCCTCGCCGGTCTCGGCGAGCGCCTCGGGGTGCACGATCGCCACCCGCTTGGCCTTGTCGCCGATCAACCCGCCGAGCTCGCCCAGGAGTTGACGACCCACCAGGACCTCGTACGGCTCGCTGCCCGCGGTGCCGCCGACCTGGATCCGGGTCACTGCCTCACTCATGCCTGCTTCAACTCCAGTGCGTCCAGGGCGACTTCGGTGACTTCTTCGGGGGTACGGCCGTCCGTCGCGACGACCGCGGTGGCGATGCCCTCGTAGAGATGCCGCCGCGCTTCCATCAGCTCGCGCCACTGCTTGCGCGGGTTGACCGCGAGCAGCGGGCGGGCCGCGTTGAGACCGGTGCGCTTGACGGCCTCCTCGACGTCCATCGAGAGGTAGACGACCGGCAGCCCGGCGAGCGACGCGCGCGTGTCCTCGTCGAGGATCGCGCCGCCGCCGAGGGCGAGGACGCCGTCGTGCTCGGTCAGCGCCCGCTGTACCGCCGCCTTCTCGATGGCGCGGAAGGCGGGCTCGCCCTCGTCGACGAAGATCTCGGCGATGGTCCGGTCCTGCTCGGCGACGATGTCGTCGTCGGTGTCCCGGTAGCGCACGCCGAGCCGCTCGGCGAGCAACTGCCCGACGGTGGACTTGCCCACGCCCATCGGGCCGACGAGCACCACCCGAGGGCTCATCGGATGGCCAGGTGGTCGAGGTACGACTGGACGTTGCGGCGGGTCTCGACGACGTTGTCGCCCCCGAACTTCTCGGCGACCGCGTCCGCGAGGACCAGCGCGACCATCGCCTCGGCGACGATCCCCGCGGCCGGAACCGCGGAGACGTCGGAACGCTGATGATTGGCCGGAGCCGCCTCACCGGTGGACACATCGACGGTCTGAAGGGCACGCGGCACAGTGGCGATCGGCTTCATCGCAGCACGCACACGCAGCAGTTCGCCCGTGGTCAGACCACCCTCGGTACCACCGGAACGGCCCGAGACACGGCGGATGCCCTCCGGCGTGTTGACGATCTCGTCGTGCGCCTTCGAACCCGGCACCCGCGCCAGCTCGAAGCCGTCGCCGATCTCGACACCCTTGATGGCCTGGATGCCCATCAGCGCACCCGCCAGACGGGCGTCGAGCTTGCGGTCCCAGTGCACATGCGAGCCCAGACCGACAGGAACGCCGTAGGCCAGGACCTCGACCACACCCCCCAGGGTGTCGCCGTCCTTGTGAGCCTGGTCGACCTCCGCCACCATCGCCTTCGACGTGTCCGCGTCCAGACAGCGCAGCGGATCGGCGTCCAGCCTCTCCACGTCCGCCGGCGTCGGGTACACACCCTGCGGCGCCTTCACCGAGCACAGCTCGATGACATGGCTGACGATCTCGATCCCCGCCGTCTCCTTCAGATACGACCGGGCCACCGCCCCCAGCGCCACCCGGGCCGCCGTCTCACGCGCCGAGGCACGCTCCAGGATCGGCCGAGCCTCGTCGAAGCCGTACTTCTGCATCCCCGCGAGGTCGGCATGACCGGGACGCGGGCGGGTCAGCGGCGCGTTGCGGGCGAGCCCGGCCAGGATCTCCTCGTCCACCGGGTCGGCCGACATGACCTGCTCCCACTTGGGCCACTCGGTGTTGCCCACCATGACGGCGACCGGCGAGCCGAGCGTGCGGCCGTGCCGGACGCCACCGAGGAAGGTGACCTGGTCCTGCTCGAACTTCATCCGGGCACCGCGTCCATAGCCGAGCCGGCGCCGGGCCAGGTGGTCCGCCACCATCTCCGTGGTGATCGGCACGCCGGCGGGCAGACCCTCCAGCGTCGCGACGAGTGCGGGACCGTGGGACTCCCCCGCGGTCAGCCAGCGCAACCTGCTCAACGGTGCTCCTCCATGCTCGCGCCCTCGTACTGCCCTGCGTACGCGCGTCCTCGCGTACGGCAATGGCGTGACCAGGTGCGCGGCCCGGGCCCGCCACCTTCGATCCTCCCACGTCCCACGGACATGTCCGGCCGCCGGTCCACCAGGCGGACGGACATCCACTAGCAAGGCTCAGGCGGAGCCGATCGTGCCGAGGGGCCCGGTTGCCGCGTCGGGCGACCGGGCCCCCTGTCAGCGCCTCAGCCGCAGTGGCCGGACCCGCTGGTGTAGCTGTCCCAGAAGATCTTCGGCCGCGGCGGCCGGCGTCGCGCCGACCAGGCCGACGACGCCCGCTATTCCGAGCCCCGCCGCGACCGAACTGATGCGTCTCTTTATCGCAATTCCTCTTCCATGATCATTGCGAGAGATCGCACACTGATCGCTTCGCACGTCAAGATCACGCGGAACTGTGAATTCCGAATGCGGAGGAACGGCATACCGTCGCACCACGGCCTCATCACGCGCGCGCGAGGCTCCGTTCGCCCACCGCGCGCATCGCGGCCAGTGGCGCGGGGGTGCGGCCCGTCATCTGCTCGACCTGGAGCACCGCCTGGTGCACCAGCAGGTCGAGCCCGCTGACGACGGCCCCGCCGAACATCGACCAGCGGGCCGCGAGCTGGGTGGGCCACGGCTCGTACAGCACGTCGAAGAGGGTGGTGGGCCGCTCGGGGACCTCGGCGGCCAGGACGTCCGTGGTGCCCGCCGGGGTGGTGGCGATCACCAGCGGCCGATGCAGCGCGTCGGCCGCCGCGGACCAGTCCTCCGTACGGACCTCCACGTCCAACCGCTCCCCCCACTGCCGCATCTCGGCGGCGCGGGCCTCGCTGCGGACGTAGACGACCACCTCACCGGTGCAGACCCGGGCCAGCGCGGCCAGCGCCGAGGACGCCGTGGCGCCGGCGCCGAGGATCGCGGCGGAGTCCACCGTCTCGATGCCGTGCTCGCGCAGCGCGGCGACCATGCCGGGGATGTCGGTGTTGTCGCCGACCTTGCGGCCGTCCTCGGTGAACACGACCGTGTTGACCGCCTCGACCGAGGCAGCCGTCTCGCTGATCTCGTCGAGCAGCGGGATGACGGCCCGCTTCAGCGGCATGGTCAGCGACAGCCCGGCCCACTCGGGCCCGAGTTCCGCGAAGAACCCGGGCAGTGCCGCCTCGTCGATCTCGAAGCGGTCGTACGACCAGCCCTTGAGCCCCAGTTCCTCGTACGCGGCGCGGTGCAGCACCGGGGAGAGGGAGTGGGTGATGGGCGACCCGAGCACGGCGGCCCGACGGGCGTCAGTTGCCCCTGGTGGCATCGAACTTGTCCTTGAGTTTCTGGAACTCTTCGTGCGTCCTGGCGAATTCGGTCTTGCTCACGCCGTCCGTCGCCACGAAGTAGTACCAACCGTCGTCGGTGGGGTTCAGCGTCGACTTCAGCGCGCTGTCGCCCGGGTTCCCGATCGGGCCGGGCGGCAGACCCTTGTTGGTGTACGTGTTGTACGGGTCCTTGTCCTTGCTGATCTCGGACTCGCTGATGTCGATGTTGCTCTCGTTCTTCGCGTAGTTGTAGGTCGAGTCGAACTGCAGGAAACCGTAGGTCTGCGGGTTTCCGTAGTCGAGGCGGTTGTAGACCACTTCCGCCATCCTGCGGTAGTCGTCGGTGGTCTTGCCCTCGGCCTGGACGAGGCTCGCGATGGTGATGATGTCCATGGGGCTGTCCAGCTTGAGCGCCTTGGCCTTGGCTTCCAGATTGAGCGAGTCGTACTTCTGGGTGGCCTCGGACACCATGTCCTTCAGGACCGCCTCGGGCTTCATCCCCTTGGCCGCCGGATAGGTACCCGGGTGCAGGAATCCCTCCAGCGGGTCCTTCATCTCGTTGTTCTGTTCCGCCCAGTCCGGCAGTCCAAGGCTCTTGTAATCCGCCTTGGCGGCCTTTCTGGTGGTGCCCGACTTCAGGTCGAGTTTGTCGTCGATAAGCTTGTAGACCGCAATATTGCGCTGCCCCGGCGTGACCATCACGGCGTTCTGGCTCTTCGGGTCGAGCATCATCTTCACGGCGCTCTCGGCGGACATCTGCGTCTTCAGCAGATAGGCGCCGGCCTGGACTTTCTTCTCCCCCTCGTTCCGAGTGAACGCAGAAACGAACGCGTCGACGCTCTTGACGACACCCTTCGCCTTCAGCAATCGCCCGATGTCGGCGCCGCCCGCCCCTTTCTGGACGACGATCGACACCGTCGTGTCAGTACCGTCACCCGAATAATCCGGCGCCGAGACGAAACGATCCTTGTAGAACTGATAACCGAAATAGCCGATACCGCCGATACCGCTGCCGAAGACCAGCACGACCACCAGGCAGGCGCAGCCGCTGCGCCGCTTCTTGGGTTTCTTGCCGCCGCGGCCCCTGCGGTCGCCACGGCCGCCCTCGTCCTCGGGGGCGTCGTCGCCGTCATCGTCCCCGCCGCCCGCGAAGAAGGCGTGCTCGCCCTGGTCGGGGCCCGGGTCCCAGTCCGTCCGCTGCGGTTCCGGCTCGGCTCGGCGACGGCTGGGCGGCTCCGGCGGTGGGTACGCGTCGGGGGTGCCGTAGTAGTCGGGCTGGTCACCGGCGCCGTACGCGGCGGCCTGCTGGCCGTACGGGTCCGAGGGGTCCTGGTACTGGACATGCGTGTGCGTCCCGGTGCCCCAGGCGCCGTTGTCGTACTGCTGCTGGGCCTGCTGCGGCGCGTACTGCTGCTGGCCGTACTGCTGGTTCGGGTCGTACTGCTGCTGGTGCTGCTGGCCGTAGTGCTGCTGCTCGTACTGCTGCTGCGCCTGACCGTAGTCGGCCTGTTGGCCGGTGCCCCAGTCGCCGTACTCCGACTGCTGCGGCGCTTGCGGATAGTGCTGCGGCTGGCCGCCGTAGGCAGCTTGATGGCCGGCGTGGCCCTGCTGCCCTTCCCATCCGCCGTCCCCGTAATACGGGTCCTGCGGATGCCACGGTTCGGAGCCTTCCTGGCCCCGGCCATACTCAGTCATCGATCCCCTAGAGCCGCGAGGCGGCGGTCGCGCGGCTTGTGGCTCGGCATCCGTTCCGCCTCTCTCTGTGCGGCACCTGTTCGAACAGCGCCGCGATCGCGCGGAACGTTACCGTATCGCGATCAGATGACCACTTCGACGCTCTCTCCGGGTGCTTTACCTGACACCCGTTCGGATTCGAGCGCCTGCTGAAGGATGATCACAGCGGCTGCTTGATCGATGACGGAGCGGCCCTTCTTGGATTTCACGCCCGACGCGCGCAGCCCCTGGCTGGCCGTGACCGTGGTCATCCGCTCGTCCACCAGGCGGACCGGGATCGGCGCGATGCCCTGGGCCAGCTCCTGAGCGAAGCCTCGGACCTTCACCGCGGCCGGGCCCTCGCCCCCCTTGAGGGAGCGAGGGAGTCCGACGACGACCTCGATCGGTTCGTACTCCTCCACCAGCTGCTTCAGCCGGCGGTGGGCGGCCGGTACGTCCCGGCCCGGCACCGTCTCCACCGGAGTGGCGAGGATCCCGTCGGGGTCGCACGAGGCGACCCCGATCCGGGCGTCCCCGACGTCGATCGCGAGTCGACGCCCTCTGCGTATCGTCACTTCGCGGTGTCCGTGACCAGACGCTCGACGGCCTCGACGGCCTCGCCGATCGCGGCCGGGTTCTGGCCGCCGCCCTGGGCGACGTCCGGCTTGCCGCCACCGCCGCCGCCGAGGGTCTTGGCGGCCGTACGGACCAGGTCACCGGCCTTGAGGCCGCGCTCGCGGGCGGCCTCGTTGGTGGCAATGACCGTCAGCGGCTTGCCGTTGGCCGTGGTGAACAGGGCCACGACCGCGGCCCGCCCGCCCTGGATACGGCCCCGCACGTCGAGGACCAGCTTGCGCAGGTCGTCGGCGGTCGTGCCGTCCGGGACCTGGCCGGTCACGAGGGCGATGCCACGGATGTCCTTCGCCGACTCGGCGAGGCCGGCCGCGGCCTGGAGCACCTTCTCCGCGCGGAACTTCTCGATCTCCTTCTCGGCGTCCTTCAGCTTGCCGAGCATCGCGGAGACCTTCTCCGGCAGCTCCTCCGGACGGCCCTTGATCAGCTCCTGGAGCTGGGCGACGACCGTGTGCTCCCGGGCGAGGAAGTTGTAGGCGTCGACACCGACGAGGGCCTCGATACGGCGGACGCCGGAGCCGATGGACGACTCACCGAGCAGCTTGACCAGGCCGAGCTGCGAGGTGTTGTGGACGTGCGTACCGCCGCACAGCTCCTTGGAGAAGTCGCCGATGGTCACGACACGCACGCGCTCGCCGTACTTCTCACCGAACTCGGCGATGGCGCCCTGCTTCTTCGCCTCGTCGATGCCCATGACATCGGCGCGGACGTCGAGGTCGCGCGCGAGCACCTCGTTGATCTTCTGCTCGACGTCGGTCATCACGGCCGTCGGAACGGCGGCCGGGGAGCCGAAGTCGAAGCGGAAGCGGCCGGGCTGGTTCTCGGAACCGGCCTGGGCGGCCGTCGGGCCGAGCGCGTCGCGCAGGGCCTGGTGGGTCAGGTGGGTGGCCGAGTGGGCGCGGGCGATGGCCGTGCGGCGGCGGGCGTCGATCGAGGCGTGGGCCTTGGCGCCGACGGTGACCTCGCCGAACTGCACGACACCCTTGTGGACGTACACGCCCGGGACCGGCTTCTGGCAGTCACGGATCTCGATCACGGCACCGGAGTCGACCTTGATCCGGCCGGTGTCGCCGATCTGGCCGCCGCCCTCGGCGTAGAACGGGGTGCGGTCCAGGACGATCTCGACCTCGTCGCCCTCGGTGGCGGCCGGGGAGGAGGTGCCGTCGACGAGGATGCCGACGATCGTGGACTCGCCCTCGGTGTCGCTGTAGCCGATGAACTCGGTCTCGCCCGTCTTGTCGGCGATCTCCCGGTAGGCACCGGCACCGGCGTGGCCGGTCTTCTTGGCCTGGGCGTCGGCCTTGGCGCGGTCCCGCTGCTCCTTCATCAGGCGGCGGAAGCCGTCCTCGTCCACGGAGAGGCCCTGCTCGGCGGCCATCTCCAGGGTGAGGTCGATCGGGAAGCCCCAGGTGTCGTGCAGCAGGAACGCCTTGTCACCGGCGAGGACCGTGCCACCGGCGGCCTTGGTCTCGGTGACGGCGGTGTCGAGGATGTTCGTGCCACCCTTGAGAGCCTTGAGGAAGGCGTTCTCCTCGGCGACGGCGACCTTCTCGATGCGCTCGCGGTCGGTGACCAGCTCGGGGTACTGCTGGCCCATCATGGCGATCACGGTGTCGATCAGGTCGAGCACGACCGGACCGGTGGCACCGAGGAGACGCATGTTGCGGATGGCGCGCCGCATGATGCGGCGCAGGACGTAACCGCGGCCCTCGTTGCCAGGAGTGACACCGTCGCCGATGAGCATGACGGACGTCCGCATGTGGTCGGTGACCACGCGCAGGGAGACGTCCGAGCCGTGGGCGTCGCCGTAGGCGACACCGGTCAGCTCGGTGGCCTTCTTGATGACGGCCATCGAGGTGTCGATCTCGTACATGTTCTGCACGCCCTGCAGGATCATCGCGAGGCGCTCGAGGCCGAGGCCGGTGTCGATGTTCTTGCTGGGGAGCTCGCCGAGGATCTCGAAGTTGTCCTTGCCGATGCCCTCGCCGCGCTCGTACTGCATGAAGACGAGGTTCCAGATCTCCACGTACCGCTCGTCGTTGACGGCGGGGCCGCCCTCGACGCCGAACTCGGGGCCGCGGTCGTAGTTGATCTCGGAACAGGGGCCACAGGGTCCGGGGACGCCCATGGACCAGTAGTTGTCCTTCATGCCGAGGCGCTGGATGCGCTCCTTGGGCACGCCGACGACCTCGTGCCAGATGCGCTCGGCCTCGTCGTCCTCCAGGTAGACCGTGATCCAGAGCTTCTCGGGCTCCAGGCCGTAACCACCCTTGTCCTGGGGGCTGGTGAGCAGCTCCCAGGCGTACTTGATGGCGCCTTCCTTGAAGTAGTCGCCGAAGGAGAAGTTGCCGCACATCTGGAAGAACGTGCCGTGGCGGGTGGTCTTGCCGACCTCTTCGATGTCGGGCGTGCGCACGCACTTCTGCACGCTGGTCGCGCGCGCCCACGGCGGCTTGACCTCACCGAGGAAGTACGGCTTGAAGGGGACCATGCCGGCGGGGACCAGGAGCAGAGTCGGGTCGTCCGCGATGAGCGACGCCGAAGGGACGACGGTGTGACCGCGCTCCTCGTAGAAGCTCAGCCAGCGGCGGCGAATCTCGGCCGACTCCATCAGTGGTCCTCATTCCGGTTGTACGGGTACGTCTTGTACGTCGATCCCTCGGCGTACTTCGGGTTGTTGCGGTTCTCGATGGCGGCGAACCGCCGGGGCGCGGGGAGTTCGGGGTTCGCGTTGATACCCAGCGCCTCCCCCAGCTCTTCCTCCCGCTGGGCCATGTTGTCGCGGACGTCGAGCGCGAAGCCCACCGCACGGTCCTTGAGCTTGTGCCCGGCCTCGATCGCCTTGTTCGTCGCGGCGACGGCGAGGTGCTCCGGGGTCAGCTGCCTCAGCTTGCGGTTGACCTTGGTGGTGGCCCACACACCGGCGGCGACGCCCGTGCTGAACCAGAACGTACGGCGGAACATCGCTGGTCTCAGTCCTTCTTCCGCTTGCTCCGTCGTGACGCCGGAACCGTGCGGCCCACGATCACGGTACGCCGGGGTGTCTTGGCGGGCACGTCGTCCTTGCGGCCGGCGATCGCCCGGCGCACGCCGTAGCCGAAGGCCGCGACCTTGACCAGCGGGCCGCCGAAGGTGGAGGCGACGGTGGTGGAGAGCGCGGAGGCGTTGGAGGTGACCTCCTGGACGTCGGAGGCGATCGCGTCCACCCGGTCGATCTGGGTCTGCGCGGAGCGCACCGCCGAGGAGGCGTCCGCGAGGAGCGGTACGGCCTGGTCGGTCACGTCCGCCACCAGCTTGGTGGTCGCCCTGAGCGTCTGGGCCAGCCTCGCCAGCGCGACGGCGAGGAAGGAGACCAGGATCGCCCAGAAGACGGCCACCAGGATGCCGGCCACCTCTCCACCGGACACTGCGCACCCGCTCCCTGATACGTGCTCTGAACATCGGAACCCAGAAAAAAACAGTGGCCCGAGCCTATCGCGCCGTGGGTGGGGCTCCGCACCGGATTACCGCCCGCGCGGGCCCGAGTTGCACGAAGCGATTGTACGGAGTGAATACGGTTCAGTACGCTCCGTGTCCTATGCGGGATGATCGGCTCAGCGACGGCAATCTGCCTCTCGAACTGGACGCGTTCGTGGGCCGCACGGCCGAACTCGCCGCGCTGTCCCGACTGCTGGAGACCTCACGCCTGGTGACCGTGACCGGCGCCGGTGGCGTGGGCAAGTCCCGGCTGGCGGCGCGGGCCGCCCTGGACAGGGCGGCCTGGCGGGTCGAGCTGGCGCCGGTGCGTGACCCGGAGTTCGTCGACTACGCGGTCGTACAGGCTTTGGGGCTGACCGACCACACCACGCGGCTGCCGCGCGAGACGCTGCTCGCGCGTCTCGGGCGGTGCGACCGGCAACTGCTGCTCGTCCTGGACGGGTTCGAGCATCTCGTCGAGGCGTGCGCCGAGCTGGTGGCGGAGCTGCTGGGCCGGGTGCCGGGGCTCACCGTGCTCGCCGTGGGCCGCAGGCCCCTGTCCGTGCCGGGCGAGCGGGTGTTCACGCTGGCGCCCCTGGGCGAGGACGAGGCCGTGGAGCTCTTCGTCGACCGCGCCGGCGGGCAGGGTGCGGCCGTCGGTGACGATCCCGACGTACGGGAGCTGTGCCGGCGGCTGGACGGCATCCCGCTCGCCGTCGAGCTGGCGGCCGGGCGGCTGCGGGCCCTGTCCCCCGCCCAGTTGCTGACCCGGTTCGACGACCGCTTCCGGCTGCTGACGGGCGCGTCCCACGGGGTCCCGGCGCGGCACCGCACGCTGCGCACGGCGATCGGCTGGAGCCACGAACTGTGCACGCCCGAGGAGCGGCTGCTGTGGTCGCGGCTCTCGGTGTTCGCCGGGCTGTTCGACCTGGAGGCCGTGGAGTACGTGTGCAGCGGCAACGGCCTGGCCGAGCAGGACGTCCTGGACGTGCTGACGGAACTGCTGGCGCAGTCGGTGGTCGGGCGCGAGGAGACGACGGCGGGGGTGCGCTACCGGATGCTGGACACGGTCCGGGCGTACGGCGAGGACTGGCTGGAGGCGACCGGGGACGCGGACCGGCTGCGCCGCCGCCACCGCGACTGGTATCTGGGCCTGGCCACCTGGTGCGAGCTGGACTGGTTCTCACCGCGGCAGGGCGAGGTGGCGGCGCGGATCGAGGCGGAGCTGCCGAATCTGCGCTGCGCCCTGGAGCGCTGTCTGGCCGACCCGGACGAGGCGTATCTGGGGCAGTACCTCGCGGGCTCGCTCTGGTTCTACTGGGTCGGGTGCGGGCGGCTGTCGGAGGGCCGGCACTGGCTGGAGCAGTCCGTTCAGCTGGAGTCCGACCATGAGCTGTCCCGGCTGAAGGCGCTGTGGGTGCTCGGCTATGTCGCGATCCTCCAGGGCGACAAGGTGCCCGCGCTGGCGGCGCTCCAGGAGTGCCGGGAGGAGGCGGAGTTCTCGGCGAACCCGACGGCGATCGCCTACGCCGAGCACCGCACCGGCTGTCTGGCGCTGGTCACGGACGACATGCCCCGCGCAGAAACGCTGCTGCGCTCGGCGCTGGAGCGCTACCAGGAGATCGGCGAGCTGAACAGCAACGTGCTGATGGGGCAGGTCGAACTGGCGATGACGCGGGCCTTCCAGGGCGACCTGCCTCAGGCCGTGAAGCTGTGCGAGGACGTCCGCCGGGTCTGCGAGGACCACGGGGAGCGCTGGACCAGGTCGTACGCCTTGTATGTGCTGGCGTACGCGGCCTGGACCGAGGGGGACCTGGCCGGCGCCCGGGAGCTGCTCACCGACTGCCTCGGTGCCGCGCACGCGTTCAGCGATCTGCTGGGTTCGGTGCTGTCGATCGAGTTGCTGGCCCTGGTCACGGCCGCGCGGGGCGAGGCCGCGGACGCCGTCGAGGCGGCGGTGTTGCAGGGCGCGGCGGGGGCGATGTGGCCTTCGGTGGGGCTGCCGCTGTTCGGCTCGGCCTACTACAACGCCCCGCACGAACTGTGCGAGGCGACGGCGCGGGAGCGGCTGGGCGACGGGCGGTACGAGGAGTGCGTACGGGAAGGGGCCCGGCTCGGCCGTGAGGCGGCGGTGGCCCGTGCGCTGGGGCGGCCGCCGGCGCCGCTGCCCGGTCCGCGCGGTCAGGCGCGGCATGCGCGCGGCCCCGTCACCATGCACGAACCCGCCGCCTCCCGTGCCCGTAAGGGCGGGGAGACGGCGGGCTGAGGTGGTGCGTGTCCTACGGCCTGCTGGTGATCAGCGGGCGTAGTACTCGACGACGAGCTGCTCGTCGCAGATCACCGGGATCTCCTTGCGGTTCGGCTCACGGTCCAGGCGGAACGCCAGGGCCTTGAGGTTCACCTGGAGGTAGCGCGGGGTCTCACCCTCGGGGGCGAAGCCGCCCTCGCGGGCGATCGAGAAGAGGGTCTTCTCGCGGCTGCGCTCGCGGACCATCACGACGTCGTCGGGACGGACGCGGAACGACGGCTTGTCGACCTTGCCACCGTTGACCTCGATGTGGCCGTGGACGACCATCTGACGGGCCTGGTAGATGGTGCGGGCGATGCCCGAACGCAGGACCAGGGCGTCGAGACGGCGCTCGAGCTCGATGATCAGGGCCTCGCCGGTCTTGCCCTGCACCTTGGAGGCACGCTCGTAGGCGCGGACCAGCTGACGCTCGGAGACGTCGTACTGCGCACGCAGGCGCTGCTTCTCCAGCAGACGGACCTTGTAGTCCGAGTTCTGCTTGCGGCCACGGCCGTGCTCACCCGGCGGGTAGGGACGGGCCTCGAAGTACTTGACGGCCTTCGGGGTCAGCGCGATGCCGAGGGCACGCGACTTCTTGACCTTGGGGCGGGACTGGTTCGCCACAATCTCTCATTTCTCAGTGTTCGGCTTGTCAGGGTTGCGGGAGGTCGCATCCGCAGCCGGGGAAACCCTCCGGGTCCGTTGCCGGGCCTGGTGGGCAGCCGCTCCCTGGTCTGGGCACATACGTGCAGCACGCGAGTGGCCCACCGACCGGTCTCACCTGCTGGTGAGTGGTGGTGGGCGGCCCGCGACACCATTCGAACGGTGCGCGACGCTCCTGGAACCCCTGGGGGTTCCGGCTGACCGTCCCGTTCTGACTGCACGGGACACAGCACTTCGAGGGATTCTACAGGCTGCTCAGGACCGCTTGCGACCGAGGTGCTTGCGGGTCCACTCGACGGCGTCCGCGTACCGCGCCTCCGCGCCGTGCCGGGTCGGCGCGTAGTACTCGCGGTCCTTGACCTCCTCCGGCGCGTACTGCTGCTCGGCGATGCCCTCGGGCAGGTCGTGGGGATACACGTACCCCTGCGCGTGCCCGAGCTTGGCGGCGCCCTTGTAGTGCCCGTCCCGCAGGTGGGGCGGCACGGAGCCCGCCATTCCCTTGCGTACGTCGTCCAGGGCGGCGCCGATCGCCATGGTCGCGGCGTTGGACTTGGGGGCGAGCGCGAGGGCGATGGTGGCGTGGCTGAGGGTGAGGGCGGCCTCGGGGAAGCCGATCATGGCGACGGCCTGGGCGGCGGCGACCGCGATGGGCAGCGCGTTCGGATCGGCGAGGCCGATGTCCTCGCTCGCCGAGATCATCAGACGCCGGGCGATGAAGCGGGGGTCCTCGCCCGCCTCGATCATGCGGGCCAGGTAGTGCAGCGCTGCGTCGACGTCCGAGCCGCGGATGGACTTGATCAGGGCGCTGGCGACGTCGTAGTGCTGGTCGCCGTCGCGGTCGTACTTCACGGCCGCGCGGTCGACCGTCTGCTCCAGGGTCTGGAGGCTGATCTCGCTCTCGTCCTGGTCGAGGGCTGCCCCGGCGGCGGCCTCCAGGGCGGTCAGCGCGCGGCGGGCGTCACCACCGGCGATGCGCAGAAGGTGGTTCTCGGTGTCCTCGGGGAGGGTGACGGCGCCCTTGAGGCCGCGCTCGTCGGTGACGGCCCTGCGGAGCAGACCGCTCAGGTCGTCGTCGGTGAGGGGTTCGAGGGTGAGGAGGAGGGAGCGCGACAGGAGCGGGGAGATCACCGAGAAGTAGGGGTTCTCGGTGGTCGCCGCGATGAGGGTGACCCAGCGGTTCTCGACGGCCGGGAGCAGGGAGTCCTGCTGGGCCTTGCTGAAGCGGTGGATCTCGTCGAGGAAGAGGACGGTCTCCTTGCCGTATCCCCCGGTGGCGCGGCGGGCGCCGTCGATGACCGCGCGGACCTCCTTGACGCCCGCGGTGATCGCCGACAGCTCGACGAAGCGCTTGTTGGTGGCCTTGGAGACGACGTAGGCGAGGGTCGTCTTGCCGGTGCCGGGCGGGCCCCACAGGATCACGGAGGACGGCCCGGCCGGGCCGCTCGCGCCTTCGCCGACGAGGCGGCGCAGCGGCGAGCCGGGCTTCAGCAGATGCTGCTGGCCCACCACCTCGTCGAGGATGCGCGGACGCATCCGCACCGCCAGGGGACTCCCGGCGGGGTCCTTCTCCTGGCGTTCTTCGGCTGCGGCGGTGAACAGATCGGGCTCCACGTCCAAAACCCTAAATCACCGCACTGACAGTCGGTCCCGACGGTCAGCTGGTCCAGAAGTCCCACCAGCGCGTCAGGATCAGCATGCCGATGATCCCGATGTGCAGGACCGGCAGGACCCAGGTGAACTCGCCGAAGAAGCTCTTCAGCCAACGCGGGGCGGGGATGAAGCCGTTGCGCACGTTGAACGAGGTCACGTACCAGAACATGATGATCGTCGCGACCCATGCCAGGGAGCACCACAGGCACAGCGCGTTGATCCGGTACAGGGACTGGAACATCAGCCAGGCGCAGAACGAGACACCGAAGAGGGTGCCGGCGTTGAAGGTCAGCCAGTACCAGCGCGGGAAGCGGGCGCGGGCGAGCAGGCTCATGCCGACGCAGATGACGATGCCGTAGGCGACGAGACCGAGCATCGGGTTGGGGAAGCCGAAGACGGCGGCCTGCTTGGACTCCATGACACTGCCGCAGGAGACCACGGGGTTCAGGCTGCACCCGGGGGTGAAGGACTTGCCCTCGACCTTGGCTTCGAGGAGCTTGAACTTGTCGAACGTGATGACCCACGCGGCGAGCAGGCCGGCCGCGCCGGTGAGCACCAGCAGGATGGCGAAGGCACGGCTGCCGCCCTCCGTCCGTGGCTCGGCGGCCGAGCGGTCCGGCCCGGGCTCGGTGGAGACGTCCTTGACTGTCGTCTTGCTCATCACGCCGATTCCGTCTGCTTGAGAGTTGGACCTTCTTCGGGCAGGGCCATTGTGCCGCACACAGGGCTCTGTCCACCGTTCGCTGGAGATAAGGAAGGACGCACGGCCGTCCCTGAACGCTCGGTTCCGGCCGGGCTTCGAATGCGATGACGACCCGCGCGAACAGACTCGCGACGGAGTGTGCGGGAGCTGAGCGAACAGCGCGGGGATGTCGGCGCCGATCCGGCGACCTCCACGCGCGCGTGGAGGTCCCGTGGGGGAACCGCCCGGCAGAGCGAATCGGCGTCCACGGCGTTGACGAGCGGCGAGATCTGGCCGGTTCCCGTCTCCGGCCACCCCCCTCGGGGCCGGTCCGCCGCCGGAAAACCCGAAGGCCGGACGGCAACATCGCCGTCCGGCCCTCGTGGCGGTCCGTCAGCCGAGACGGGCCTCCAGCTCGGCCACGATCTCGTTCACGCCGATCGCCGTCTGCTCACCGGACTCCATGTCCTTGAGCTGAACGACGCCCTCGGCGAGGTCGCGCTCGCCGGCGACGACCGTGTAGCGGGCGCCGCTGCGGTTGGCGTTCTTCATCGCGCCCTTGAGGCCCTTGGCGCCGTAGGAGAAGTCGGCCGCGATGCCGACCTTGCGCAGCTCCGTCACCTTGGCGAACAGGACCCGGCGGGCCTCCTCGCCGAGCGGCACCGCGAAGACGCTGGTCGTGGAGGGGAGTGGGAGCTCGACGCCCTCCGCCTCCAGGGCGAGGACCGTGCGGTCGACGCCGAGGGCCCAGCCCACGGACGGGAGCGCGGGGCCGCCGATCATCTCGGAGAGGCCGTCGTAGCGGCCGCCGCCGCCCACCGCGGACTGGGAGCCCAGACCGTCGTGGACGAACTCGAAGGTCGTACGGGTGTAGTAGTCCAGGCCGCGGACCAGCTTCGGGTCGTCCTCGAAGGCGACGCCCGCGGCCGTGATCAGCTCACGGACCTCCTCGTGGTACGCCTTGCAGGCGTCGCAGAGGTAGTCGCGCAGCAGCGGGGCGTCGCCGAGCTGCTTCTGGACGTCGGGGCGCTTGTCGTCCAGGACACGCAGCGGGTTGATGTCCGCCCGGCGCAGCGTCTCCTCGTCGAGGTCCAGACCGCGCAGGAAGGTCTGCAGCGCCTCGCGGTACACCGGACGGCACTCCTTGTCGCCCAGGCTGTTGAGGAGGATGCGGAAGTTCCGCAGCCCCAGCGACCGGTACGCCTGGTCGGCCAGGATGATCAGTTCGGCGTCCAGGGCCGGGTCCTCGGCGCCGATCGCCTCGGCGCCCACCTGGGAGAAGTGGCGGTAACGGCCCTTCTGCGGGCGCTCGTAGCGGTAGTACGAGCCCGAGTACCAGAGCTTGACGGGGAGGTTGCCCGCCTTGTGCAGGTTGGCCTCCAGGGCCGCCCGCAGGACGGAGGCGGTGCCTTCGGGGCGCAGGGCGAGCTGGTCGCCGCCCTTGGTCTCGAAGGCGTACATCTCCTTCGTGACGATGTCGGTGGACTCGCCGACACCGCGCGCGAAGAGCTCCACGTTCTCGAAGCCGGGCGTCTCGATGTAGCCGTAGCCGGAGTTGCGCAGCGGGGCGGCGATCGCCTCGCGGACCGCGAGGAACTTGGCGCTGTCCGGCGGGATCAGGTCGTACGTGCCCTTGGGGGCCTTGAAGGTGCTCACGGAAAGTCTCGTCACATTCCTCGTCGGGGAGCGTCGACATCCGCTCCCGGGCCGGCTGCCACCTGCCGCAGATACGGGTTGGTGGCACGCTCACGGCCGATGGTCGTCTGCTCGTTGTGGCCGGGCAGCACCACGGTCGAGTCGTCGAGCGGCAGGACCACGCGGGCCAGGGACTCGAGCATGTCGTCCATGGAGCCACCGGGGAAATCGGTGCGTCCGATGGAGCCGGCGAACAGCAGGTCGCCCGAGAACAGGATCGGCGGGATGTCCGCCGTCTCGGGCAGGCCGAAGGTCACCGACCCCCTGGTATGGCCCGGCGCGTGCGCGACGGTGAGCTCAAGGCCCGCCAGCTCCAGCTTCGCCCCGTCCGTCAGCTCCTTGACGTCGTCGGGCTCCCCCACGGCCAGTTCGCCCATGAGCGGCATGCCGATGGTGCGGCCGAGCGCCTTCTCGGGGTCGCTCATCATGAACCGGTCCTCGGGGTGGATCCACGCGGGCACGTCGTGCGCGCCGCAGACCGGGACGACCGAGGCCACATGGTCGATGTGGCCATGGGTGAGGACGACGGCGACGGGCTTGAGCCGATGCTTCCTGAGCGTCTCCTCGACTCCCTGGGCGGCCTGGTGGCCCGGGTCGATGATCACGCACTCCTCACCCGCGGCGGGGGCGACGAGAAAACAGTTCGTCCCCCAGGCCCCGGCGGGGAACCCGGCAATGAGCACGATCGTCCTTCGTTGTGTCGATAAGTGCGGACTGCGGTGGCCTCAAAACGGCTGCACCTGTGGTGAGAGCCTACCGGCGCTGCCGTTTCCTCAGCGAACCCATATACGGTACGGGGCACACGCAGGCGGTCGGCTCATAAGACGCACGCGTCCCAGTCGGCGTACGAGACGCATGAGGAGAGAACCCGGTGGTCACCCAGGAACAGCGGAAGCGGCAGCTCGCCCGGGAGAAGTTTCTGCGGCAGCAGCAGCGGCGCACCGCCGCGCGGCGCAAGGCCCGCATGCGCAACTCCGTGATCGCGTCGGTGCTCGGCGTGATCATCGTGGGCAGCCTGGCGCTCTACACGACCGGTGTCCTCAAGGACGACGGCGACGACAAGGCCAACGCGAGCGCGACGGCGTCCGCGACGCCCAGCGCGGTCTCCGACCCGTGCAAGAAGGCCGCCGAGGGCAAGGTCAAGACGGCGACGTGGAAGAAGGAGCCGGCGATGACGATCGACAAGTCGGCCAAGTACACGATGAAGCTGGCGACGACCTGCGGCGACATCGACATAGCGCTCAAGACCTCCGCGGCCCCGCACACGGTGAACTCGTTCAATTTCCTGGCGTCGAAGGGCTACTTCGACCACACCAAGTGCCACCGGCTCACCACCAACGGCATCTACGTGCTCCAGTGCGGTGACCCCACGGGCAGCGGCAGCGGCGACCCCGGCTACACGATTCCGGACGAGAACCTGAAGGACAAGTCGCTCAAGGGCGACACCTACCCGGCCGGCACGGTCGCGATGGCGAACCAGTACAACGCCCAGACGGGCGAGGGCAAGAACAGCGGCGGCAGCCAGTTCTTCCTCGTCTACCAGGACAGTCCACTGCCGGCCAACTACACACCGTTCGGTACCGTGTCCGAATCCGGTATGACCGTCCTGAAGAAGATCGCCGCTGCGGGTGAGAACACCGGCGCGGGCGACGGCGCTCCCAACGCGACGGTCGTGATCAACAAGGCAACGGTCAGCAAATCCTGACCCTCAGCAGCGAAATTTCGGTCGCGCGGGATGCGGACAGGCAACCCGCCGGTCGCCTATGTTGGCCGTGACGAAACTGTGGACGATGCCCGGGGGCGCTGAAGCCTTCCGCAGGCATCATGTGGAGGAGGCGCTGTGAGCAGCGACCCGTGGGGCCGCGTCGACGAGACGGGGACCGTGTACGTGCGTACGGCCGACGGCGAGCAGGTCGTCGGTTCCTGGCAGGCCGGCTCCCCTGAGGAGGCGCTGGCCTACTTCGAGCGCAAGTACGAGGGCCTGGTGGTCGAGATCGGCCTCCTCGAGAAGCGAGTGAAGACCACCGATCTGTCGGCGAAGGACGCGTCGGTAGCCATCGACCACATCCGTGAGCAGGTCGACGCGCACCACGCGGTCGGCGACCTGGACGCCCTCAAGGTGCGTCTCGACAAGCTCGTGGAGACCGTCGACAAGCGTCGCGAGGAGCGCAAGCAGCAGCGCGCGAAGCAGTCCGACGAGGCCCGGCACGCCAAGGAGGCGCTGGTCGTCGAGGCCGAGGAACTGGCGAAGTCCGACCAGTGGCGCGCGGCCGGCGAGCGGCTGCGGGCCCTGGTGGACACCTGGAAGGGTCTGCCGCGTCTGGACCGCAAGTCGGACGACGAACTGTGGCACCGCTTCTCGCACGCCCGGTCGGCGTTCTCCAAGCGCCGCAAGGCGCACTTCGCCTCGCTGGACGCGCAGCGCGAGGAGGCCCGCAAGACCAAGGAGCGGCTGGTCTCCGAGGCCGAGGCGCTGTCCAACTCCACCGACTGGGGTCCGACGGCGGCCCGCTACCGCGAGCTGATGGCGGAGTGGAAGGCCGCGGGCCGCGCCCAGCGCGAGCACGAGGACGACCTGTGGAACCGCTTCCGCGGCGCCCAGGACGTCTTCTTCGCCGCCCGCAGCTCGGTCTTCGCCGAGCGCGACGCCGAGCAGGGCGAGAACCTCAAGCTCAAGGAGGAGCTGGCCGACGAGGCCGAGAAGATCCTCCCGGTGACCGACCTGAAGGCCGCGCGGGCCGCGTTCCGTCAGATCAACGAGCGCTGGGAGGCCATCGGCCATGTCCCGCGCGACGCCCGCCCCAAGGTCGAGGGCCGGATGCACGCCGTCGAGCGGGCCATCCAGGAGGCCGAGGAGACCGAGTGGCGTCGCACCAACCCGGAGGCACGCGCGCGTGCCGAGGGTCTGACGGGCCAGCTCCAGGCCGCCGTGGACAAGCTCCGCGGCCAGATCGAGCAGGCGCGCGCCCAGGGCAACAACGCCCGCGCCGACAAGCTCGAGCGTGAGCTGGAGGGCCGCCAGGCGCTTCTGGACCAGGCGCTGAAGGGTCTGCACGAGTTCGGCGGCTGACAGGCCGCGGTTCCGCTGCTACGACGAGAAGGGCCCCGTACCTCGTGTACGGGGCCCTTCTCGTCGTATGCCCTACGACCGGGCGCGTGCCGACGTCACGCGGTAGACGTCGTAGACGCCCTCCACGCCGCGTACCGCCTTCAGAACGTGGCCGAGGTGCTTGGGGTCGCCCATCTCGAAGGTGAAGCGGGAGGTGGCGACGCGGTCGCGGGAGGTCTGGACGGCCGCGGAGAGGATGTTGACGTGCTGGTCGGACAGGACGCGGGTGACGTCGGAGAGGAGCCGGGAGCGGTCGAGGGCCTCGACCTGGATGGCGACCAGGAAGACCGAGGACTGGGTGGGCGCCCACTCGACGTCGAGGATGCGCTCGGGCTCGCGGGACAGTGACTCCACGTTGACGCAGTCGCTGCGGTGAACCGATACGCCGCTACCGCGTGTGACGAAACCGATGATGGGGTCGCCGGGTACGGGGGTGCAGCAGCGGGCGAGCTTGACCCACACGTCGTCGACGCCCTTGACCACGACGCCGGGGTCGGCGCTGGAGCGGCGTTTGCGGCCTCGGGTGCGGGTCGGCGGGACCGCCTCGTCGATCTCCTCGGTGGCGGCCTCCTCGCCGCCGAGGGCGGAGACGAGCTTCTGGACGACGTTCTGCGCGGAGACATGGCCCTCGCCGATCGCCGCGTACAGGGCGGAGATGTCGGGGTAGCGCATCTCGTGCGCGAGCGTGACCAGGGAGTCGCCGGTGAGGATGCGCTGGATCGGCAGGTTCTGCTTGCGCATGGCGCGGACGATGGCGTCCTTGCCCTGCTCGATCGCCTCGTCGCGGCGCTCCTTGGAGAACCAGGCCCTGATCTTGTTGCGGGCGCGCGGTGACTTGACGAAGCCGAGCCAGTCGCGGGACGGTCCCGCGCCTGCCGCCTTGGAGGTGAAGACCTCCACCAGGTCGCCGTTGTCCAGGGTGGATTCGAGCGGGACGAGGCGTCCGTTGACGCGTGCCCCTATCGTCCGGTGGCCGACCTCGGTGTGGACCGCGTACGAGAAGTCGACGGGGGTGGCGCCGGCCGGCAGCGCTATCACGTCGCCCTTGGGCGTGAAGACGAAGACCTCGTTGCGCGACAGGTCGAAGCGCAGGGACTCCAGGAACTCGCCTGGGTCCTCGGTCTCCTTCTGCCAGTCGAGCAACTGGCGCAGCCACGCCATGTCGTTGAGGTGGTCGTCCTTGCCGGTGGTCCGCGGCTGGTCCGAGCGGACCTTGGAGGTACCGGCGACGGCCTCCTGCTTGTACTTCCAGTGCGCGGCGATGCCGTACTCGGCGCGGCGGTGCATGTCGAAGGTGCGGATCTGGAGTTCGACGGGCTTGCCGTTGGGGCCGATGACCGTGGTGTGCAGCGACTGGTACATGTTGAACTTGGGCATCGCGATGTAGTCCTTGAACCGCCCCGGAACCGGGTTCCAGCGGGCGTGGACGGTGCCCAGGGCCGCGTAGCAGTCCCGGACCGTGTCCACGAGGACTCGGATGCCGACCAGGTCGTAGATCTCCGCGAAGTCGCGACCGCGGACGATCATCTTCTGGTAGACGCTGTAGTAGTGCTTCGGGCGGCCGGTGACGGTCGCCTTGATGCGGGCCGCGCGCAGGTCCTGCTGCACCTCGTCGGTCACTATGGCGAGGTACTCGTCGCGCTTCGGCGCCCGCTCGGCCACCAGACGCACGATCTCGTCGTACATCTTGGGGTAGAGGATCGCGAAGGCGAGGTCCTCCAGTTCCCACTTGATGGTGTTCATGCCCAGGCGGTGGGCCAGCGGCGCGTAGATCTCCAGGGTCTCGCGCGCCTTCTTCTCCTGCTTCTCGCGCTTGAGATAGCGCATGGTGCGCATGTTGTGCAGGCGGTCGGCGAGCTTGATGACCAGGACGCGCGGGTCCTTGGCCATGGCGACGACCATCTTGCGCACGGTCTCGGCCTGCGCGGCCTCGCCGAACTTGACCTTGTCCAGCTTGGTGACGCCGTCGACGAGGAGGGCGACGGAGTCGCCGAAGTCGCGGCGGAGCTGGTCGAGGCCGTACTCGGTGTCCTCGACCGTGTCGTGCAGCAGTCCGGCCATGAGCGTGGCCGGGTCCATGCCGAGCTCGGCGAGGATGGTGGTCACCGCGAGGGGGTGCGTGATGTACGGGTCGCCGCTCTTGCGCTTCTGGCCGCGGTGCCAGCGCTCGGCGACCTGGTAGGCCTTCTCGACCTGGCGGAGCGTCGCGGTCTCGATCTTCGGGTCGTTGCTGCGCACTATCCGCAGCAGGGGCTCCAGGACCGGGTTGTACGGGTTGGAGCGCTGGACACCGAGACGGGCGAGGCGGGCGCGGACGCGGTTGGAGGAGCCGGAGCGGGCGGGCTGACCTGCGGGTGGGCGGACCGCGGGGGGCGTCGACGCGGGCGCGGAACGCTCGGGCGGGGCCGGCTTGGGGCGCGGCTGCTCGGCCGACTTGTCGACGGGCGCGGACTGGGCGTGCTCGACCGAGCCCTGCGTGGCGTTCTTCGCGGGCGTCGCCGCGGGGCCCGAGGCGGGCTCGGGCTTGGCGGCGGTCAGTGGCTGGGCCTCGTCTGGCAAGAGGACTCCTCGTGCGCGAACCGGGTCCCCCGATCAGGCTCCGGAGAACCCATGGTAGCGATCCTGCGGCTCGGGATCGCCTTCAGGCCGATGTGAGGAACGTCCACCGGTGAAACGTGAGGGGCCGATGAGCCTTGGCGGGCACGACAACGGCCGCCCCTGACGTACCGGGACGGCCGCTTCTGTGAGGAGACCTCAGACCACCAGCAGCGCTTCCAGAGGAGCGCCCTCCAGAGCCGGTTCCAGGCGCGGGCGGCCCGCCAGGAAGCCGAGTTCCATCAGGACCGCCAGGCCCGCCACCCCGGCGCCGGCGCGGCGGATCAGCTGGATCGCGGCCTCGGCCGTGCCGCCGGTGGCGAGGACGTCGTCGACGATCAGGATGCGGTCGTCGCCGGTCAGGTCCTCGGCGTGGACCTCGATCTCCGCCGAGCCGTACTCCAGGTCGTACGCCTGGGCCAGCGTCGCTCCGGGGAGCTTGCCCGCCTTGCGTACGGGGATGAAGCCCAGGCCCGCGCGGACGGCGACCGGGGCGCCCAGGATGAAGCCGCGGGCCTCCAGGCCGACGATCTTCGTGGCGCCCGTGCGCTCCGCGATCTCCGCCAGCGTGTCCGTCAGTGCCGTGAACGCCGCCGGGTCCGCCAGGAGCGGGGTGATGTCCTTGAACATCACGCCCGGCTCCGGGTAGTCCGCCACGTCACGGATGCGGCTGAGCAGCAGCTCCTGGATGTCGGTCATCGGCGCTTCCCCGAGGGGCGGCGGCGCGTGGCGCGCGGTCCGACGACGGCCGGGGTGGCGTCCTCGGGGTCGGCGGTGGCGTCGCCGCGGGTCTCCGCGAGCTCCTCCTCGGCGGCGGCCTGGGCGCGCTTGGCCAGGACCCGCTTGCGCAGGGCCTTCATCTGCGGCTCGCGCTCCTTGAGGTCGGCGACGAGCGGCGTGGCGATGAAGATCGAGGAGTACGCGCCGGCCGCGAGGCCGACGAACAGCGACAGCGAGATGTCGTTGAGCGTGCCCGCGCCGAGGAAGCCGCCGCCGATGAACAGCAGACCGGCGACCGGGAGCAGGGCGACGACCGTGGTGTTGATCGAACGGACCAGGGTGCCGTTGATCGAACGGTTGGCGACGTCGCTGTAGGTGAAGCGGGTCTGCTTGGTGATGTCCTTCGTCTGCTCCTTGAGGGAGTCGAAGACGACCACCGTGTCGTAGAGCGAGTAACCGAGGATCGTCAGCAGGCCGATCACCGTGCCGGGCGTGACCTCGAAGCCGACCAGGGCGTAGATGCCGACGGTGATGGTGATGTCGTGGATCAGCGCGACGAGCGCCGCGATGGCCATGCGCCACTCGAAGGCGATCGCCAGATAGATCACGACGAGGACCATGAAGATCGCCAGGCCCTGCCAGGCCTTGTTGGCGATCTGGTCACCCCAGCTGGGGCCGACGAGGTCGGCGGCGATCTTCTCCGGGTCGACCTTGAAGTCCTCGGCGAGCTTGTTCTTGATCTCGTCGGACTGCTGGGTGTCCATGCCGGCGATCTGGATGCGCATCGTCCCGTTGCCGAGCTTCTGCACGACCGCGTCGTGGCCGGAGGCCTCCTTCGCGTAGTCCTCGGCCTGGGAGACGGAGACGCTGGTCTTCTCGGTGGTGAAGACCGCGCCGCCCTGGAAGTCGATGCCCATGTTGAGGCCGCGTACCGCGAGGCCCACGATCGCCGTGATGGTGATCAGGATCGAGATGCCGTACCAGAGCTTGCGGTGACCGATGAAGTCGTAGCTGATCTCGCCACGGTGCAGTCGGGCGCCGAGGTTGCCGAGTTTCGACATGCTCACGCCTCCTTCGTCTCGACGGGGGCGGCAGGACGGCGGGTGCGGCGCAGCGGCGGCTGGGCGCCCAGGCTCTTCGGGTCGAGGCCGGACCACTTGTTGCCGCTCGCGAAGAACTTCCGGCGGGCCAGCAGCGTCATCAGCGGCTTGGTGAAGAAGAACACCACGACGACGTCGAGGACGGTGGTGAGGCCCAGTGTGAACGCGAAGCCCTGGACCTTGCCGACGGTCACGATGAACAGGACGGCGGCGGCGAGGAACGACACGAAGTCGGAGACCAGGATGGTGCGCCGGGCGCGCGGCCAGGCCCGCTCGACGGCGGGGCGCAGCGAGCGGCCCTCACGGATCTCGTCCCGAATCCGTTCGAAGTACACGATGAACGAGTCCGCGGTGATACCGATGGCGACGATGGCACCGCAGACGGCCGGCAGGTTCAGCGCGAAGCCGATGGCCGGGCCGAGGAGCGCCATGATCACGTAGGTGAGGATGCCGGAGACCAGCAGCGAGGCCATGGCCACGACGGACAGTCCGCGGTAGTAGAACACCAGGTAGAGCACGACCAGGGCGAGGCCGATCGCACCGGCCAGCAGACCGGCGTGCAGCTGGTCGCCGCCGAGCGCGGCGGTCACGGTCGTGACGCTCTGCTCCTGGAAGGAGAGCGGGAGCGCGCCGTACGACAGCATGTTGGCGAGGCTCTGGGCCTCCTCCTGCGTGAAGCTGCCGGAGATCTGGGCCTCGCCGCCGGTGATGGCCTGGCTGACGGTCGGGCTGGAGACGACCTCGCCGTCGAGGACGATGCCGAACTCGTTCAGCGGGGGCGTGGCGTTCTGCGCGAGCTGGCCGGTGACCTCGCCGAACTTCTTGGCGCCACTGCCGGTGAAGGTCATGTTGACCTGCCAGCCGGCCGCCGTCTGCGTGTTGTAGATGGCGTCGGCCTTCTTGACCTCGGTGCCGGCCAGGCTGGCCGGGCCGAGCAGGTACTTGTACCAGACGCCGTTGATCTCGCCGCAGCCCACGGTGGACTCGCCGGGCTTGGCGCCCTCGCCCGCCTTGGCGCGCTGGGCCGGCTTGGAGCAGTCGAGGGCGGTGTACGCGGCCTGGAGCTTGGCGTCGGCGGAGGTGCCGGTGTCGCCGCTCGCCGAGGCGGAGGGGCTCGCGGAGGACGACGCGGTGGCGGACGCCGACGGGGAGGCGTCGGCCTTCAGCGCGTCGGTGACGGGACGGCCCTGGGTGGTGGCGGAGGCCGACGGGGAGGACGACGAGGTCGCCGTCTCGCCCGTGGAGCCCGACTTGCTCGCGGAGGGGCTCGGCGAGGCGCTGGAGGAGCCGCTCGCGGACGGGCTCGGCGAGGCCGCAGCGGCGGAGCCGGTGGCGTCCTGTGCCAGGACGGGACGGAAGTACAGCTTGGCGGTGGTGCCGACCTGGTCCCGGGCTTCCTTGGAGTTGGTGCCCTTGGGGATGTTGACGATGATGTTCTTGTCGCCCTGGGTCTGCACCTCCGCCTCGGAGACGCCCAGACCATTGACACGGCGGTTCATGATCTCGACCGCGGTGTCCATGTTGGCCTTGTTGATCGCGGACCCTTGATCGGCCTTCGCCTCGAGCGTGATGCTCGTGCCGCCGGCCAGGTCGATGCCGAGGCGCGGGGTCGTGTGCCCGGAGAGGAACATTCCCCCGGTGAGCGCCACGATGGCGATCAGGATCAGGACCAGCGAGCGCCCTGGCTTGCTCTGGGCGCTCGCGCTCCGGCCCCTCTTAGGTGCTGCCACCTTCTCGTACTCCCTCTCGGGCCGCTGCGCGCCGGGTCTGCGGGCGGGCGGCCATGACATGGTGTCGATCCCGTGCGAGCTGCGTACATCCGAGGGCGCGCAGGCGTGGCCCGCGCGCCCCGGGTACGACTACTTCGCGTCGGAGTCGCCGTCGGTCTTCTTCGGCTCGTCGTCCGTCTTCGCCTCGGCGGCCTCGTCGGCCTTGACGGCCTCCTCGGCGGGCTCGTCCTTCTTGCCGAGGTCGACGGACTTCTCGTCGGAGGCGGCGGCAGCTTCGTCGTCGGACTCGTCGGGGCCGGCAAGAGAGGAGGCGTCGTCGGGGACGACGTCGGTCTTCAGGTCGTGCTCGATGCCGTGCACGATGCGGTTGTACTCGTCGTCCGTCAGGACGGCACCGATCGCGTTCTTCGCGAAGAGAAGGTCGACACCCGGGCCGGCGTCGAGGAGGACCGTGTCCTCGTTGACCTCCTTGACCGTGGCGTACATCCCCCCGATGGTGCGGACGCCACTGCCGGGCTGCATGTCATTCCGCATGTTGGCGGCCTGCTGCTGCTTCTTCTTCGCCGACCGGGTCATCAGGAACATGGCCCCGATGAGCACGATGAACGGGAGGAGGGTCACGAGACTCACGGGTCGGTACTTCCTTCACGCGACCGCGATGCTGAGCGGCCTGATGGTTGGGGGTGTGTGCGCCGCCGACAAAGGCGGCATCGGCGGAGTCTAAGCGAGTCCGCGCGCATGGAACAACGCTCAGCATGGCACCCGGGTTCCTGGCCCGGCCAATACCCCGCCGTCACAAACCCATCACGTCGGCCGTCACACGGGTCGTCACGCCCCGAACAGGTCCTGTTGTCCGTTTCCTGTGCCCGCGGGGCGGGGCGGGGTGAGGCCGAGATGCGCCCATGCCGCGGGGGTGGCGACCCGGCCGCGCGGGGTGCGGGCGAGCAGTCCCTCCCGGACGAGGAAGGGTTCGGCGACCTCTTCCACGGTCTCGCGCTCCTCGCCCACCGCGACCGCGAGCGTGGACAGGCCGACCGGGCCGCCGCCGAACAGCTTGAGCAGGGCTTCGAGGACACCGCGGTCGAGCCGGTCGAGCCCGCGCGCGTCCACCTCGTAGACCTGGAGCGCGGCGCCCGCGATCTCGCGCGTGATCACGCCGTCGGCCTTGACCTGCGCGTAGTCCCTGACCCGGCGCAGCAGGCGGTTGGCGATGCGGGGCGTGCCCCGGGAGCGGCCGGCGATCTCGGCGGCGCCGTCGGTGTCGATCTCGACGTCGAGGAGGCCCGCCGAGCGGTGGATGACGCGCTGGAGCTCGGCCGGCTCGTAGAACTCCATGTGCGCGGTGAAGCCGAAGCGGTCGCGCAGCGGGGGCGGCAGCAGCCCCGCGCGCGTGGTGGCGCCGACCAGGGTGAACGGGGGCAGTTCGAGGGGGATCGCGGTGGCGCCGGGGCCCTTGCCGACGATGACGTCGACCCGGAAGTCCTCCATCGCCATGTAGAGCATCTCCTCGGCGGGCCGGGACATGCGGTGGATCTCGTCGAGGAAGAGGACCTCGCCCTCCTGGAGGGAGGAGAGGATCGCGGCGAGGTCGCCGGCGTGCTGGATGGCGGGGCCGGACGTGATGCGGATGGGGGCGCCCATCTCGGCCGCGATGATCATCGACAGGGTGGTCTTGCCGAGCCCCGGGGCGCCGGAGAGCAGCACGTGGTCCGCGGTGGCGCCCCGCGCGCGTGCGGCGCGCAGGACGAGGTCGAGCTGTTCGCGGACCTTCTCCTGGCCGATGAACTCGCCCAGGTCCTTGGGGCGCAGGGCGGCCTCGACGGCCTGGTCCTCACGGTCGGCGACAGAGCCCACCAGCCGCTCGGCGGCGGCCGTCTCGTCGGTCGTGTCGTCCCAGTTCACTGACGTTCTCCTAGCGGGCGCGGTTCAGGGTCTGCAGGGCGGCCTTCAGCAGCTGGCCCACCTGGGGCGTGCCCTCGGCGGCCTCGGCCTGCGGGGTCACCGCGGACACCGCCTCGTCGGCCTCGCGGGTCGCGTAGCCCAGCCCGATGAGCGCCGCGTGCAGCTGGTCGCGCCAGCCCTGGGTGACGGGGGCGCCGATCGCGGGGGCGCCGATCGGCTCGCCGAGCCGGTCCTTCAGTTCGAGGAGCAGCTTCTGGGCGCCCTTCTTGCCGATGCCGGGGACCGCGATCAGCGCCTTCTCGTCGGCGGTGGCCACCGCTCTGCGAAGGGCGTCGGGGGTGTGGACCGCGAGCATCGCCTGGGCCAGGCGCGGGCCGACGCCGCTCGCGGTCTGGAGCAGCTCGAAGGTCTGGCGCTCGTCGTCGTCCACGAAACCGTAGAGGGTCAGCGAGTCCTCTCGTACGACGAGGGAGGTGGCGAGCTTGGCCGGCTTGCCCAGGCGGAGCGTGGACAGCGTGTTCGGCGTGCACTGCACGGCCATGCCGACACCGCCGACCTCGACGACTGCGGTGTCGGGGGCGAGCGCGGCGATCGTGCCGCTCACGAAGGCGATCATGCCCTACGGCCTTTCGATGCGTGCAGGGCCACGGCCTGCTGGAGTCGGTTCTGCGCGGGGGCGCGCCAGATGTGGCAGATGGCGAGCGCGAGGGCGTCGGCGGCGTCGGCCGGCTTGGGCGGGGCGTCGAGCCGCAGCAGCCGGGTGACCATGGCGCCGACCTGGGCCTTGTCGGCCCTGCCGCTGCCGGTGACGGCGGCCTTGACCTCGCTGGGGGTGTGCAGGGCGACGGGGATGCCGCGGCGGGCGGCGCAGAGCATGGCGACGGCGCTGGCCTGGGCGGTGCCCATGACCGTACGGACGTTGTGCTGGCTGAACACCCGCTCCACGGCGACGAATTCGGGCCGGTGCTCGTCCAGCCACTGTTCGATGCCCTGCTCGATGGCGACGAGCCGTTGCCCCAACTCGGCGTCGGCGGGCGTGCGGACGACTCCGACGCCGATCATGGTGAGCGGCCGGCCGGCGACCCCCTCGACCACCCCGACTCCGCACCGCGTCAGTCCGGGGTCGACCCCGAGTACACGCACCGTGCCCCCTCCCACTCGATCGCCTGTTTGTGCAGGCTATCGGGTGCCACCGACAATGCGACGGGCCGACGGGTGTGTCCCGTCGGCCCGTTCGCATCCGGAGCGTCGGCTCAGGCGTCTACCTTCTCCATGACCTCGTCGCTGACGTCGAAGTTGGCGAAGACGTTCTGCACGTCGTCGCTGTCCTCGAGCGCGTCGATCAGCTTGAAGATCTTCCGGGCGCCTTCCTCGTCGAGCTCGACCTGCATGGTCGGGACGAAGTTGGCGTCGGCGGAGTCGTAGTCGATCCCGGCGTCCTGGAGCGCGGTGCGGACCGCGACCAGGTCGGTGGCCTCGGAGAGGATCTCGAAGGACTCGCCGAGGTCGTTGACTTCCTCGGCGCCCGCGTCCAGGACGGCTCCCAGGACGTCGTCCTCGGTCAGCTCGCCCTTGGGGACAATCACGACGCCCTTGCGGTTGAAGAGGTAAGAGACGGAGCCCGGGTCGGCCATCGAACCGCCGTTGCGGGTCATGGCGACCCGCACGTCCGAGGCGGCACGGTTGCGGTTGTCGGTGAGGCACTCGATGAGCACCGCGACACCGTTCGGGCCGTAGCCCTCGTACATGATCGTCTCGTAGTCGGCGCCGCCCGCCTCAAGACCGGCGCCGCGCTTGACCGCGGAGTCGATGTTCTTGTTGGGGACCGAGCTCTTCTTGGCCTTCTGGATGGCGTCGAACAGCGTCGGGTTGCCGGACACGTCGGCGCCACCCGTGCGGGCCGCGACCTCGATGTTCTTGATCATCTTCGCGAAGAGCTTGCCGCGCTTGGCGTCGATCACGGCCTTCTTGTGCTTCGTCGTAGCCCATTTAGAGTGGCCGGACATCTGCCTGTCTCCTTCGCGTAACCCATCCAAACAACGAACGCCAGAGATCCTACAAGGACTCCGCCGCCCGGTTCGCGCGCACCATGTCGACGAACAGGGAGTGCACACGGTGGTCGCCGGTCAGCTCCGGATGGAACGACGTGGCGAGCGCGTTGCCCTGGCGGACCGCGACGATGTGGCCGTCGTGCTCGGCGAGCACCTCGACCTCGGCGCCGACCGACTCGACCCAGGGGGCGCGGATGAAGACGCCTTCTACAGGATCGCCCTCGACGCCGGTCACGTCGACAGCCGCTTCGAAGGACTCGTTCTGCCGGCCGAAGGCGTTGCGGCGCACGATCATGTCGATGCCGCCGATCGTCTCCTGGCCCGAGCGCGGGTCGAGGATCTTGTCGGCCAGCATGATCATGCCCGCGCAGGTGCCGTAGACCGGCATACCGGCCCGCACGCGCGCGCGGAGGGGCTCCATGACGCCGAACAGGACGGCCAGCTTGGAGATGGTCGTGGACTCGCCGCCGGGGAGGACCAGGCCGTCCACCTCGGCGAGCTCCTCGGGGCGCCGGACCGGCCTGGCCACGACGTCAGCCGCGGCCAGGGCGATCAGGTGCTCCCGTACGTCCCCCTGGAGTGCGAGCACTCCGATCACGGGATCGGTCATTACCAGCCTCGGTTCGCGTAACGCTCGGCCTCGGGGAGGGTGTCGCAGTTGATGCCGACCATGGCCTCGCCGAGGTCACGGGACGCGTCCGCGATGATCTTCGGGTCGTCGTAGAAGGTGGTGGCCTTCACGATGGCGGCGGCGCGCTTGGCCGGGTCGCCGGACTTGAAGATGCCGGAGCCGACGAAGACGCCCTCGGCGCCGAGCTGGCGCATGAGCGCGGCGTCGGCCGGGGTGGCGACGCCACCGGCGGAGAACAGCACCACGGGGAGCTTGCCGAGCTCGGAGACTTCCTTGACGAGCTCGTACGGGGCGCGCAGCTCCTTGGCGGCGGCGTACAGCTCGTTGTTGTCGAAGCCGCGCAGCTTGGCGATCTCGTTCTTGATCTGGCGCAGGTGGCGGACGGCCTCGACGACGTTGCCGGTACCGGCCTCGCCCTTGGAGCGGATCATGGCCGCGCCCTCGGCGATCCGTCGCAGGGCCTCACCGAGGTTGGTGGCACCACAGACGAACGGGGTCGTGAAGGCCCACTTGTCGGAGTGGTTGACCTCGTCGGCCGGGGTGAGGACCTCGGACTCGTCGATGTAGTCGACCCCGAGGGACTGAAGGACCTGGGCCTCGACGAAGTGGCCGATGCGGGACTTGGCCATCACGGGGATGGAGACCGCGTTGATGATGCCCTCGATCATGTCCGGGTCGGACATCCGGGCCACGCCGCCGTCCTTGCGGATGTCGGCCGGGACCCGCTCCAGGGCCATGACGGCGACGGCGCCCGCGTCCTCGGCGATCTTCGCCTGCTCCGGGGTCACGACATCCATGATCACGCCGCCCTTGAGCTGCTCGGCCATGCCACGCTTCACGCGCGCGGTGCCGGTCTCGGGGGTCTGGTTCTCGGTGCTGGACACGGGTTGACCTCACTGATGTGAAAAGAGGATTTCTACGGCACCGAGGAAACGTGAAGAGACCAGGCCACAGCAAGGGCCAATGGTGAGGCGGTGGATCGTTTTGCGGGTTCTACGAGTGGATCAGCCGCGCCGTGGCCTCAGGTGGACCGGTCCACCAGGGCCACCGGAGGCTCGTCGTCCATCTCGAACGCCATCGGGAAGGGGGCGTGGCCGGCCAGCCGGAACCAGCGGACCTTGCGGTGCTCGCGCAGTCGGCGGGCCGCGCCGACGGCGTCGTTGTGGAAGCGCCTGGCCATCGGCACCCGGCGTACCGCCTCGGTCAGCTCATGGATCGCGGCCTCTCCCCCGGGTGCCTCCTTGACCGTCTCCACCTGCGGACTCTCCGCGAAAACCGCCCGCAGAGCCTGGCTCAGCTCGCTCTCGGCGACCTCCCGCTGCTCCTCCTCGGCCTGCCGGGCGGCGTGGGCGGCCTCGTAGAGGACGATCGACGCGGCCGGGTCGAGGACGCCGGACGTGGCCAGCTCCTGGGCCACCGAGGCACGGCGCAGCAACTGCGCGTCGAGCGCCGCGCGGGCGGCGTCGATCCGGGCATGCAGGCGGTCCAGCCGGCCTGCGGTCCAGCTCAAGTACAGGCCGACCGCCACGAGGGCGACGAGGGTCCAGATGAGGGTTGCGGTCACGGGCCCAAACCCTACCGACGCCCGGCCGCCGTCCTACCCGCCCCTCGCTTCGGACTCACCGGGACCCTGGCGGGCCGGCTCCGCCCGCTCAGTCCCGCGCCAGCCCCAACCGCGCCCGCAGCCCCGTCGCCCTGTCGTCGTCCGCCGCGGCCACCGCCGCCGCGCCGGCCGTCACCGTCTCGTAGACCGAGAGGATGTCCGCGCCGACCGTCGACCAGTCGAAGCGGCGCACATGTGCGCTTCCCCGCTCCCGCAGTTCGGCGAGCCGGTCCGGGTCCGCCAGGAGGCGTACCGCCGCCGCGGCGAGCGCGTCCGCGTCCTCGTTGGTGAAGAGCTCGCCCGCGGCGCCCTGGTCGAGGACCTGGGCGAAGGCGTCCAGATCGGAGGCGAGCACCGGGGCGCCCGCCGACATGGCCTCGACCAGGATGATGCCGAAGCTCTCACCGCCGGTGTTGGGGGCGATGTACAGGTCGACGCTGCGCAGGAAGCGGGCCTTGTCCTCGTCGCTGATCATGCCGAGGAACTCGACGCGCGAGCGGAGTTCCACGGGCAGCGACTCCACCGCCTCCTCCTCGTCGCCGCGGCCCGCCACCAGCAGCCTGGCCCGGGGCCGCTCGGCGAGGATCTTCGGCAGGGCCCTCATCAGCACCGGCAGGCCCTTGCGGGGCTCGTCGATGCGGCCGATGAAGCCGATGGTCTCGCCCTGCCACTCCGGCTTGGGCTCGGCCTTGGCGAAGAAGTCGACGTCGACGCCGTTGGGGATCACGACCGCGTCGCCACCGAGGTGCTCCACCAGCGTGCGCCGGGCGTACTCGCTCACCGCGATCCGCGCGCTGATCTTCTCCAGGGCGGCCTGGAGGATCGAGTACGCGGCGATCATCGCCTTGGAGCGCGGGTTGGAGGTGTGGAAGGTGGCGACCAGCGGGCCCTGCGCCGCCCAGCAGGTCAGCAGGCCGAGCGATGGTGAGGACGGCTCGTGGATGTGGACCACGTCGAACTCGCCGTCGTGCAGCCATCTGCGCACGCGTGCCGCCGACAGGAACCCGAAGTTCAGCCGGGCCACCGAGCCGTTGTACGGCACCGGCACCGCGCGGCCGGCCGAGACGACGTACGGCGGCAGCGGGGTGTCGTCGTCGGCGGGGGCGAGGACGGAGACGTCGTGGCCGAGCCGGATGAAGTACTCGGCGAGATCACGGATGTGGAACTGGACGCCGCCCGGCACGTCCCAGGAGTACGGGCAGACGATGCCGATCCTCACGAGGGCGCCTTACTGGGGTCGAGATCCTTGAGCCACAGCCGTTGCAGCATGTGCCAGTCCTCCGGATGGTCGGCGATCCCCGAGGCGAAGGCATCGGCCAGCGCCTGTGCCATGACAGACGTCTTCTCCGCCCGCGTACCTGACTCGGGCACCTCGATCGGGGGATGCACCCTGCCCCGCATCACCGGTGAGTCGTCGTACCAGAGCGTCACCGGGAGCAGCAGCGCCCCGGTCTGCTGGGCGAGCAGCGCGGGCCCGGCCGGGATACGGGTCACCTCGCCGAAGAACTGGACCTCGACACCGGAGGACGACAGATCGCGCTCGGCGACCAGGCAGACCAGACCGCCGTCGCGCAGCCGCCGTGCCAGAGTGCCGAAGGCGGAGCCGCCGCTGTGCGGCAGGACCTCCATGCCGAGGCCCTCGCGATAGGCGACGAAACGGTCGTACAGGCTCTCGGGCTTGAGGCGCTCCGCCACGGTCGTGAAAGGCGTCTCCAGCTTGGTGGTGACCCAGGCACCCGCGAGGTCCCAGTTGGCCATGTGGGGCAGCGCCAGGATGACGCCCCGGTCGGAGGCGATGCCGTCGGTCAGGTGGTGGACGTCCTCGGGGTCGAAGCCGGTCCTTACCCGCTCGGCGCTCCACGCGGGCAGCCGGAAGGACTCCATCCAGTAGCGCAGGTACGAACGCATGCCCGCGCGGGACAGCTCGGCGAGCCGCTCCGGGCTCGCGTCGGGCACCACGCGCGCGTAGTTGCTCTCCAGGCGCTGGACGCCCTTGCCGCGCTTCTTCCAGGCGAGGTCGGCGATGGTCCGTCCGAGGCGCACGGCGACCGGCTCGGGGAGTTTCTTGACCGCTCCCCAACCGAGGCCGTACACGGCATCGGTCAGCCGGTCCTGTGCGCTCACTTCGCGGCCTCCTGCGCGCCCGCCGCCGCGTCCGCCTCCGCCGACTCGCGGCGGACCGTGACCACGCGCTGGATCAGGGTCACCAGGCTGCCCACGGCGACGATCCACAGGGCGACGGGCAGCAGGTACTGGATACCCGGCACGCCGAACTTGTGCAGGCCCGCGAAGCCGGCCGCGACCAGGGAGATCACCAGCCGCTCGGCCCGCTCGACCAGTCCGTTCACCGCGACCGGCAGCCCGATCGCCTCGCCCCGGGCCTTGGTGTACGACACCACCTGGCCGCTCGCCAGGCAGAAGATCGAGACGGCGCACAGCGCGATGTCGTCGCCGCCACCGGCGTACCAGAGGGCGAAGCCGCCGAAGATCGCGCCGTCGGCGACCCGGTCCAGGGTGGAGTCCAGGAAGGCGCCCCAGCGGCTGGAACGGCCGAGCTGGCGGGCCATGTTGCCGTCGACGAGGTCGGAGAACACGAAGAGCGTGATCACGACCGTGCCCCAGAAGAACTCGCCCATGGGGTAGAAGACCAGCGCACCCGCGACCACCCCGGCGGTTCCGAGGAGGGTCACCGTGTCGGGGCTGACGCCCCTGCGGATCAGAAACGCGGCGAACGGTGTGAGGACACGCGTGAAGAATGCACGCGCGTACTTGTTCAGCATGGCCTTCCCGAGGGTCGGTGTCGCCGCGCGGCCCCTGCTGGCCACCGGCTGGCCCATCGTAGCCACGCGCGCGCGTGGGCGACCGCCGGGCACCCGAGCCCCGTGTCACGGCCCGACGGCATACGGGTCACGGGGCGATCGCGTCCGCCGTATGGACGCACCGTGACGAGAGTGGAAAGCTCGAAGAACCGCGGGCGTCACCGGAGCCGCCATCGCACGCGGACCGGCATGTCCGCGCCCACAGTGACCTCACCGTGCACGGGAGGCAAGGCCATGGGCGACAAGGCGAACGCACACCCCGGAGCCGCCGGAAGGGCAACAGCGGCCGACCACCCCGCGTCCGTACGGAATGTGGTGCTGGTCGGCCACTCCGGATCGGGCAAGACGACATTGGTGGAAGCTCTCGCGCTGACCGCGGGGGCGGTGAACCGGGCGGGCCGCGTGGAGGACGGCGGCACCGTCTCCGACTACGACGAGATCGAGCACCGGCAGAATCGTTCGGTGCAGCTCTCCCTGGTGCCCGTCGAATGGGACGGCATCAAGGTCAATCTGCTGGACACCCCCGGATACGCCGACTTCGTCGGGGAACTCAGGGCCGGTCTGCGAGCGGCGGACGCGGCCCTTTTCGTCGTCTCCGCCTCGGACGGCGTGGACGGCTCGACCCGCATGGTGTGGGAGGAGTGCGCGGCCGTCGGCATGCCCCGCGCGATCGTCGTCACACACCTGGAGGCCGCCCGCGCGAACTTCGAGGAGATGACGCGCACCTGCGCGGAGGCCTTCGGCGGCGACGACCCGGACGCCGTGCTCCCGCTGTATCTGCCGCTGCACGGCCCGCAGGGGCCGGACGGGCACGCGCCCGTGACCGGTCTGATCGGGCTGCTGTCGCAGAAGCTGTTCGACTACTCCACGGGCGAGCGCAAGGAGTCCGAGCCGGGCGAGGACGAGCTCCCGGAGCTGGAGGACGCACGTAACCGGCTGATCGAGGGGATCATCTCGGAGAGCGAGGACGAGACCCTCATGGACCGCTATCTCGGCGGCGAGCAGGTCGACGTCAAGACCCTGATCGAGGACCTCGAACGGGCCGTCGCGCGCGGGGTGTTCCATCCCGTCCTGGCCGCCGCCCCCGCGGGCGAGGGCGGCAAGCAGGGGCTCGGCACGGTCGAGGTGCTGGAGCTGATCACCCGGGGCTTCCCGACGCCGTTCGAGCACCCGACGCCGGGCGTCACGACCATCGACGGCAAGCCGCGCGAGATCAAGGCCTGTGACACCGAGGGCCCGCTGGTCGCGGAGGTCGTCAAGACGTCCTCCGACCCCTACGTGGGCCGCGTCTCCCTGGTCCGTGTCTTCTCCGGCACCCTGCGCCCCGACGAGACCGTCCACGTCTCCGGGCACGGGCTGGCCGACCGCGGCCACGAGGACCATGACGTCAACGAACGCGTCGGCGCCCTGTCCATGCCCTTCGGCAAGCAGCAGCGCCCGGTGACCCACGCCATCGCCGGCGACCTGGTGTGCGTGGCGAAGCTCAGCCGCGCGGAGACCGGCGACACCCTCTCGGCCAAGGACGACCCGCTCCTGATGGAGCCCTGGGAGATGCCCGACCCGCTGCTGCCGCTCGCCATCCAGGCGCACAGCAAGGCGGACGAGGACAAGCTCTCGCAGGGCCTGTCCCGGCTGGTCGCCGAGGACCCGACGATGCGTCTCGAACAGAACCAGGACACCCACCAGGTCGTACTGTGGTGCCTCGGCGAGGCGCACGCCGACGTCGCGCTGGAGCGGCTGCGCAGCCGTTACGGCGTCCAGGTCGACGTCGTACCCCACAAGGTCCCGTTGCGGGAGACGTTCGCCGGCAAGTCGGGCGGGCGCGGGCGGCATGTGAAGCAGTCCGGCGGGCACGGGCAGTACGCGATCTGCGAGATCGAGGTGGAACCGCTGCCGAACGGCTCGGGCATCGAGTTCGTGGACAAGGTCATCGGCGGCGCCGTGCCGCGGCAGTTCATCCCGTCGGTCGAGAAGGGCGTGAGGGCCCAGGCGACCAAGGGAGTTGCCGCCGGCTATCCGCTCATCGACGTGCGGATCACGCTCCTCGACGGCAAGGCGCACTCGGTGGACTCCTCCGACGCCGCCTTCCAGACGGCCGGGGCGCTGGCGCTGCGGGAGGCGGCGGCCGACGCCAAGATCCATCTGCTGGAACCGGTCGCCGAGGTGAGCATCCTGGTCGGCGACGACTACGTGGGCGCCGTGATGAGCGACCTGTCCGGGCGGCGCGGCCGGGTGCTGGGCACCGAGCAGACCAGCGGCAACCGCACCGTCGTCAAGGCCGAGGTGCCGGAGATCGAGATCGGCCGGTACGCCGTCGACCTGCGTTCCCTGTCGCACGGCACGGCCCGCTTCAACCGCTCCTACGCGCGGCACGAACCGATGCCGGCGCAGGTCGCCGAGAGGATCCGTGAAGAGACGCGCGACGCCTAGGAGTTGACCGACGGTCCGCACCGGGCAGACTCCAAGTGCCCGTACGACAGACCTTTGTGGAACGCTCCCCTCCGAGTCGGCGGGCGGCTTCGGCCGTCCGCCGACGAATGTCGGTGGCTGCGGATACGCTGATGACCTGATCAACAGGTGTGCGAAGCAAGCAAGTCGGGAAGGCCGCAGGAGCGACCATGGCGGCGATCGGGGGCGGGAATGACCGTTGACACCGGGTACGAGAGCGTCTTCGGACCACAGGTTCCGCGCACGGGGGACGAGAGCCAGACGGCGACGTTCGCGCTTGCCTCGGCGGCGTACCGCGACAACCCGGTCGACGACATCAAGAAGGCCAACAGCGAGTGGCACGAGACGACGGTCAAGGAGGGCCAGTCCTGGGCCGGCGGACTGTTCAAGCCCAACCTCGGTGAGGCGTTCTCCCGGGCGGTGATCGACCGCATGATCGGTCCGGGCCGCAAGCCGCTCATCCAGTCCTTCGGTACCGAGCCCCAGGTCGTCGTCGACCACTGTCTGGCCGCCTACCGGCTGCGCCGGGCGCGGGACCTGCGGCTGTCGACCGTGATGCTGCTGTGCGGGGTGCTGTTCCTGCCCGGCCTGATCGTGTGGCTGCTGGTCTTCGCGATCCGCACCACCATCGACAAGAACCCCAACAAACGGGCCTCCGCCCTGGCCACGACGCTGCTCCTCGGCGTCGGCGCGCTCGCGGTCATCTTCCTGATCAAGATGCCGTTCACGGGCTTCTGGGGCTGGTACGCACGCGCGTGCGTGGTCGCGCCCGTCGTCGGCTGGTTCTGGGCCAAGCAGATCTGCGACGGCGCCGCGCGGGATCTGCGGGCCCGCTGGGACGGGCTGATCGCGGGCAGCAGCGTCGGCGCCCAGGTCCCCGAGGCGGTGCCGAGCAGCCCCGGCGAGACCCAGGCCGAGCAGAAGCGCCAGTCCCTGGCCAAGCTGAGCGCCGAGCAGCAGTCCAACTCCGTCTTCTACGCCGGTCCCAAGGGCATCCTGGGCATGGGCACGCGCTGGGGCAGCTGGCAGCTCGCCGAGGACCTCACCCCCGCCGACCCGACCCGGGAGATCCACCCGTTCCGCAGCTGGGACGTCATCCGCAACATCGAGGCCCGGCTGCGCATGCTGGAGCGGAACACGATCAACACGGGCGGCTTCCCGAAGGCGTCCATACGCCACTGGATCGTCACCCCGGTCGGCGAGAACGCCAAGGCGGTGGCCCGCACCGAGCAGTCGGCGGACATCGAGGCGTTCCAGCACCGCCAGCACTCGATACAGGACATCTGCAACAAGCAGCAGTTCGGCAGCGGCAACCGGCACTACCTCGGCGTGCAGTGGACGCTCTGGGACGGCCAGCTGATCCTCACCATGATGATCACCGTCACCGTGCTGCACGAGACGCTGCGCATCGAGGTGACCGGCCATGCGCTGGGTCCCGTGAACTCCTTGTTCACGGGCGCCTCCGAGGCCCCCTCGAAGGACGTCCCGAAGTCGTTCAAGCCGTGGGAGACCCGCAAGGTGAACCTCCCGCTGGTCCCCACCGACGAGGTCGTACGACTGACCGTGCGCGCCCCACTGACCTGGTACCCGCCGCTGCTGAACTGGCTCGGCGGGACCATCGCCCTCCCCGAGCCCTTCGGCCTGCGGCACGTGTGGGCCGACAAGCCCTGGCGCCATCGCTTCATGGCCGACGACGCCATGCGCGCGGCGACGCCGGTACTGCGGGTGGTGCACGCGGCGGCGATCAAGGTCCTGGAGGACAACGGCGTCGACACGGAGAAGTTCGGCAACAGGTCGGCGTTCCTCAGCACGGCGATCCAGGACCCGTCGCCCAGGAAGGCCGACCTCTACGACGCGTAGGCAGCCCCTATGCGGGCCAGGCGTCCGCCAGCATCTTCCGGGTGTCGGCGAGCAGCTGCGGCAGCACCTTGGTGTGGCCGACGACCGGCATGAAGTTCGTGTCGCCGCCCCAGCGCGGAACGATGTGCTGGTGGAGGTGGGCGGCGATGCCGGCGCCGGCCACCGTGCCCTGGTTCATGCCGATGTTGAAGCCGTGCGCGCCGGACGCGGTGCGCAGGGCCGTCATCGCCTGCTTGGTCAGAGCCGCCAGCTCAGCCGTCTCCTCATCGGTCAGATCGGTGTAGTCGGCCACATGCCGGTAGGGCACGACCATCAGGTGACCGCCGTTGTACGGGTACAGATTCAGCACCGCGTACACCTGCTCGCCGCGCCGGACGATCAGACCGTCCTCGTCGGACTTGGCCGGGATGGAGCAGAAGGGACAACCGTCGTCGGCACCCGGGCCGGTCGGCTTGTTCTCGCCCTGGATGTAGGCCATCCGATGGGGCGTCCACAGACGCTGGAACGCGTCCTGGGTCCCCACTCCCCACTGCTGCTCCGGCTCACTCGTCATGCAGGGAAGCATATGGCTTCGCCCGTTCGCGGCGTGTCGCCGGGGTTGCGGCGAAGCCGTCCCGCGCGAAGCTGACCGGGTGGACGCAGACAGCCGCAAGGACAGCGAGGAGCCGGGCCCCGACGGTCGTTGGGAGCAACGTACTGAGCTGCCGCTCGCCGTGGCCTCGCTGGTGTTCCTGGCCGCCTACGCGATCCGGGTGCTGGCCGAGGGGCTGTCGGACGGCTGGAAGGACCTCTGCTTCGCGGTGACACTGGCCGCCTGGGCGCTGTTCGCGGTCGACTACGCGGTGCGCTGGCGGCTCAGCGGGATGCGGCTGCGGTTCGTGCGGACGCACTGGCTGGACACGGTGGTGCTGGTGCTGCCGCTGCTGCGCCCGCTGCGGGTGGTCAAGGTGTACGAGGCGGTCCAGCGCCGGCACGGACAGCCCCGCCTCGCGCTGCACGCGCGCGTGATCTTCTACGCCGGGCTCTCGACCGTCCTGCTGGGCTTCGCCGGCGCCCTCGCCGTCTACCAGCAGGAGCGCGGGGCGCCGGGGGCGACCATGCGGACCTTCGGGGACGCGATGTGGTGGACGTGCGCCACGCTCGCGACCGTGGGATACGGCGACGTCACCCCCGTCACCCCGGCCGGGCGGTTCATCGCGGTCTGGATCATGGCCGTAGGACTGGCCCTGCTGGGCGCGGTGACCGGCACCTTCGCCTCCTGGCTGCTCCAGGTCTTCTCACGGGAGGACGACGAGAGGCCCCCGGGAAGCTGAGCCTCCCGAGGGCCTCTCCAGCACAGGGCGATCAGATCTGTGCGCGCTCCTCGACGACCTTCGCGATCTTCGCGATGGCCTCGTCGAACGGGATGCCGTTCTCCTGCGAGCCGTCGCGGTAGCGGAAGGACACCGAGCCGGCCGACATGTCCTCGTCGCCCGCGATGACCATGAAGGGCACCTTCTGCTTCTGGGCGTTGCGGATCTTCTTCTGCATCCGGTCCGAGGAGGAGTCCACGTCCACGCGCAGCCCCTGCTTCCGCGCGGCGGCGGCGAACTTCTCCAGGTACTCGACGTGCGCGTCGCCGATCGGGATACCGGTCGCCTGCACCGGCGCCAGCCACGCCGGGAACGCGCCCGCGTAGTGCTCCAGGAGGACGGCGAAGAAACGCTCGATCGAGCCGAAGAGCGCGCGGTGGATCATGACCGGGCGCTGCTTCGAGCCGTCCGGGCCCGTGTACTCCAGGTCGAACCGCTCGGGCAGGTTGAAGTCGAGCTGGATCGTCGACATCTGCCAGGTACGGCCAATGGCGTCCTTGGCCTGGACGGAGATCTTCGGCCCGTAGAACGCGGCGCCGCCCGGGTCCGGGACCAGCGGCAGGCCCTGCTTCTCGGCGACCTCGCGCAGCGTCTCGGTCGCCTCCTCCCAGACCTCGTCGGTGCCGACGAACTTCTCCGGGTCCTTGGTGGACAGCTCCAGGTAGAAGTCGGTCAGACCGTAGTCCCGCAGCAGGCCGAGGACGAAGGTGAGGGTCTTGTCGAGCTCCTCCGACATCTGCTCACGGGTGCAGTAGATGTGCGCGTCGTCCTGCGTGAAGCCGCGCGCGCGGGTCAGGCCGTGCACGACGCCCGACTTCTCGTACCGGTACACCGTCCCGAACTCGAAGAGGCGCAGCGGCAGTTCACGGTAGGAACGACCGCGCGCGTCGAAGATCAGGTTGTGCATCGGGCAGTTCATGGGCTTGAGGTAGTAGTCCACGCCCTCGTCGAGCTGCATGGGCGGGTACATGCCGTCGGCGTACCAGTCCAGGTGCCCGGACGTCTCGAAGAGCTTCCCCTTCGTCGCGTGCGGGGTGTAGACGAACTCGTAGCCCTCCTCCTCGTGCCGGCGGCGCGAGTAGTCCTCCATGACCCGGCGGATGATGCCGCCCTTGGGGTGGAAGACGGCGAGGCCGGAACCGATCTGCTCCGGGATGGAGAACAGGTCGAGCTCGTTGCCCAGCTTGCGGTGGTCGCGCTTCTCGGCCTCGGCGAGGAAGTCGAGGTGCGCCTTCAGCTCGTCCTTGGAGGGCCAGGCGGTGCCGTAGATGCGCTGGAGCATGGGGTTCTTCTCGCTGCCGCGCCAGTAGGCGGCCGCGTTGCGCATGAGCTTGAACGCCGGGATGTTCCGGGTCGTGGGCAGGTGGGGACCGCGGCAGAGGTCCTTCCAGCACAGGTCGCCGGTCTTGGCGTCGAGGTTGTCGTAGATCGTCAGCTCACCGGCGCCGACCTCGACGTCCGCGCCGTCGTCCGACGACGCCGAGCCCTTGAGGCCGATCAGCTCCAGCTTGTACGGCTCGTCCGACAGCTCCTCGCGAGCCGCCTCGTCGGTCACCACACGGCGGGCGAAGCGCTGCCCCCGCTTCTGGATCTCCTGCATCTTCTTCTCGATGGCCTTGAGATCCTCGGGCGTGAACGGCTTCTCGACGTCGAAGTCGTAGTAGAAGCCGTCCTTGACCGGCGGGCCGATGCCCAGCTTGGCCTCGGGGAAGAGCTCCTGCACGGCCTGTGCCATGACGTGCGCGGTGGAGTGGCGCAGGATGTTGAGGCCGTCCTGGGACGAGATCTCGACGCCCTCGACCTCGTCGCCCTCGGCGACCACGTACGCCAGGTCCTTCAGCTCACCGGCCACGCGCGCGGCGATGATCGAGCGCTCGCCGGCGAACAGCTCGGCGGCCGTGGTGCCCGTCGTCACCGTGCGCTCTTCCCGCTCGGAATCGCGTTGGATGATCACACGGACGTCTGACACCGGTCTCTCCTGACTGAAGGGGATGCGGGCGCCGTACCGTGAGCGCGCGCAATAGGGGATCGTACCGACCCGCACCCACCGACCGCGAAATCAGTCCCCGTCGTACTCCCCGCCACAGGCTTCCTCGAAGAAGTCCAGGTTCTCCTGCAAGGACTTCATCAGCCGGTCCCGCTCGGCCTCGTCCACCTGCACGGGCACGACCGCGGTGGCGGCGGTCAGCCGCCGGAAGCCGCCCCGGCTCTCCAGCCGCCCGTGCACCCGCACCGGCAGCCCGACGAGATGGGCGTGCCCGGCGATCCGGTACGCCTCCTCGTCCAGGGTCAGCCGGACGTGCGGCACCTCCACCCCGGCGATCACCCGCAGCCGTACGCTGCCCTCCCCGCGCGGCCCCGACCTGCGCATCCGCACCACCGTCCCGGTGACCCGCACCGGCACGGACGGCTCCTCGCGCAGATAGCGGGCCCCGGCCTCACGCAGCACGGGCAGGTCGCCGGGCGAGAACTCGACGGGCTCGCCGGAGGCGGCGCACCCCTCGGGCACCCCGGCGGCCGGTGCCCAGTCCACGGCGATGCGCGCCCCTTCCGTACCGCGCACGAGCGCGATCAGGGCCTCGGTGAGCTCACGGCTGACGCCCGCCTCGACGGCCCCGTCGAAGGCGTCCATGCCGCCGGTGGCCCGCTGGTAGTCGATGGCCTCGCGGGCGGCGTACAGGGCCTGGTGGAGGCGTACGGCGAGGGGGCGGCCGGTGCCGACGGGGACGAAGGCGGTCAGTCTGCCGTCGGTGGCGGCACCGACGAGGACGTTCTCCAGCAGGGAGAGCGCGGCACGGCGATGCCTGGCACCGTAGTAACCGGCACGCGCGCGCGTGGCGAGCGCGCCCGCGAGGAGGCTCTGGCGGGCAGCGGCGCGCAACTGCTCCTCCACCGCCCAGGAAGCGGCTCCCGCCGGGCCGGCCGGCGTGTCCCGCCACCAGCGGATCTCGTCGCTGGGCACGGCGAGGCCGACAAGGACCTCACGCGCGGAGGGCGTGCCGCTGCGGGCGAGCGCGTCGAGCGCCTCACCGAGCAGGTCGTCGCTGTCGGGGAAGGCACGGCTCTCGGGTACGAGGAGACTGGTGCCGCCACCGCCCGGTCCCGGCGGGGTCCAGCGGCCGTAGCGCCCGGGAGCGCCGCCTCGGCGCTGCCAGCCGTGCCGGTGCAGCAGGGCGCTGAGGACGGCGGGATCGACCTCGTCCGGTTCGGGGGCGCGGTTCCAGGCGGCGTCCACCGGGTGCGGTCGCACCGGCCGCAGGGGCTCCTCCACGGGGCGGTGGGTCATGGTCTGCCTCCCGTCCCGACCCGCGTCATGATCTCGCACAGCGCCCGGTCGTCGAAGATGCGTGAGGTCGGTATCCGCACGGTGGTCCGGGTCCGGCCCGTGATCGGGTGCCCGGCGAGGTTGACCCAGTAGCAGCAGTGCCGCAGGTCGAGGCGGTCGTGGCTGGCGCGCAGCCAGTCGTCCTGGGATCTCGGCACCAGCATGACCACGAGGATCTTGTGCACCGAGACGGGGGTGCGCGCGAGCTTGCGCAGATGGTCGTTGTCGAGGGTGAAGGAGAAGAACCGGCCGGGTGGGTTCGGGGCGACCTGGTAGGTGCACTTGAGCTGCACCTTGATGGTCACCTCGTCGTCGACGGTGTGCCCCGGCGAGCCGTGACTGACGTGCCAGTCGATGCCGTTGTCGGGGAAGGGCTGCGACAGCGAGCAGCCGGCCGCCGCGGCGACCGCGTGCAGATAACCGACCTGCAGGGTCTCCATGCAGGCGGTGGTGGCGAGTGTGCCGCGCAGGGAGCCCGTACGTTCGGGCAGCAGCCCGCCCCGCTCGGGCTGCGCTATCGCCATGACCAACAGCCTTCCACGCTCGGTGAATCCGAACCGCGGGTCTCTGAACTGCAAAGACCCGTATTCCTGTTGTGTCCTTCCGGCGTACGGCGCAAACAGCCCGGGTATCACCAAACAGGCAGAAGACGGTGCGTCAGCTGCCGTGGGTGAACGAGGGGTTGTGTTGGTATGACGTGCTGGTACGAGGGGCCCCTGGCCGCCTTCGACACGGAGACGACGGGCGTCGACGTGGAGACCGACCGGATCGTGTCGGCCGCCGTCGTCGTCCAGGACGCCCCGGGTACCCGGCCGCGGGTGGCCCGATGGCTGGTGAACCCGGGTGTGCCGGTGCCCGAGGGCGCGACGGCGGTGCACGGGCTGACGGACGAACACCTCCAGCGCAACGGCCGCTGGCCGGCGCCGGTGATGTACGAGATAGCGGAACACCTGGGTGAACAGGCGTCCGCGGGGCGGCCGTTGGTGGTGATGAACGCGCCCTTCGATCTGACGCTCCTGGACCGGGAGTTGCGCCGCCACCGGGCCTCGTCCCTGGACCGCTGGTTCGAGTCGGCGCCGCTGCGGGTCCTCGATCCGCGGGTCCTGGACAAGCATCTGGACCGCTACCGCAAGGGCCGCCGCACCCTGACCGACCTGTGCGCGCACTACGGTGTCACGCTGGACGGCGCGCATGACGCGGGGGCGGACGCCCTGGCCGCACTGGAGGTCGTACGAGCGGTGGGGCGCCGTTTCGCGGCCCGGCTGGAGCGGCTGTCCCCGAACGAGCTGCACACCCTCCAGACGGATTGGCACGCGGCACAGGCGCGGGGGCTCCAGGCGTGGTTCGCGCGCAGTGGGACCCCGGAGGCGGTGGACCCGGCGTGGCCCCTGCGTCCGGAGCTGCCGGCCGCTGCCGCCTGAAGAGCGACCCGGGCATGAAAGAAGCCGGTCCGCGTGATGCGGACCGGCTTTCTCCCGGTGGGCGATACTGGGTTCGAACCAGTGACCTCTTCGGTGTGAACGAAGCGCTCTCCCACTGAGCTAATCGCCCGGGAACGCACTGAACAATACAGGCCCCGACGGGCTTCCTTCAAACCGCTTCCAAGTACGCGACCAGTCCCCGCCGTCCGGCCCGCATCATCAGCCGGTGGTTGGCCCGGAACACCGGCCGCCCCGGCACGGCGAGCCGTCGCAGCAGCGGCTTGTTCACGTCGACGACCTGGTCGTACAGCGCGAGGGTGCCCGCCCCGTCCGCCGTGATCGTCCAGCGCGCCCAGCCCTCCAGGTCCCCGGTCATGGCGATCTCCAGCACCCCGCCCGCCCGGTCGCGCCGCACTTCACGCGCGGTGAAGACGAGGTCGTACGGCAGCGTGGCCCGGATCCTGATGACGCCGGTGGTGTCGTCGAGGCGCTCCACGGCACGCACCTGGGGCCACCAGCGGGGGTATTCCTCGGCCTGTTCGAGCACGTCGTAGACGGTGGCGGGCGGCGCGGGCACGGTCCACCCGGTGTGGAAGCGGTAATGGCTCCAGTCCATGCACAGAGTCTGCCCGCAGGGAACTGAGTACGTTCTGAGTACGCGCACTCATGCCGTACGACGTGACCCGGACCACACTCCAAGGCATGACGCACTTTCCGCCCCCGGCCGAGGAGTTGCGGCTCCTGGACGCGGAGCTGTTCCATCTCGACGCGCGCCGGGTCCAGTTGCTCAGGCGCCGCGCCTGGCTGGTCACCGCGCTCCAGACGCCGTCCGCTCCGCCGCGCCCGTCCACCCCGCCCCGCCCCGAGGCCGCCGCGCCCCGGGTGCAGAACGTGCTGCTGATGCTCGGCGGTGTGCTGCTGGTCATCGCGGCGACGGCGTTCACCCTGGTCAGCTGGGGTGAGCTGGGGATCACCGGGCGGGCCCTGGTGCTCGGCGCGGTCACCGCGGCCGCGCTGGCCGCACCCCCTGCGCTGCTGAAGCGGGGCCTGCGCTCCACCGCCGAGTCGGTGGCGGGCCTGGGCCTGGCGCTGACCGTCCTCGACGCGTACGCGCTGCACGGGGCGGTGTTCGTGGCGGCGGAGGGCGCGCCCTACACGGCGATCGCGTCGACGCTGCTGGCGGCCCTGTGGCCGGCGTACGGCCTGCTGCCGCCCTTGCGGGAGCTGCGGCTGCCGCTCCCCTCGGCCCTCCTGGCGGCCCAACTGCCGCTCTTCTTCGGCGCGCTGGCACTGGACGCCGACTCCTACGGCGTCACGGCGGCCCTGCTGGTGACGGCCGCGTTCGACACAGGTGTGGCGCTCCGAGCGACCGCCGGTCCCGTACGTCTGCTCGCCGTCGTCGGCGCGTACGGTCTGGGCGGCTCGGGCGTTTGGGCGGCCGGTTCCTTGTCCTGGACGGCAACCGGCCCGAGCGCCGCCGCCCGTGCGGCGGCGCTCCTCCTCCTCGCCGCGGCCATCACCCTGGCCGCGGCGTGGCGAGGCGCGAGCGACGGCCGGCGCGCGGCGGACGCCCCGGCGTCACAGGGCGGCGGTCACGCCCTCGGCCTCTCGGTCGCCGCCGCCCTCCTGACGGTCGACGCGCTCGGCGGCGTGGCGCGCTCCGCGCTGCCCGGCGTCTGGACCGTTCCGGTCCATCTCGCCTGCGGGATCGCCCTGTTGGCGGCGGTACGACCGGGCCGGCTGCCGGAGCAGGTGCGGCGCGGGTTCGCGATGGCCTCCGGTGCCGTACAGGCCCTGGCCGTGGTGTGGGCGCTGCCCGTCGTGGCGGTGACCTTGCTCGGCCCGGTCGCCTGGGTGACCCATGCCTGGTCCGGGGCGCCGGCCGACCTTCGCGAGGCGGTCACGGTGGACGCCCCCTGGCCGCCGGACGCGGCGACGGCTCCGCTGGTCCTGGTGGCCGTGGCGGCGGTACTGGCCCTGGCCGTACGGCACACGGACTGGCGTCCGCGAGCCCTCACCGGTGCCCTGGTACTGACGTGGGCGGCGGCGCTGACGCTCCCGGCGGTGCTGGAACTTCCGTACACGCTCGGCCTGTTGGTGTTGGGCTCGGTGACGGGCGTGGTCCTGGCCTCTCCCTACGGGCAGCCGACCGCGACCGTGCTGGCCCTCGCCACCTCGGCCGACCTAGCCTTCACCGCCCTCGCCTCCCAGTCGGCGACCCTCACCGCGCTCGGCGCGCTCACGGTGTTCTTCGCCGTGGTCTCCTGGCGGTGCACCGCGATCACCGCCCCGACCGCCCTCGCCTACGCCACCGCGCTGGCCTGCGCCACCGGCGCGGCGGCCGACTGGCAGCCGCAGTACACGGCCCTGCTCGTGCTGGCGGTGCCGGTGGCGGCGGCCCTGTCGGCGGCACGGCTCAAGGACGCCCGGGCGACCGTGGCGGTGGAGGTCACCGGAGCCGTGGCCGCACTCCTGGCCCTTGCCCTCTCCGCGACCGACCTGCCGATGCTCGCCCTGGTCCTGGCCCTGTGCGGAGTGATCGCCACGGGCACCGCGCTGCGCCCCGACCGCCGCTCCGTCGGCTACGCGGCCGCCGTCCTCTTCGTCCTGGCCAGCTGGGTGCGCCTGGCGGCCTGGGACGTCGGCATCCCCGAGGCCTACACCCTCCCGGTGACGGTCCCGGCCCTGCTCGTCGGCTTCCTCCGCAGGCGGCGCGATCCGCGGACGTCGTCCTGGACGGCGTACGGCCCGGGCCTGGCCACCACACTCCTGCCGAGCCTGGCCGCGGCCTGGGGCGACCCGAACTGGACCCGCCCCCTGCTCCTGGGCCTGGCGGCCCTGTCCCTCACTCTGCTGGGCGGCGGCTACAGCCTCCAGGCTCCCCTGGTCCTGGGCGGCTCGGTCCTGGCCCTGGACGCCCTCCACGAACTGGCCCCGTACATCGTCCAGGTGACGGACGCCCTCCCCCGCTGGGTCCCCCCGGCACTGGCGGGTCTCCTGCTCCTCGCCCTGGGAGCGACGTACGAGCAACGCATCAGGGACGTACGACGGCTACGGAACAAGCTGGGCAACCTCCACTGAGACGCCCCCAAGGGGCGCGGGGAACTGCGCGACCAGCCACAACGGTCCCGCAGTTCCCCACAGCCTGAATCGCTACGAAGGCATCTTGTCCCCGAGCAGCGCCAGGTTCTCGATCGCGGCAAGCCCGTACAGAGCCGTGTCGTTGGTGGAGATCCAGGCCGCCTCACTACCCGCGACCAACGTCACCGGCCCGCTCAGCTCCTCCGTCTTCCAGGGTGCCGACTCCTTGTACCCGTCGGAGTTGTAGAACTTCTCCCAGGCCCGCTTGGCCAGCTTCTCGTCCCCGGTCTTCACGGCCGCGTACGCGTCGAGCCGTGAGTGCCCCTGGAACAGCAGCAACGTGCCGAAGTTGGACCCGTACCGCGCCGCCTGCTCGGCCTTGGTGGCGTTGAAGTAGCGGCAGTAGTCGAAGTACGCCTCGTTGAACTCGGGCATGTCGACGAGGTCGATGAGTTCGGCGCACAGCTCGTTGAGGCCGAAGACGGCGGAGAGGTGCGAGACCCCGACCACCGGCGTCGCGGCGACCGCGAACTCGCCGGTGTCGAGGTCGTACAGGCCGCTGCCCTGGACGAATCCGTTGGGCTGCGCGGCGATGCCCTCCATGGTGGACAAGACCCGCGCCTTGGCCTTCTCCCACTTGGGGCCCTTGCGTTCCCACTCCGTCAGCCACGCCGAGACGAGGCCGCTCCAGTCCGTGCCGAAGCCGACCGACAGGGCGTGCCGGTCAGGGGTGTAGACGTCGGTGCGGACCTTGCGCAGCGGGTCGAGGACGAGGAACGTCTCGTCGGAGTCGACGTTGGCGTGCATGAGGTCGCCGACCCGCTCGTCGGCGGTGAGGAAGTAGTAGTAGCGCCGGTAGGTGGTGTTGGCGATGCGCTGCTGCTTGGCGCTGTCGGCGTAGTGCTGCACACCGTGCCGGGTGCCGAGTCCGGCCCACTTGCCGAGGTGGTAGACGTCCACCTCACCGGTGTGCCGGGTCATCGACTCGGCGAACCGGAAGATGTCCGCGCGCCCGGAGCGGATGTACGCGAACCACAGCCACAGGTCGGGCGAGAGCTCGGAGTTGTCCCAGGCGTAGCCGCCGATGTCGTACCGCCACTGGTGCCTGACGGTGTCATAGGTGTGCATGATGTCGCCGTAGTCCCAGAAGCCGTACCAACGGCGCTGCTCCACCTGGTCCTTGTAGTAGGTGAAGAGGAAGTCGAGGTGGTCCTCGATCTTCGCCTTGGCGGCGGTGGAACGGTCGGGCTCGGAGTACAGGCCGGGCCCGAAGACCTTCGCCCTGATGAGCTGCTTGGGCGGCGCGGCCAGCTGCGGCAGCACCCGTACGGCCTCGACCTGTTCGGCGAGCTCGGCCGGGGTCGGGGTCGACTCGTTGGCCCAGAACAGCATTTCCGAGGTGCGGGCGATGCCGTACGGGGTGCCGAACTCGGGCTCGTAGTCCTCGTAGGTGATGTTGAGGCCCTCGAGTTGCTCGGCGAAGGTGTCCTGGCCCATGCCGTCGTGGTAGAAGCGCAGGTCCATGGGCTGCGCCTCGGGCGACCAGAGCCAGAGGGTGACCTCGGCCTCGTCGGTCTGGGCGTCGCGGATGTCGAGCTGGGCGGGGAACTTCTCCCAGAAGTCGCGCAGGCCGAAGGAGAGTCCGCCGCTGACGCCGCCGACGTAGCCGAACCCGGAGGCCCGCTTGCCGCCGCCCGCGCCGATCCAGCCGTGCCCCTTCTTGGTGCGCTTGCGCAGGGTGAAGCCGTCGGCGGAGAGCTGGGAAAGGGTGTAGTCGCCCCACTCGGGGATGTACTGCAACCTGGTCGTCACCCGCTGGTCCCAGGTGGAGGGATCGGGCAGCCTCTCGCCCGCGTACTGGGCGGCCTGGACGGCGGCTCCCGGGTCGCGGCGCAGACCGGTGATGCCCTTGACGGCCTCGCGCAGCAGACCGGTGCCCTCGCCGCCGATGCGGATGTGGCGGTCGTAGGACTGGTCGCGCATCGGCACGGTGAAGCGGACGCCGATGCCGCGGATGAAGTCACCGCTGGCCTTGCCCGGCTCCTGGGTGCCGTCGAAGGTGATGGTGTGCACCATGCGGAAGGAGTCGGCGCCGGCGTAGAAGTACAGGCGGATGGAGAACGGCAGCCAACTCCGGTCGCCCTTGCGGTGCTTGCCGTCGATGCGGACGACCGCGCGGACCGGACCGTCCTGCTCGACGGTCACCTGCGAGATGGCCCCGTCGAAGCGCTCGGTCTTGACCGCGCCCTGGTCCTCGTCCTCGATCTCGGGCTGGCGGATCAGCACGAGCTTGCCGTTCTTGGCGATCTCGGTGGAGCCGCGGGTGACGGACTTGATCAGCGTGGCACCGGACTTGCCGATCTTCGCGGTGATGACACCGGTGGACACGGTGATCATGCCGCCGCCCTGGTCGACGGTGACCTTCTTGTCGGGCACGGCGGCCTCGCCCGCGGCAAGCGTGAGCTTGCCGTTGCCCGAACTCACCGCGTGGGCGGTCCACTTGAGGGAGCCGTCCGGCCAGTAGGCGAGCGGCCAGGACTGCACGGGTACGGACTTGCCGTCGGCGTCCGTCAGCGCGAAGGTCTGGTCCTCCTGGTAGACGCCCTTGGGCCAGGGCACACCGAGGGTGGAGCCGGGGGCGGCGCCGAGTCCGCCGTCCTCCAGCCAGTCCAGGGTCACGGGATCGGCGTCGGCCTCGGCGGCTCTGGGCGCGGCCTGCGCGTCCTTCGCTCCTAGCGCCCAGCTGAACTGCGCGGCGGCGCCGGCGACGGCGGCTGCCTTGAGGAGGGACCTGCGAGGGATGGGAGACATGGTCATTCCTTTCCATGTGCGACGGTGCGGCTGGTCAGGGGCATGACAGAGGGAGGTACGGCGCCCGGGGGCGCCGACCTTGTGGTGCGAGGACACCGGCCGTCAGCGGTTGCGGTACCGCTCCTCGACGGCGACGGCGGCCGCCGCGACGGCTCCCAGGACGGGAACCGCCAGCGGCGCGACGAACATGGCGGACAGGGCGACCACACCCAGCCCGCAGACGACCAGGAAGGACCCGGCGGGATCGAGCACGGTCCGCCGCCCGGCAGCGGCGAGCAGCGCCCGCCAGCTGTCCCCGGGCGCCCAGACGGCGGCCGCCCGCAGCAGGGCCACGACGGCTCCGATCAGCGCGAAGATGCCGACGGCCCCGACGAGCGGCCCACCGGGCAGCCCGGCCCGCGCGGCCAGGACGTCCACCCAGACCACGGCGGCGACGGCCCACCCGGCGGCCCCGACGACCCAGCCGCCACGCAGGGCCGTACGGAAGTCCGCGAGGAACTCCGTCCAGCCGCCGCTCTCGTGACCGGTACGGCGTCGAAGATGCCGGGCGCCGGCGGCGAAGGCCGCGGGGTAGGTGACGACTCCGAGCGAGGCCACCGCGATCCACACCCCGGTGAGCAGACACTCGGCGAACACGGCGAACCGCTCGCCTCCGAGGAAGGACAGCCTGCGGGCCTTCACACGCGCTTGGGCCATGGGGAGAACCGCCTCACTTCAGTCCGGACGTCGCCATGCCGTCGATGAGATACCGCTGGAAGGCCATGAAGAAGGCGATGACGGGCACGAGTGCCACCAACGACATCGCGATCATGCTGCCGTAGTTGGAGATGCCCTCCTGGTCGCGGAACATCATCAGGCCGAGCGAGACGGTGTACTTGTCCGGGGTGTTGAGGTAGATCAACGGCCCCATGAAGTCGTTCCAGGCGTTGATGAACGTGAAGATGGCGCTGGTGATGAGGGCCGGGCGGGTCAGCGGCAGCACGATGGACCAGTAGGTCCTGAAGTGCCCGCAGCCGTCCAGCTTGGCGGCCTCGTCCAGCTCCTTGGGGAGCCCGCGCATGAACTGCACCATGAGGAAGACGAAGAACGCCTCCGTGGCCAGGAACTTGCCCGCGACGAGCGGCACCAGGGTGTCGGTGAGCTCCAGCTTGCGGAACATCACGTACTGCGGGATGAGCAGCACGTGATACGGCAGCAGCAGGGTGCCGATCATCATCGTGAACAGCAGGTTCCGCCCCGCGAACCGGATCTTGGCGAAGGCGTACGCGGTCAGCGAGCTGGACAGCACGACCCCGGCCACGGCCAGTCCGGCGTACAGCAGGGAGTTGGTGAAGAAGGTGCCGATGGAGATGCCGGAGATACCGTCGGCGAGCCCTGAGAAGTTCTCCCAGACCGGCTTGGTCGGCAGCAGGTCGATGCTGGCGATGATGTCCTTGCTCGGCTTGAACGAGGCACCGAGCACCCAGATCACCGGGTAGAGGACGACCGCGAGGACGGCGAGCGCCCCCACGTGCCAGGCGACCGACCCGAAACGCCGCCGCTCGCTCGCGCTCCGCACCACAGGGGTAGTGGCGGTACTGGTCACTTGGCGGCCTCCTCGTAGTGCACCCACTTCTTCTGCGACCAGAACAGGACCGCCGTGACGAGCGCCACCGCGACCACCAGCGTCCAGGCCATCGCGGAGGCGAAGCCCATCTGGGCCTCCTTGAAGCCCTTCTGGTAGAGGTAACAGGTGTAGACGAGGGTGGCGTCGGCGGGCCCGCACTGGGTGTTGGAGACGACGTACGCGGACCCGAACACCTGGAACGCGTGGATCGACTCCAACAGCACGTTGAAGAACAGCACGGGGGAAATCATCGGCAGGGTGATGTTCCAGAACCGGCGCAGGGGCCCGGCTCCGTCCATCTCGGCCGCCTCGTACAGCTCCTGCGGAACCTGCTTGAGACCGGCCAGGAAGATGACCATCGGCGCGCCGAACTGCCAGATACTCAGCGCCACCAGGGCGTAGATGACGTAGTCGGGGTTGCCGATCCAGCCGCCGACGTCGAGTCCGAAGACCTTCTGGGTACGGTCCACGATCGCGTCGTCCGAGAACAGCGCCCGCCACACGAAGCCGACGGAGACGCTGGCGCCGATGAGCGAGGGCATGTAGAACGCGGCCCGGTACAGCCCCTGTCCGCGCCGCTTCTGTGCGAGCAGCAGCGCGACACCGAGCGCGAGCAGCAGCTTCAGCGGGGTGGCCACGACGACGTACTTCAGGGTGACCTCGACCGACTTCTGCCAGCGCGGGTCCTGGAACATCGTCCTGAAGTTGTCCAGCCCCACCCACTCGGGCGGCGTGAACAGGTTGTACCGGGTGAACGCGTAGTACAGCGACGCGATCATCGGCCCCGCCGTGAGCACCAGGAACCCGGCGATCCACGGCGACATGAAGAGATAGCCGGCGATGTTCTCGCGGCGCCGCCCGCGCCGCCCGGCGACAGGAGCGGCGGACCGCTTCTTCGCCGGGCGCACGGGCGCTTCCTTGACGAGCGTCATGGTGGTACGTCCCCTCAGCCCGCGAACGCGGCCTTGGCCTCGCTGAACAGCGCCTTGGCAGCGTCGGCCGGCTTGGTCTTGCCCTGGGAGACCTCACCGCCGATGCGCAGGAACGCCGCCTCGACGACATCGGCGCCGGACGGGTGCGGGGTGATCTTTCCCAGCACGCCGGCCTTGGCGACCTCTTCCTCGTACGCCTTGACGCCCTTGTTGTTGTCGTCGGTGGGCACGAACGCGTCGTACTGCTCCGTCGTGGAGAGGATGCCGCGGTCGTAGCCCATGATCTTGCCGACCTCGGGGTCGTGGACCATGAAGCTGATGAACTGGGCGGCTTCCTTGGGGTGCTTGCTCCCGGAGAAGGCGCTGAGCATCAGCGAGCCGAGGTACTGGCCGGTGTCCTTGCCGTCCGTGGTGGGGATCGGAGCGAGCCCGTAGTCCGACTCTCCCTCACCCTCGTAGCGGATGGAGAAGTTGTCCCAGGTGAACTCGGACGCGGCGAGGCCGGCCGACAGGCCCGACTTGGGCTGGACCTGCTCGATCTTCTTGGGGTCGGCCACCAGCCCGGACTTCACGCGCTTGTAGCCGTCCGACCACCACTGCGTCAGATCGTCCTCGGTGAAGCCGAGGTCGGAGTCCGTGAAGAACGCCTTGCCGTTCTGACGGAGGTACAGGTCGTACAGGTACATGATGCCGAAGTAACCGGTGTCACCGGCGATCTTCAGCTTGTCCTGGATCGTCTGGAGCGCGTCGAAGTACTCGTCCCAGGTCCAGCCCATCTTCGCCTCGACGCCCGCCTTCTTGAAGGCCTTGAGGTCGATGACGAGCGCCATGGTGTTGGCGCCGACGGGGACGCCGAGCTGCTTGCCGTCGACCTGACCGTTCGCCAGAACGCCGTTGCGGAAGTTCTTGAGGTCCAGGTTCCCGGAGTCCGCCTGGGACTTGAGGTCCATCAGAACTCCGCGCTTGTCGTACTTGCGCAGGAATCCGACGGCATTCTGGAAAACGTCCGGCGGATTTCCACCGGAGGCCTGCGTCTGGAACTTCTCCCAGAACGCCGCGTAGTCGGTGAATTCGGGCTTGATCTTGATCTTCGGGTACTTCTTCTCGAAGACCGCGATCGCCTTCTTCATGGCAATGGTGCGCGGTTCGCCGCCCCACCACGCATAACGGAGCGTCACATTCCCGTCGCCGGAGCCGCTGTCGCCTCCGCACGCCGTCGTCGTGGCCAGTCCAAGCGTGGCCGCCGCTCCACCGGCCACCTTCAGGATCGTACGCCTCTCAACATTCCTGCTGGTTCCCACAGTCGGGCCCTCCCCGCGCAGCGTCGTTGCCGCCTGCATGAATCGTTTCAAGTAAGCGCTTGCTGGCACAAGGTACGAAGCCCCTCGGAGGGCGTCAATGATTCGGACAGGAATTTCTTGCGGGACTGATCGGCGAGTTGACGACGCAGCGCCCGACTGTGCCGCAGCACACACGACGAAGTCGCAGGTGAGGAGCCGGGGTTCGGTCGGTCGGACGTGAACTGACCCGTGGGACCCAGAGATTGTCCGGCTGAAACTCGTCGGAGGCTCCACGGCCGGGAGGGACTCCCCCGTCAGGAGGCGGGAACGACGACGGCCCGCCTGCTCTCGCAGACGGGCCGTCGCATCCGGTGGGCGATACTGGGTTCGAACCAGTGACCTCTTCGGTGTGAACGAAGCGCTCTCCCACTGAGCTAATCGCCCGGACGCAGGAAGAACATTACCCCATGTCAGGGGGTGCCTGTGACCAGCGCGAACCGGTACCGGCACCCCCGGTCGCGGCTCACTGGTCCTTGATGTTCCAGGGCATCTCGAAGCCGAACTTGTAGAGATAGACCCCGACGAGCGCGGCCACGATCACCAGGCCGATCGACGTCAGGATGATGTTGCGCCGGCGGACCTTGGGGTCGAGCGCCTTCTGGGCCGCCTCGGTCACCTTGCGCTTCGTCCAGCGCAGCACCAGCTGGGCCCAGACGAACTCGGTCGCCCAGATCGCCATGCCGCCGAAGATCACGACCCAGCCGGGCCCCGGCAGCGGAAGCATGATGATGCCCAGGACCACGACCGCCAGGCCGATGATGAAGATCCCGACCTGCCAGCTCAGGTGCAGCACGCGGCGCGCCTTGATGAATTCGGGCGCTTTCGAGCCGAGCCCGTGCCCGCTCTCCGCCTCGCTGGTCCGCGTCTCGTCCGATGCCAAGGCCGCCTCGGCCCGGTCGTCACTCCCCGTGTTCATACAGCCAAACCCTACCGGAGAGAAACCAGTCACCGGAATGGTCGTACCTCGCGAACAGGACCTCGGCCGGAAGAGTTACGTAAAGGCACGCAAAACACTCAGAGGGGTTTACAACGGCACCGTAGGTGGCATGTCGATTTCGCCGACGTGCGAATCCCCGAGCGCACACTGAGCGAAAGGCCCTGGCGCTTATGAACACCACGGTCAGCTGCGAGCTGCACCTGCGCCTCGTTGTGTCGAGCGAGTCCTCCCTGCCTGTCCCCGCAGGCCTGCGGTACGACACGGCCGACCCCTACGCCGTGCACGCCACCTTCCACACCGGTGCCGAGGAGACCGTCGAGTGGGTGTTCGCCCGCGACCTCCTCGCGGAGGGCCTCCATCGGCCCACCGGCACCGGCGACGTCCGAGTCTGGCCGTCGCGCAGTCACGGTCAGGGCGTCGTGTGCATCGCCCTGAGCTCTCCGGAGGGCGAAGCACTGCTCGAGGCCCCGGCACGGGCCCTGGAGTCGTTCCTGAAGCGCACGGACGCTGCTGTGCCGCCCGGCACGGAGCACCGGCACTTCGACCTCGATCAGGAGCTCTCGCACATCCTGGCGGAAAGCTAGGGCGAGGCCTCACCAAGCCGCCCGGCGCCGTCGACTCGGGGTGACGGCTCGGGCCAAGACAACTCCATAGGTACGCACACCGGCGCCGTCGCCGCGGATTCCCGCGGGGCGGCGCCGGTGTGCGTCGGCCCGTCGGTGTGGGGTTCGCCACGGTCGGGGCCGGTACGGGCGCACGTGGAGCCACTACGATCGGCCAGCACGGGCGGGCGCCCGCCCGACCCCCAGGCCAGGGAGCGAATCGTGCTCATCACCCATGACACCCGGTGTGCCCTCGATGCCGTGGTGGATCTGGTGAACACCGCACCGGAGGACACCACGACCCCGGACGCGCTGCCGGACGTCGCTGCTCTCGAGGATTTCGTACGAAAGAACCAAATCAGTGACGTCGGGGTCCTCTCGGAGTTCGACCTGTCCGCGGTGCGCAAGATCCGCGGCCGGTTCGCCGCGATCTTCTCGGCCCCGGACGCCCGGGCCGCTGCCGGGATGATCAACGACCTGGTGGCCGCCGCGGGCACCACGCCCCGGCTCACGGACCACGACGGCTACGACTGGCATGTGCACTACTTCGCGCCGGGTGCCTCCGTCGCCGATCACCTGGCGGCCGACTGCGGGATGGCGCTGGCCTTCTTCGTGGTCGCCGGGGAGCAGGAGCGGCTGCGGCGCTGCGAGGCGCCCGACTGCCGGCGCGCCTTCGTCGACCTCTCCCGCAACCGGTCCCGGCGCTACTGCGACAGCCGCACCTGCGGGAACCGTCTGCACGTGGCCGCGTACCGGGCGCGCCGCAAGGAAGCGGCGGGCTGAGCCCCAGGGCTGCGCGGAGATGTGTCGACGCGGTACCCGGCGGGTGACGCCGGGTACCGCGGGTACGGCTCAGAGCAGCAGCAGGTCGTGCAGCGCAGCCATGAGCAGCAGACACCCGATCACCGCAAGGAAGATCATCAGCGGTGGCTGGGAAAGGGCGAAAAGGCATCCACGCGGCTCGTCCTGCGGCGGCGCGGTGTCGCTCTGTGTCGTGTCCAGCATCTCGCGGGCGATGATGACGCAGAGAGCACCCCTGCTGTCACCAACACGCCCGAATGACAAGGGGAGTTCGCCGGATCCCGTGATCTCCGGTCCGAAACGTTCACGTCCGCGTTCGGATGCGTACGGACCTGTGTCGTTTCAGTCCGTCCGCATCCGTCATATGCCGTGCTTCTTGAGGATGGCCTCGATGTCGCTGAAGTCCTCCGTGGACTCCGAGCGCGGTGCGGCGGCCGGACGGGGCGCCGGACGCACGGCCTGGCCGAGGGAGGGCGCCGAGGCCGTCGGGGCGACCGCCTCCCGCTGGGCGGAGCGGGCGGCCACTTTGCGCTCCTTGCGGGTGCCACCACGCCGGCGCTCCACCGCTCGCGTGGCGGAGAGGAGCAGCCACGCGGCGCCGAGCACCCCGAAGCCGGCCCACGCCGTGACGCTGAACGCGGTGTCGGCCAGCCACTCGACGACACCGGTCATCACCAGGCCGATCGGCACGAGCGAGTAGGCGGCGAGGCGGGCGGCGGCCAGGTAGCGCTTGCGGTACGCCGTGACCGCCGCGATGCCCAGGCCGGCCACGGAGACGGCGGAACAGACGGTCTCGGCAATCATCCGGTCCTCCAGGCAGGGGTCGGTCGGGCACTTCGTCCCTTCCATCCTGCACCGCCCGAACCCCACGGGGCCATGCTCCGGCGGGACATCAGGGACATCTCCGGGTCAGATCGTCCGCAGGTGCCGGTCGGGAGCACACCGAGGGGCGGACCTGAAGGGAATCGGGAGGTGGGTGGCGCGCCGGGGCGCGGGGCGGGAGGGGGGCCACGCGTCGCGGTGCAGGGCGGACGGACAAGGCCACGCACCGAGGCGCGAGGCGGACGGACAGGGCTGCGCACCGAGAACGCCGATCAGAGGGACGGGCCTGCACACCGAGACGCAGGGCGGCCAGACAGACCTGCACACCGAGCCGCGGATCGGACTCACGGGGCCACGCACCACGATGCCGGTCGGCACGCACCACGATGCCGGTCGGAGGCACAGGGCCGCGCACCGAGACGCCGGGCGGACGGACAGGGCTGCACAGCGAGGCACGGGCCAGGCGGGCGGGCCGCGCATCGTGTCGAGGGCCGGTCGAGGCGGGACGTATCCAGACCGTCTCAAATTCCTGAGCCCCCGCCCCGCGCGTCGCGGCCGACCGAGTCCGGCTCGGTCGGCCAGGGCCGTGCAGCCGCGCCGAGGTCAGGCCGATTCGACCGCCCGAGCCCTCCAGCCTCGCAGCAGCCAGCCCGACTCTCTTTCCCCAGTCCGTACGGCCGCGCCTGAGCCCGGCCGACTCAGCGGCCCAAGCGCCACCAATCGCGCAGGGGGCAGGCCCTTCCCATCCCCCAAGCCCCCCAACCGCATCAGAGGCAGGCCGCTCCCATCCCACCTCCAACCGCCTCGGAGGCAGGTCGATTCGGTTGTTCGAGGGGCGGCTGGGAGACTGGCGGCATGAGTGACTCCTCCCCCGTGCGTCCCGTCGTCCCCGTGCTCGATGTCTGGTGCGAGCTTCAGTGCCCGGACTGCCGTGGCGCCCTGGACGACGTCCGGGCCCTGCGCGCCCGCTACGGTGACCGGCTGGAGTTGCGGCTGCGGCACTTCCCGCTGGAGAAGCACAAGCACGCGTTCGCGGCGGCGCAGGCCGCCGAGGAGGCCGCGGAGCAGGGCAAGGCGTGGGAGTACGTCGAGGCCGTGCTGGGGCGGGTCGAGGAACTGGACCGCGAGGGAGAGCCCTTCCTGGTCGAGGTGGCCCGTGAACTGGGCCTCGACGCCGAGGAGTTCGACACCGCGCTGATCGACGGCCGGCACATCCTGATCGTGGACGCCGACCAGGCCGAGGGCAAGGCGATCGGCGTGACCGGCACCCCGACGTACGTCGTGGACGGCGAGCGTCTCGACGGCGGCAAGAGCCAGGAGGGGCTGCGCGAGCGCATCGAGGAGATCGTGGACCGGCTGCTGGCCGCCGGTCAGGACGCCTAGGGCTACAGCAGCGGCTTGTAGTAGGCGTACCGCGTCGTCTCGTACCCGAGTGACTCGTACAGCCGCTCGGCCGGGGTGTTGTCCGCGAAGACATTGAGGCCGAGCGTGCGCTCGCCGAGGGCGTGTGCCTGAATCTCCGCGAGCAGCATCAGGGCGCGGCCGTGGCCGTGGCCGCGCTGGTCCGCGTCGACCTCGACGTCGTAGACGAAGGGCGTCCCGTCGCGCAGGGCGAGCCACAGGACGCCCACGCGCGTGCCCTCGTGTTCGAGGACGTTGAACCACATGTCCTCGGTGGCGAGACCCTGGGGCAGGAGCATCTCGTGGTCGCGCTCGGCCTTGGCGCGGGCCTCGGCCTCGGGGACGCCCCGGTCGATCCAGGTGCGCACGTAGTCCTCCGACTCGTGCGCCCGCCAGGTGTCGAAGTCGGCCTCGGTCATGGGCCGCGCCCGGTAGCCGTCCGGCAGGGTGGGCGGGGTGTCGTCGAGCCGCTTCTCCATGCCGCGGTTGCGCAGGACGTAGCCGAGCGCCGCGACGAGGCGCAGGCCCGCCTCGGCGGTCCCGGGGACGCCGATCTCGATCTCCCGGCAGCCCCAGCCGCGCGCGACCTCCTCGGCGGCCAGCGCGGCCACCGTCCCGCGGCCCCGTCGCCGGTCGGGTTCCTCGATGCGCAGATCGTTGATGCGCGCCACCGAGGGCCCGAAGGCGGGCGAGGTGCCGAGGTGGACGGCGCCGACGGGACGGCTGTTCACGCACACCTGATAGCGGCGCGAACGCGTGCCGTCGGCGTTCTGCTGGAGCGGCTCGGTCGGCCGCAGGGTCGTGGTCATCACGGGTGTTCTACCCGCTGCCGTGCCCCGGAGCAGCCGAATATTCACGCGCCCTTCCGGGCCGAGCCCCTACGGGTCGAGGTCGTTCCCGGCCCGCTCGTCGAAGACGCGCATGGCCTTGGCGGTCACCGGCCCCGGGGTGCCGGGCAGTTCGCGTCCGTCGACGCGGTGCACGGCCTGTACGTCGCGCAGGGTGGAGGTGAGGAAGACCTCCTCGGCCCGCTCCAGCACGTCCAGCGTCAGGTCGGTCTCCTTGGCGCCGGTCCATTCGACCGTCAACGCGCGCGTGATGCCCGCGAGGCAGCCGGAGGCGAGCGGCGGGGTGTGGATCTCGCCGTCCAGGACGACGAAGACGTTCGACCCGGTGCCCTCGCACAGCTGTCCGACGGTGTTGGCGAACAGCGCCTCGGAGGCGGCCTGGCCGTGCGCGCGGGAGAGCGCGACGACGTTCTCCGCGTACGAGGTGGTCTTCAGGCCGGTCAGCGCGCTGCGCTCGTTGCGGGTCCAGGGGACCGTGATCACGGCCGTGGAGTCGGGGCGACGGGTCGTCTCACCCAGGGCGACGACCAGGGTCGGGCCGTGCTCGCCGCGGTCGGAGCCGAGCGGGCCGTGGCCGCCGGTGTAGGTGACGCGCAGCCGGCCGAGCGGCATGGGGTTGGCGTCGAGAACGGCGGCGCAGGCTCGACGGACCTCGTCCAGGTCCGGGTCGGGCAGACCGAGTCCGCGCGCCGAGAGGGTCAGCCGGTCCAGGTGCCGGGTCAGGGCGAACGGACGGCCGTCCACCGCCTTCACGGTCTCGAAGACGCCGTCGCCCACGGTCAGCCCGTGGTCGAAGACGGAGACGCGGGCGGACTCGCTGTCCTGCAGTGCGCCGTCGAGCCATATCTTCACGTCGGTAGTCCCTCTCCACTCACCTCGTACGTTCCCGACGCTACCGCGAGCAGCCGGGCAGCCTTCAGTTCGGTCTCCCGCCACTCCCCCTCGGGGTCGGAACCCCAGGTGATGCCCGCGCCGGTGCCGAAGCGCAACACGCCCTCGGCGCGGTCGATCCAGAAGGTGCGGATGCCGACGGCCAGCTCTCCGGCACCCCGGTCGGCGTCGACCCAGCCGACGCCTCCGCAGTACGGGCCGCGGGGTGCGGTCTCCAGGGCGTCGATGATGCGCAGGGCACTGGACTTGGGCGCACCGGTGACGGAGCCGGGCGGGAAGGCGGCGGCCAGCAGCTCCGGCCAGCCGGCGCCGTCGCGCAGCTCGCCGCGGACCGTCGAGACGAGGTGCACGAGGCCGGGGTGTTTCTCCACGGCGCACAGGTCGGGGACGCTCACGCTGCCGGTGGCGCAGACCTGCCCGATGTCGTTGCGTACCAGGTCCACGATCATGACGTTCTCGGCGTAGTCCTTCTCCAGGAGGTCCGCCTCGGTGCGTCCGGTGCCCTTGATCGGCCCGGACTCGACGACCCGGTCGTCGCGGCGCAGGAACAGTTCGGGAGAAGCGGTGGATATCTCCACGCCGTGCTCCGGCAGCCGGATCGTTCCTGCGTACGGCGCCGGGTTGCCGCGGGCCAGCAGGGCGGTGAGCGCGTCCACGTCGGCGTCAGGTGCCACGGGTGCGCTCAGGACGCGGCAGAGGTTCGCCTGATAGACCTCGCCGGCCGCGATGTGCTCGCGGATGCGCCGCACCCCGGCCGTGTACCCGGCGCGGTCGAGGGACGACGTCCAGTCGCCGACCGCTGGTCCGTGCCACGCCCCCGGCACCGGGGCGGGGACCGGCTCCTCGCGTACGTCCCGGAAGCGGGCGCAGGTCAGACGGCCTTCGAAGTCGGCGCAGACCGCCCAGAAGCCGCTGGAGTCCAGGGCGGCCGGGTCGCTGGTGACGTCGAGGAGGCCGGTGGCGACACGGTCACCGAAGCGGGCGAGAGGAGCGAGGTCGAGCACGCGTCGAGTCTATGGCCGGTGTCCCGCGGGTGACCTGGTCATGTCCGTCCGGAGCCCCTGACCAGGTGTGCTGGCGGGCACAGCGCAGCACGCTGCACAAACGCGTTTTTGTGCTGGCCCAGGAATCCGCTAGAGTTCAACACGTCGCCGGGACGCGCAAGCGGAACGGAAAGACAGGCGAACGTAGCTCAGTTGGTAGAGCGCAACCTTGCCAAGGTTGAGGTCGCGAGTTCGAACCTCGTCGTTCGCTCGGAAGAGCAAGGGGGATCATCCCGAACCCCCAACACTCCTGGTGGAGTGGCCGAGAGGCGAGGCAACGGCCTGCAAAGCCGTCTACACGGGTTCAAATCCCGTCTCCACCTCCAAGGACGATTAGCTCAGCGGGAGAGCGCTTCCCTGACACGGAAGAGGTCACTGGTTCAATCCCAGTATCGTCCACTGGATCTTCGAGGTCATCGAAGGTCTGACCCGCGCGATTAGCTCAGCGGGAGAGCGCTTCCCTGACACGGAAGAGGTCACTGGTTCAATCCCAGTATCGCGCACGCAAGATCCACAGTCTCGACTGTGATCCCGAGGACGATTAGCTCAGCGGGAGAGCGCTTCCCTGACACGGAAGAGGTCACTGGTTCAATCCCAGTATCGTCCACACACCGAAGCCCCCGGCCTTGTACCGGGGGCTTCTTCGTGTCAGCTGGAGAAGAGCATGTGGCCGAAGCTCTTGTGCCGCTGGTGGTGGCCGTGGTGGCCGCCGTAGTGACCGCCGTGCTGCGGGGCACCCCAGGCGGGAGCCGCGGGGGCCGCGGGGGCCGCCGGGTACGCCTGCGGGGCGGCCGGGGGCGGCGGGGCGGGCTGGCTCCACTGGGACTCCAGGCGGGTCAGCGCCTCGAGCTCGCCGTAGTCCAGGAATATCCCGCGGCAGCCGCTGCACTGCTCGATCTGAACGCCGTTGCGGTTGTACGTGTGCATGGGTGCATGGCACTTGGGACACTGCATGGTCGGCTCAACTCCTCGCCGGTCGGTCCTGCTTCATGTATCGCCAGGACAGACACTGTCCGGCTGCGGTCGGTTGCACCCTACTTCGCGAATGTCCCGGTCAACTCGGGTGGGGCGGAACCCATTCGGGCACATGCGTCGATCAGGGACTGTTCCACCTCGTCCAGCGGACGCCCGGCGGTCAGGGCCTTCGCCAGGGCGCGTGCCGCGGTCTGGACGGTCAGGGCACGGGCCGGGACGTCCAGGGCGGGCCAGGGGTCGCCGTCCTGCGGTACGGCCGGGCCGCCCGCGGCGCGATAGGCGTCGAGGAAGCGCGTCCACTCGTCGGGCGGGAGCAGACCGCAGGCGTACCAGGCGGCGGGGCGGGCGAGGTCCCAGGCGGGGACGCCGGTGCCGAGGTCGTCGACGTCGATGAGGCGCCAGGGGCCGTCGGGCGCGGGGTGGCGGACGAGTTGGCCGAGGTGGAGGTCGCCGTGGCACAGGGTGCGGGTGTCCGGCATGGGCACCTCGGCGCGGGCCCAAGCGGGAAGGGCGGCCCAGGCGCGCAGCACCGGGTCGGTGGCCACGTGGGGAGGGGCCGCGCGGAGGCGGTCGACCGCCTGGGCCGCCTTGGCCGGGCCGCGCATCGGGGGCAGGTCAGGGGCGGCGGGGGTGCGGTGGAGACGGGCGAGGAGGACCGCCGCCTCCTCCCAGGGGGCCGCGTCCGGGTTCTCCGGGTCCACGGGGGCGCCGTAGGGCCAGAACGTGACGAGGCGGCCGTGGAGGTTCGCCGGTGTCGGGGTGAGCGGCGGGAGGAGGATGCCGGGGAGGCGGGCTGCCGTGGTGAGGCGGGCGGTCAGTTCGGCGGGTGGTGTGGCGGGTGCGTGGGCCTTCGCGACCGTGTCGGCATGCCGGACCACCGTGGCGTCGGGCCGGTCGGCGAGGGTGCTGGTGCCGCAGACGCAGGTCGAGGTGGCGGAGTGGGCCGTGACCCTGGCTCGGGTGGTGAGCTCGGCGAGCAGCAGGGCGGAGGCGGTCACAGGGCTCCCTGGAGGCGGTGCGGGGTGTGACTGCGAGGGTACGGGGCCCCATCGCGGAAAGCCGCCGGGGAAAAGCAATGCCGGCGCAGCTCCCCAGCTGCGCCGGCATTTGTGCCGTCCGCCGCACCCCCGTCCCCACGGGGTTTCATGGGTGGATGTCCCCGCCCGGACCGCTCTTCCGGGCCTGGGGTCGCCGCTCAGCGCCCCAGCATCACTCCCACGGACGACGCCTGTGTGGCCACGGTCTCCCAGCCTCCGAAGAGGAGGAAGAGCAGGACCGCAGGAGGAAGGGCCATCAGCGTCGCCACCAAGGGGTGGCGACGGCCCGTGCGGCGGGGGCGGAACGTGGTGCGTCCCTGTGTGCGGACGATCGTCCGCGGTGCCGTGTGGGCCATGGTCCCTCTCCTGACCGTTCTGTTGTCGTTGGCAGCGGCGGGTGTCTGACCTCGGGGGACGAGTGCTGCACCCGCCGCTTGACCTCAAATCTAGGCGGACGGCGAGCGCTGCACGTCATGCCCTCGTACCGATTGCCGGGCCTCCCGGAGGATGAGCCATGACCTGCGGAGTACTCCCCTGGGTGGAGACGAGGACCTAGGTCTCCGGGTCTTCCCCGAGGGGGCGCCCGCTTTACCCGGCTTTCTCCGAGCCGTCCTCGCGCGGCACCGGCTGCTCGACCAGCGCCAGGACCCGGGTCGCCATGAAGCGGGCCGTCCGGACGACGGAGCCGCTACGGGTGACTTCGCTCACTTCCACCACACCTCGGCGGACCGCCGTCTCCACTCGGCGACCCGCCCTGCTCGCCACCACCTCGTACGTACGCGTCGTGTCCCCTGCGTCCACGACTATCTCCACGCGATCACCCTTCACGGGTTCAATCCCCCTTCTGCGACGGATGGTTGGGAAGGCGCGCAGATCAAAGCCCGTCCGAGCGCACGCTCCCTGACCACCCCTCAATTCTCCCACCGGGCACTGACAATCCGTCGGGACGAGAGGGCGCGGCCTCTGCGCGCGGGCGGCCGCATAAACGTAAGCTGTGGCACGTCACACGGACCGGGCAGCGGGGATGAACATGGCGATGATGCGCCTGAGGCGCGAGGACCCGCGCGTCGTCGGCTCGTTCAGGCTTCACAGACGGCTCGGCGCGGGCGGTATGGGCGTCGTCTACCTGGGCTCCGACAAGAAGGGGCAGCGGGTCGCGCTGAAGGTGATCCGGCCCGATCTGGCGGAGGACCAGGAGTTCCGTTCCCGGTTCGCGCGTGAGGTCTCGGCGGCCCGGCGGATCAGGGGCGGCTGTACGGCACGGCTCGTGGCCGCCGATCTGGACGCCGAGCGGCCGTGGTTCGCCACCCAGTACGTGCCCGGGCCCTCCCTGCACGACAAGGTCGCCGACGAGGGTTCCCTGGTCGCGGCCGAGGTCGCCGCGATCGGTGCGGCCCTGTCGGAGGGGCTGGTCGCCGTGCACGAGGCCGGTGTCGTGCACCGGGATCTGAAGCCGTCCAACATCCTGCTCTCCCCCAAGGGTCCGCGGATCATCGACTTCGGCATCGCCTGGGCGACCGGGGCCTCGACGCTCACGCATGTGGGTACCGCGGTCGGTTCGCCCGGCTTTCTCGCACCGGAGCAGGTGCGGGGCGCGGCCGTCACCCCGGCCACGGACGTGTTCTCGCTCGGCGCGACGCTGGCGTACGCCTCGATGGGCGACTCGCCCTTCGGGCACGGCAGTTCCGAGGTGATGCTGTACCGGGTCGTGCACGAGGAGGCCCAGCTGCACGGCGTACCGGATGCCCTTGCTCCGCTCGTGCGTGCCTGTCTCGCCAAGGACCCGGAGGAACGGCCCAGTACGCTCCAACTGTCGTTGCGGCTCAAGGAGATCGCCGCGCGGGAGGCGCAGGGGCTCGCGGATGTGCGGCCTCCGGCGCCCCGCGGTGCCGATGTGGACCGGCCGGCCGGGCGGGTCACCGAGAGCTATCCCGACCAGCAGCGGATGCAGCAGCGGCGGCCTCAGGGGGCGCAGCCGGGGCCCACGCAGCGCACGCCGGCGCCGCGCGGTGGTACGCCGTCCTCCTCGCGCGGGCCCGCTCCGTCGCGGAACGGGACGCCGTCGCGCGGGGGTGGCCCCACCTCCCGGTCCGGCGCCCGGCCGACTCCGGCCTCGCGGAACACCACCCGTTCCGGGGGCGGGAACCGTCCCGCGCCGCGCAGCGGTACGGGGCGTCCGGCACCCAGGACCACGGGGACGGGCCGGCGGCCCGCCAATCCGCGGTTGCTGCGGCAGCGGCTGTTCGTGTTCGTGGTCGTGACCCTGCTGGTGGCGCTCGGCATCGCGGCGGCCCAGGGGTGTCAGGGGCCCGCGCGGGGCATCGGCGACGACCGTGAGGTCGTACGGCAGCAGCGGGTGCACCATCCGCCGCTGGACGAGGGGAAGTTGATGTCCGAGCGGTTCGAGTCGACGCTGGAGACGTCCGACTGAGGTGTCAGAGGCCCGGGAGGATCCGGTCGAAGAACTCGAGGTCACCCTCGAACACCGGGTCCAGGGCCGGGAATTCCGCAGGGGTGATCCAGCGGGTGTCGGCTACCTCCGAGGGATCGGGGACCACCTCGCCGTCGTCGGCGCGGGCCGTCCACCAGTGGAGGCGGAAGACGCCGTCGTCGGTCTCCGACTCCCAGACCTTGGCGAGCGGAACGGCCGTCAGGCCGACTTCCTCGCGGACCTCCCTGATCACCGCCTCCCGCTGGGTCTCCCCCGGTTCGAGCTTGCCGCTCAGGGGCTGCCAGTAGCCGGGGCGGGCCACGCCCGCGGCGCGGCGGATCACCAGGACCCGGCCCGCCCGGAAAAGGACCGCGACGATCGCCTGGCGCTGCGGCACCGGGCCTACAGCGCGGGGCGGCCCGTGGCCACCGCGTAGAAGGCGACCGCCGCCGCGGCGCCGACGTTGAGGGAGTCGACGCCGTGGGCCATCGGGATGCGGACCCATTCGTCGGCGGCGACCAGGGCCTGGGTGGAGAGGCCGTCGCCCTCGGCGCCGAGCATCAGGGCGACCCGCTCCATCTTGTGCGGGGCGGCCTCGTCCAGGGTCTTGGCCTTCTCGTCCGGGGTGAGCGCGAGGAGCGAGAAGCCCGCCTCGCGGACCGACTCCAGGCTCTTGGGCCAGCTGTCGAGGCGGGCGTAGGGGACGGAGAAGACCGCGCCCATCGAGACCTTCACGCTGCGGCGGTAGAGCGGGTCCGCGCAGTCGGGCGACAGCAGCACCGCGTCCATGCCCAGGGCCGCCGCCGAGCGGAAGATCGCGCCGATGTTGGTGTGGTCGTTGACCGACTCCATGACCACCACCCGGCGGGCGGCCTGCAGGAGGTCGGTCGCCGTCGGGAGCGGCTTGCGCTGCATGGAGGCGAGCGCGCCACGGTGCACGTGGTAGCCGGTGACCCGCTCGGCGAGCTCCGGGCTGACCGCGTACACCGGGGCGGGCAGCTCGTCGATGACGTCGCGCATGACGTCGACCCACTTGGCGGACAGCAGCATCGACCGCATCTCGTAGCCGGCGTCCTTGGCGCGTCTGATGACCTTCTCGCCCTCGGCGATGAACAGGCCCTCGGCCGGTTCGCGCTTGCGGCGCAGCTCCACGTCGGTCAGGCCTGTGTAGTCGCGCAGGCGCGGGTCGTCGGGATCCTCGACGGTGATGAGATCGGCCACAGGGTGATACTGCCTTGCTCTGGGTGCGGTGCCAACGGCTGGGTACGAGTTGGGTTACCCGGGGTTACGCGGATGCCTGCGGGCCTACGCCCACGACCGCGCCGACGACGATCACCGCCGGGGGCTTCACATCCTCGCGTACGACCGTCTCGCCGACCGTCGCGAGGGTGGCGTCCACGCGGCGCTGGGCGGCCGTGGTGCCCTCCTGGACGAGGGCGACCGGGGTGTCCGCCGGCTTGCCGTGCGCCACGAGCGTCTCCGCGATCTTGCCGATCTTGTCGACGCCCATGAGGATCACGAGGGTGCCGGTGAGCTTGGCCAGCGACGGCCAGTCGACGAGTGAGCGCTCGTCGTCAGGGGCGACATGGCCGCTGACCACCGTGAACTCGTGTGCGACACCGCGGTGGGTGACCGGGATGCCGGCCGCGCCCGGGACCGAGATCGAGCTGGAGATGCCGGGCACGACGGTGCAGGGGATGCCGGCTTCGGCCAGGGCGTGCAGCTCCTCCATGCCGCGGCCGAAGACGTAGGGGTCGCCGCCCTTGAGTCGTACGACGGACTTGCCCTGCTTGGCGTGCTCGATCAGGGCGTTGTTGATGGCCTCCTGGGCCATGAAACGGCCGTACGGGATCTTCGCCGCGTCGATCACCTCGACGTGCGGCGGGAGTTCGGCGAGGAGGTCGCGCGGGCCGAGGCGGTCGGCGATGACGACGTCGGCCTCGGCGAGGAGGCGACGGCCGCGGACCGTGATCAGGTCCGGGTCGCCGGGGCCGCCGCCGACGAGGGCGACGCCGGTGGTGCGGGTGCGGTGGTGGGGGGCGACGAGGGTGCCGTCGCGCAGGCCCTCCACGACCGCGTCGCGGATGGCCGCGGTGTGGCGAGGGTCGCGGCCCTTGGCGTTCGTGGTGAGGACGGCGACCGTGACGCCCTCGCTGTGCCCGGTGGCCGGGGTCCAGGCCGTCGCCTGGTCCGCGTCGTCGGAGCGGACACACCAGACGCGGTGCGCTTCGGCCTCGGCGGAGGCCGCGGTGTTCGCCTCGGTGTCGCTGGTGGCGATCAGGGCGTACCAGGCGTCGGCGAGGTCGCCGGTCGCATAAGGGCGCTTCTCCCAGGCGATCTCACCCGCGTCCGCCATGGCCTCGACGGAGGGGGTCGCCTCGGGAGACACGAGGTGGACGTCCGCGCCCGCCGCGATCAACGCCGGGAGGCGGCGCTGCGCGACCTGGCCGCCGCCGAGGACGACGACCTTGCGGCCGGTGAGGCGGAGGCCTACGGGGTAGGCGGGGTTTTCGGCCATGAGGGGCGGCTCCTCCGGGGGCTTGGCGGTGGCCCTGACGTGCAGATTTTAAGGGGTGGGCGGTTTCGGCGGGTCGGGTGTCCGGTGGCTGGGCGTCGCCGCCGGGTGCGGACCCACGGAGAAAAGGGCTCGGGGGATTCCCCGAGCCCTCTCGCTTCCGTCCTACTTCTCGGTGACCCCTGCCGAGTCGAACGTCGCCACCTCGTGCATCGCCCTCGCCGTGCTCTGGACCAGCGGCAGGGCGAGCAGCGCGCCGGTGCCCTCGCCGAGGCGGAGGTCGAGGTCGACCAGGGGGCGCAGGCCCAGCTTGTTCAGGGCGGCCACGTGGCCCGGCTCGGCGCTGCGGTGGCCCGCGATGCAGGCCGCGAGGACCTCGGGGGCGATGGCGCGGGCCACCAGGGCGGCGGCACCGGCGCTGACGCCGTCCAGGATCACCGGGGTGCGGAGGGAGGCGCCGCCCAGGAGGAGGCCGACGATCGCCGCGTGTTCGAAGCCACCGATCGCGGCCAGGACGCCGATCGGGTCGGCGGGGTCCGGCTGGTGGAGTTCGAGGGCACGCCGGACGACCTCGGTCTTGCGGGCGAGGGTCTCGTCGTTGATGCCGGTGCCGCGGCCGGTCACCTCGGCCGGGTCGGTGTCCGTGAAGATCGAGATCAGGGCGGCGGACGCGGTGGTGTTCGCGATGCCCATCTCGCCCGTCAGGAGCGCCTTGTTGCCGGCCGCCACCAGGTCGCGGGCCGTCTCGATGCCGACCTCGATGGCCTGCTTGGCCTCCTCGCGGGTCATCGCGGGTCCGGTGGTCATGTCGGACGTGCCCGCGCGGACCTTGCGGGGCAGGAGACCGGGGGTGGCGGGGAGGTCGGCCGCGACACCGACGTCCACCACACAGACCTCGGCGCCCACCTGGCTCGCGAAGGCGTTGCAGACCGCGCCGCCGCCGAGGAAGTTGGCGACCATCTGGGCCGTCACCTCCTGGGGCCAGGGGGTGACGCCCTGGGCGTGCACGCCGTGGTCACCGGCGAAGATCGCGACCGCCGCGGGCTCCGGGATCGGCGGCGGGCACTGGCGGGACAGGCCGGACAGCTGGGCGGAGATGATCTCCAGCATGCCGAGCGAGCCCGGCGGCTTGGTCATCCGCTTCTGCCGCTCCCAGGCCTCGCCGAGCGCCTTGGCGTCCAGCGGGCGGATCTGGGCGACGGTCTCGGCGAGCAGGTCGTGCGGCTCCTCGCCGGGCAGGGCGCGGCGGCCGTACGTCTCCTCGTGGACGACCCAGGACAGCGGGCGGCGCTTGGACCAGCCGGCCTGCATCAGCTCGGGCTCGTCCGGGAACTCGTCGACGTACCCGACGCACAGGTAGGCGATGACTTCGAGGTGCTCGGGCAGGCCGAGGGCGCGGACCATCTCGCGCTCGTCGAAGAAGCTGACCCAGCCGACGCCGAGGCCCTCGGCGCGGGCGGCGAGCCACAGGTTCTCGACGGCGAGCGCGGCGGAGTACGGCGCCATCTGCGGCTGGGTGTGCCGGCCGAGGGTGTGCCGGCCGCCGCGGGTCGGGTCGGCGGTGACGACGATGTTCACCGGGGTGTCGAGGATGGCCTCGATCTTGAGTTCCTTGAACTGCTTCGCCCGGCCCTTGGGGAGGGACTTGGCGTACGCGTCGCGCTGGCGCATGGCCAACTCGTGCATGCTGCGCCGGGTGTCGGCGGAGCGGATGACGACGAAGTCCCACGGCTGCGAGTGGCCGACGGAGGGGGCCGTGTGGGCCGCCTCCAGGACGCGGAGCAGCACCTCGTGCGGGATGGGGTCGCCGCGGAAGCCGTTGCGGATGTCGCGGCGCTCGCGCATGACCTTGAGGACGGCCTCGCGCTCGGCGTCGTCGTAGGCGGGCGCGGCCGGGCCGGTGGACTGACGTACTTCTTCCACGGTGGCCGTGCTTTCTTCCTGATCGGCGGCCCGGGTGTCCAGGTCGTCGGCGTTCTGTACGAGTTCCACGTGTTCCGGGTCGTCGCCCTCGCGCGGTGCGGGGACGGCGGGCGGGTCCTGGTGGGCCTCCGCGTCCCCTGGGGTTTCCGCGGGCAGGATCAGCGGCTGCGGCGGGGTGGGAGCGAGGTGCGGAGTCGTCGGCACGGAACCCTCCACCTGGACGAACTGGCCCAGGGGTTGGCCGGGATGGGGGGTGGCGACGCCGCCGGGGGTCTGCGCGGGCGTGGCCTGGTCCATGAACAGCACCTGAGGGCCCGCGGGTTCGGCGATGAGGCCGTGCGGGGCGGCCGGGGGCTGCGGGACGTCGATCTGCGCGGCAGGGGCGAGGGGAGCCGGAACCGGAACGGCTTGGAGGTCGTCTCCCGGCTGGGTCGCGTCCGTCGCCGGAACCTCGGGCTCAGGTGCGTGCGCGGCCTGGGAGGCGGGGTCGGGGGCGGCGACCGGCTGCGGGGTGGCTTCCGCCTCGGCGGCAGCGGTCTGCTGGTCGGGGGTGCCCGGTGCGAGGTCCGCGGGGTGGGGCAGCGGCTCGGCGCCGGGGGCGGTCTCGGGCGAGGGTTCCACGGCGGTGACCTCCGCGGGGGCGACGGGTTCGGCGGCCGGGGCGGTGGCCTCCGGCTGCGCGATCTGTCCGACGACGGCCGCTGCGGGGGTGTCGGTGGCGGAGGTCGCGGGGGTGTCGGTGGCGGGAGCCGTGGGGGCGTCCGTCGCGGGAGTCGCGGGGGCGGTTGCCGGTGAGGTCGCCGCGGGCTGCGGTACGGCTTCGGGGGCCTGCGGGGTCGGTACGGCTTCGGGGGCGTCCGGTGCCGGAGCCGGGGCAGGCGTCGGGATCGGAGCGGGGTGCTCGGAGACGGTCATGGTCTCGGCCCCGGGGGCCTCGGGCGTGGCGGCGGGGGCGTCGACGGGAGCCTCTGCGGGGGCGTCCGTCTCGGCTACGGCAGCGGTGGCCTCGGTGACCTCGGGCGCGGGGACGGCGGCGAGGACGGTGGGGGCGGCGGCGTCAGGCTCGGTGGCCGTGGCCTCCGGTCCGGGGACTGCGGGGGCGGCCCCGTCCGGCACAACCGTGGGATCGGCGGCGGGGGCAATGGCTTCGGTCACGACGGTGGGGTCGGCGGGCTCCGTCACGGTGGCCGGGTCGGTGACCTCAGCCACGGCAGTCCGCCCAGCCTCCTCAGCCGCCACGGCATCCGTGACCTGCCCGGCCTCGGGCACGACGGCCTCCGGCGGCAGCGCCGCCTGCGACTCCGGCACGACCGGGGCCTCGGCGACCTGACCGACCTCATCGCCGTTCACCACGGCAGCGGTCAGCTCGGCATCGGCGTCAGGCAGGCCCGCCCCGCCGGTCTCGGCAGCCTCGGCCGGAACTTCGGCCGGAACCTCCCCGACCACCGGCGGCTCCCCACCGTCCGTCTCGGACACCGCGTCGGCGACCGGCGCACCCTCACCGCCGACCGGAGCCTGCGCCGGATACGTACCCTCCGACGGCACACCCTCCGACGGCACGCCTTCGGTCGGCGCGCCTTCCTGATACGCGGCCTCGGACTGCACACCCTCCGGATCCGCACCCCCCGTCTGCCCCACAGCCGCGGCAACCCCCGCCTCACCCGTCAGGCGGGCGACCGCGGCCTGGGCCGCGCCCACCGGCTCCGGGGTTTGCAGGGCCACGTGATGATCCGTCGCCGGAACAACCGTTTCGGCAGCCTGGGCCACCACGCCCGGGGCGCCCCAGGGCACGGCGCCCTGCGGGGCCATCTCGCGCAGGGGCTGGGGGACGTCGAGGTACTCGGGGCCCGTGGTCGGCGGACCCGCGTGGCGGGCCGGCGCGCCTGCGGGGCCGCGGTCGGCGAGGGAGCGGACCGGGCTCGCGGAGGCGTCGGGGATGGGCGGGCCGAGATGCAGCGGTCGGCGGGGGGTGATCGGCGGGATCGGCGTCGTAGGAGCCGACGGGACGGGCTGCGAGCTGGGGAGGCGGACGCCGCCGAGGTCGACGGAACCACTGTCGCGGCCGGCCGTCTCATGCGGACCGGGCTCGTGCACGGCCTCCGCGGAGGGACCCTGTGCGAACTCCCCGTAGGGCTCCTGCGCGGGCTGCCCGAAAGACTCCTGCGCGGCGTCCGCGTACGGCTCCTGCGCGGCGTCCACGTACGGCTCCTGCGTCGGCTCCGTGAACGGCGCCTGCAAGGTCTCGACGACGGGCTCCGGTGCGGGCGGGGCGACCTCGTTGCCCCATGCGCCCTGGGCGCCCGGCAGCAGCAACAGGTCTTCGTCCTCGGCGGTGGTCTCGGAGAGGTAGGTGTACGCACCGTGCGCGGGGACGCCCGGCTGTTCCACCATGCCTGCGTTCTCCGGCAGCCCCTCGCCCGGGACCTGGCCGGTGTCGGTCATGCGTACCCCTCGCCCATCGGTTAGTGCTTCTACGACCAGCTCACCGGGAACGGCGCACCGACCGCCCCCGCAGTGAAGAACGAGCGTGCGTGCCCAGCGGCACGAACGGCCCGCCGAGAAAGACGACAAAGCCATTAACTGGCATTGTCCCGGCCGTTCCCCCGTCGCGACAGGTTGATCCGCGACAGCCCGCTGTGGACTGCGCCACGTTGCGCGTCCTCCGGTTCTGCCGTACCACACCCACCCCAAAACGGGCGTGTTTTCCGGACATTGACGAACGAAAGGCCGGGCCACCAGGTGCGGTACAACAGTCGGCCAGCCTACCGCGCGCAGTACGACAACAGGATCACGGGGAGGACAAACAGGGTCACCCGGTGCGGTCGGGCAGTACCCCGCTGAGCAGGAACGCGACGCTCCGTTCGGTCTCCGTCCAGGCCCTGGTGTCGAGTTCGACGGACTGGAGGAGGGCGCACTCGACGCGGTAGCCGTGTTCGGTCAGGTCGCGGCCGAGGAGTTCGGCCTCGTCGCGGGTCGAGGCATGGGCGACGATGCGCTGCGGGCGGCGGTCGGCGACCGCCGAGACGACCGCCACTCCCCCGCCGCCGACCCGGACGACGTCCGGTTCGGGGAGGTTCTCCAGGACGTGCGGGGCGGTGCCGCGGACGATCTGGAGCTGGACGCCGAAGCGGCGGGCGGCGGCGTCGGTGCGGCCGCAGGCGGTGAGGTCCCGGTCGACGGCGATGACGGCGGCCCCGGCCCGGGCGGCCTCGGTGGCGAAGGCGCCGCTGCCGCAGCCGATGTCCCAGACGAGGTCGCCGACGCGCGGGCCGAGCCGGGCGAGTTGGACCGCGCGCAGCACCTCGGTCTCGCCCTCCCCGAGCGGACCGTCGTAGGCGTCGGCGGGCTGGACCCAGCCGCGCGGCCCGGTGCCGGGGTCCCGGCCGGCGATCCAGCCGCCGCCGTCGGCCGCGGCGACCGGGCCGCCCATGACGATGACCAGGTTGGGGTCGCGCCAGGTGTGGTCGGCGGCCTTGTCGGAGGTGAGGACCGTGACCTGTTCGCGGTCGGTGCCGAGTTCCTCGCAGATGACGAAGGTGCGGTGGACGCCCTCCATCAGGAGGCCGAGTTCGGCGGGGCCCGCGCCCGGTGAGGTGAGGACGGCGACCTTGGTATGGGCGCGGCACACGTTCACCGCGCGTCGCAGGGTGCGGCGGTGTGCGACGACCACCTGAGCGTCGTCCCAGGGCATGCCGGCGCGGGCGAAGGCGGCGGCGACCGAGGAGACGGCGGGGACGACCTCGACCTCCAGGCCGAACTCGGGTGCGCGCAGGGTTCGTACGACTCCGAAGAACCCCGGGTCACCGTCCGCGAGGACGACCGCGGTGCCGCGATGGCCGGCGATCCGGCGGGCGGCCAGCGAGACACTGCCGAGGCGGATGCCTTCGGCGGCGGCCGGTACCTCGGGCAGCGTCAGATGGTGGGGGGCGCCCGCCACCAGTGTCGCGGCGCCGAGCGCGGCGCGGGCCGCGGCCGTCAGCGGCGAGCCGTCCCAGCCGATCACCGTGACCCGGTCGGCCATCTTCGTCAGTCTCCAGGTTTGCGCAGGTCGTCAGGGGCGGGTTCCGTGAGGGTACCTGGTCGACCCGGCGAACGCGGACAGCGGTACCGTCCGCCCCTCCTGGTTCAGTTCCAGTCGCCGTACGAGGTGAAACCGCCTGTGTCGGCCAACTGCTCCCCCGCGCCCTCGATGTCCTCCGGCAGCAGGCTCCAGACGATGAAGTCGGTGCGGACGTCGGCCCAGGTGTCGTCCTCGGTGCGGACCCGCGCTATGCAGGCGTTGCGCAGGACGCCCTCGCTGATGCAGCCGATCTTCTGGGCGACCTGCTGGGAGGCGGTGTTGTCGGCGGCCGTGCGGAGCTCTATGCGCTCGAACTTCTGGTCGGTGAACAGCCATTGGGCGGTGGCGAGGGCGGCCTCGGAGGCGTAGCCCTCGCCGCGGGCCCAGGGGGCGATGATGTACGACAGTTCGGTGGCGCGGATGTGCCAGTTGGTCTTCGTCAGCTGGACGATGCCGACCAGGCGCTGGGTGAGGAACTCGGTGACGGCGAGGTCGAGTCCGCGGCCCGCCGTGCGTTCGGTGGGCGCGTACTCGCTGATCCAGCCGCGCGCGTTCTCCTCGGTGAAGGGCTGCGGGACGTCGGTCCAGGCGGCGATCTGCTCGTCGTTCATCATCTCGGTCAACGCCGGCACGTCGTCCTCGTCGAGGGGACGCAGCACCAACCGCTCCGTGCTGATGGAGATGTTGGGGAAGGTGCTAGTCATGCGCCGCTCCGTAACCTTCGGAAAACCTGCAAGTCCTGCCGGGGTCCTGCTGAACTGCCCAGCATGCAGCATGAAAGCACTGAACCGCACTACAGGGTCCACCCGGGGTGAGCGAGCGGACCCTGTGCGTGGCGATACGCGGTATACGCGTCGTCAGTTTCAGAAGGACGGGATGACGGAGCCGTCGTACTTGTCCTCGATGAACTTCTTGACCTCGTCGGAGGTGAGGAGCTTGGCGAGCTTCTTGACGCGCGGGTCGTCCTCGTTGCCGTCCTTCACCGCGAGGAAGTTGCCGTACGGGTTGTCCGTCGCGGACTCCAGGACGAGGGCGTCCTTGGCGGGCGAGAGGTCGGCCTCGATGGCGTAGTTGCCGTTGATGACGGCCGCGTCGACGTCGTCCAGGGAGCGCGGGGTCTGGGCCGCCTCCAACTCCTTGAACTTGAGGTTCTTGGGGTTCTTGGTGATGTCGGCGGGGGTCGCCTCGTTGCCCACGCCGTCCTTGAGCGTGATGATCCCGTTGGCGGCGAGGAGCTTGAGCGCACGGGCCTCGTTGACGCTGTCGTTCGGGACCGCGACGGTCGCGCCGCTCTTGAGGGCGTCGGCGCTCTTCACCGTGTGGGAGTAGAGGCCGAGCGGCTCCAGGTGGACCGTCACGACGGGCACGATGTGGGTGCCGTTCTTCTTGTTGAAGTCGTCGAGGTACGGCTGGTTCTGGAAGTAGTTGGCGTCGACCGAGCCGTCCTCCGTCGCCGTGTTGGGCGTGACGTAGTCCGTGAACTCCTTGACCTCCAGGTCGAGGCCCGCCTTCTTCGCCAGGTTGTCCTTGACGTAGTTGAGGATCTCGGCGTGCGGGACGGGGCTCGCGGCGACGACCAGCGGGCCGCTGGTGTCGGAGGAGGACGCGGAGTCCGAGTCCGAGGAGCCGCACGCGGTCAGGCCGAAGGTGAGGGCGCCGGCGGCGAGGACTGCGGTCGTGAGCTTTGCGGTGTTACGCACGAAAAGTGCCTTTCCTTTTGGGCAGAGCGACCCCGCGATGGGTGTGCGGGGAAGTTTTGGGGGTGGGGTCAGACGGTCTTGGTGTCGGCCGTCGCGGCCTTCAGCAGCCGCAGTTTCGGCGCCGGACCCGTCTTGCCGCCGCGGCTGTGCAGCGAGCGGGCCGCGAAGTCGCCGGCGAACTGGATCAGCGAGATGACGACCGCGAGGATCGCCACGGTGATCCACATGAGCTGGGTCTCGAAGCGCTGGTAGCCGTAGCGGATGGCGATGTCGCCGAGGCCGCCGGCGCCGACGGTGCCGGCCATGGCGGAGTAGCCGATCAGCGCCACGATCGTGGTCGTGGTGCTGGCGATCAGGGAGGGCAGCGACTCCGGTACGAGGACCTTGCGGACGATGGTCCAGGTGTTGCCGCCCATCGACTGCACGGCCTCGACGAGCCCACCGTCCACTTCACGGACCGCCGTCTCGACCAGCCGCGCGAAGAACGGGATGGCGCCGATGGCGAGCGGCACGATCGCGGCCTCGCGGCCGATGGTGGTGCCCGTGATGGAGCGGGTGAAGCCCATCAGCGCGACCATCAGGATGATGAACGGCATCGACCGGGCGACGTTCACGACCTGCCCGATGACCTTGTTGGCGACGACGTTCTGGAGAAGTCCGCCCCGGTCCGTGAGGACGAGGAGAACGCCGAGCGGAAGGCCGCCCACCACGGCGATGACGGTGGACCAGCCGACCATGTAGAGGGTGTCCCAACACGCCTGGGACAGCAGGGGCTGCATCTCGGACCAGGTCACTTGGCACCTTCCTTCACCAGCAGGTCTTCACCGACGACATCGATCTGGAGGCCCTGCTCGCGCAGGAAGCCGACCGGCACGACGTTGTCCTCGTAGCGGCCGGGCAGTTCGATGCGCATCCGGCCGACCTGGAGACCGCCGACGGTGTCGATGGCGGCACCGAGGATCGAGATGTCGATGTTGTAGGTGCGCGACAGCTGGGAGATGACCGGCTGGGTCGCGGCCTCGCCGTGGAAGGTGACGTCGACGACGGTGCGGTCGGCGCCGGTGGCCTCGCCGCCGACCGGGAAGAGCGCGGTGGCGAGTTCGGAGCCGGGGGTCGCGAGCAGCTCGCTCACCGTCCCGGACTCGACGATGCGGCCGTTCTCCATGAGGGCGGCGGAGTCGCAGATCGACTTCACGACGTCCATCTCGTGGGTGATGAGCAGGACGGTCAGACCCAGCTGGCGGTTGAGGTCGCGCAGCAGCTGGAGGATGGAGCGGGTGGTCTCCGGGTCGAGGGCGCTGGTGGCCTCGTCGGAGAGCAGGACCTTGGGGTCGCCGGCCAGGGCGCGGGCGATGCCGACACGCTGCTTCTGGCCGCCGGAGAGCTGGGCCGGGTAGGCCTTCGCCTTGTCGGCGAGCCCGACGAGGTCGAGCAGCTCCAGCGCCTTGCGCGAGCGCTCCTTGCCGGACCTGCCGAGGATCTCGAGAGGCAGCTCGATGTTGTCCTGGACGGTCCGGGAGGACAGCAGGTTGAAGTGCTGGAAGACCATGCCGATACGGCTGCGCGCCTCGCGGAGTTCCTTGCCGGCCCGCGGGCCGCGCCCGGCGAGGGCGGTGAGGTCCCGGCCGGCGACGGTGACCGTGCCGGCGGTGGGGCGCTCCAGCAGGTTGACGCAGCGGATGAGGGAGGACTTTCCGGCGCCGGACTGGCCGATGACGCCGTAGACCTCGCCTTCGCGGACGTGGAGATCGACGCCGTCGAGGGCGGTGACCTCACGGCCGCGCGAGCGGTAGACCTTGGTCAGGCCCGAGGTGGTGATCACTGGGATTCCATCACTGTCGAGTTCGTACGCGGGCGTGGGTGTGCCCTGGTACGAGAGGAACGGGTGTGCGCGGGGCAGCACGGTCACGTACGGCGGGGCCGGTACGGACATGCCACAGCTGCTCGCTTCGGGGCGCGAGGCTCAGGGGGTGGTGCGGGGGCCCTCTAGAAGGCGCACATTCGACACATACAGCGAGCACCGGGCGTCATGGTCGCCTCGGTCGCAAAGGTGCGGTCGCTCGTCGTGGTCATGGAATCAGTAAAGCAGACGTATGGTCCTTACCAACCGCCGCTGTCCGCATGATGGACAGCGGCGGACAGGTGTCACGGGCGGGTGGAGATCTCCACACCGGCCGCCGTGACCAGGGCGGACAAGGCCGAGAGGTTCTCGATCACCAGGTCGGCCGCCAGCTCGTGGGCCTGGTGGGTTGTGGTCAATGCCACGGTGGTCATTCCGGCGGCGCGTCCGGCCGCGAGGCCCGCGGGGGCGTCCTCGAAGACGACGCAGTCGGCGGGGTCGACGCCGAGTTCGCGGGCCGCGAGGAGGTAGGGCTCGGGGTCGGGCTTGCCGCGGGTGATGTCGTCGGCGGAGACGAGGGTCTTGGGCAGGATGCCGACGGCGTCGAGGCGGGCCTCGGCGAGCCGGCGGGTGGCGGAGGTCACGACGGCCCAGCGGTCGGCGGGCAGTGAGGCGAGGAAGTCCCGGGTGCCGGGCAGCAGCTGGACACCGTCGTTGGGCACGTCCTCCACCTCCAGCCTCTCGATCCGCGCGACGGCCTCGGGCACGATCTCGGCGGGCAGCAGATCGGCGGCTATCTCGACGGCCGGCCGCCCGTGCAGCTCCACGCGCGCGAAGTCCTCGGCCGTGATGCCGTACTCCTCGGCCCACTGCCGCCAGCAGCGGTCCACGGAGGCGAGGGAGGAGACGAGGGTCCCGTCGTTGTCGAAAAGCATGGCCTGTGCACGGATCTTCATGCCGTCGACCCTACGGGGTCGCACCGACCACTCGAACCCTGCTCGATTCTCGCTGCACGGGACGTCGAGGCGAGGCCGGGGGCGACCCCGGCCGGTCTTCCGCTCCGTAATAGGGTCGCCCCATGCTTGATGCCCTGACGCTCGTGACCGGCGTCGCCGCGCTGCTGCTCGCCGCCTGGTGCGGCTGGGCCGCCTACCGTGATCAGCCGACGAAGGACTGGCACTTCATCGGGATGGGCGTGGTGTCGCTGCTGGCGCTGGTCCAGCTGGTCGTGGGGATCGTGCAGCTGGCCCGCGGCGAGAAGCCGGAGCAGGGGACGACGATCTTCGTGGCGTATCTGGTGGGCGCGTTCGCGTGCGTCCCGGCGGCGGGGCTCATGTCGCTGACCGAGCGCTCGAAGTGGGGCTCGGTGACGGCGGCCGCGGGCGGTGTGGTGCTGGCCGTGCTGGAGGTGCGGCTCTATGACATCTGGGGAGGCTGACGTGACGGCGACGGAGGAGAAGCCGGCGCGGCTGATCAGCGGGCCGGGGATGCTGCTGGTCTGGCTGTACGGGGTGATGGTGGTCGGCGCGGTGTCGCGCTCGGCTTACCAGATCGCCACCGAGTTCGACCGCGCACCGCTGGCCTACTCACTGTCCGCCTTGGCGGGGCTGGTCTACGGGTTCATCACGTACTCGCTCGTCCGGGGTGGCGAGACGGCCCGCAAGGCGGCACAGGTGTGCTGCGCCGCCGAGCTCGCGGGTGTGCTGATCGTCGGTACGTGGACGCTGGTGGAGCCGTCCGCCTTCCCCGACGCCACCGTGTGGTCGGACTTCGGCATGGGATACGTCTTCATCCCGGTGCTGCTGCCGCTGTCCGCCCTCTACTGGCTGCGGAGGGCGGGTAACGCCACCGCTACGCGGTAGCCGCGTACGTCCCCGCCGGCTTCTCCAGGACGATCATGGGTACGCCGTCCGCGCCCTTGGACGTGCCCACCGCCTCGTAGCCGACCTTGCGGTACAGGCGCAGGTTGCCCTCGCTGCGGTGGCCGGTGAAGAGGCGGAACCGGGTGGCGCCGCGCTCCTCGGCCAGGGCCGATTCGGCCGCGCGCAGCAGCCGGGCGCCGATGCCGTGGCCCTGGAGACGGGGGTGGACGCAGAGCTTGCCGATGGCGGCCGAGCCGTCCTCGGTGACATGGCCGCGGACCGAGCCAACGACCTCCTCGCCGAGCCGGGCCACGAAGACGCAGTCCGAGGCGACCTCCTCACGGACCGAGTCCAGGCTCTGGACGAGCGGGTCGATGCGGTAGTTGCCGTACAGCGCCGCCTCGCTCTGGAAGCACAGGTACTGCAACCTGAAGATCTGCTCCGCGTCCTGCACGGTCGCCGCAGAGATGGTCACGCTCATGCCCATGTGCGCACGCCTCCCGCTCACCTGATCGCCTGTCGTCCCTCACTCCTATCCCCGCGCTCCGCGGGCCGCAACCTCCGGTGTGAGCAAACGACGCAGACATCCCAGGCATCTGGAACGTTCCGGACCGAGACTGCCCTGTGAGATACCCAACTCCCCCGCGATTTCCCGGTAGGTGAGGTCCATCGGGGAGAGCAGCGCCTCAAGGAGCCGGGGACAGCGGCCCGGCAGACGGCGTACGGCGTCCCGCAGCGCCCGGCGCCGGGCGGCCGCCAGAGCATGGTCCTCAGGACTGCGACCGGCGTCGTCCGCGGGTTCCGTCTCATACGGCCGTTCGAGGCGCGTCGTACGACGGGAGCGGCGCGCCTCGGAGCGGACCGCCCGGCGGAGCCAGCCCGGCGGGTCCACGGGCGGACCGTCGGTGTCGAGGCGCTCCAGGAGGCGGAGCCAGACCGCCTGTTCCAGGTCGCCGGGTTCGGCACCGGAGGCGTGCGCCTCCGCAAAGGCCTCGGCGGTGAGCAGCGGGCGCAGGGCGGTGAGCAGGTCGTGCGGCGGTGCGGTGACCGGGTCGTGCGGCGGGGTGGTGATCAGGTCGCGCGTCATACGCCTCACGACGCGGCCGTCCGGGCGGCGGGTTGCCCGGACGGCCGGCTGTCACCCCAACCGGGGCCGGGGGCTCACCGGTTGACGAAGTCCGCGCGGGCCAGCAGGCCGGTGTCCGGGTTGTCGGTGAAGACACCGTCGATACCGGTGGCGAAGTACGTCCTGTAGGCGCCGAAGACATCGCCGTAGGCGTCGGCGTCGGTGCCCTTGCGGAAGCTCGTCGGCAGGAACGGGTTCTCGTTGCGCATGGTGTAGGGGTGGAGGATCAGGCCCACCTTGTGCGCGTCGGCGACCAGGGTGGTCGGGCTGGTGAGGTCGCCGTTGGCGTCCTTGGGGATGACGAGGTCGAGGGTGGGGCCGATGCCCTGGGCGTATCCGGCGATCTCCCGCAGCCCGGCGGGCGTGATCAGGTCGGCGACCGTGCGCGGGTCGCCCGTCTCGACGAAGTCCCAGGGGCGGCTGGTCGCGGAGGAGAGCAGCACGACCAGCGGGTTGTCGACCAGCCGGTTCAGGCGCTGGATGCTGGTCGGCTCGAAGGACTGGAGGATGACCGGCGCGTTGCGGCCGTCCTTGCCGTGCTTGCGCAGCAGCTTGGCGACCCGCTCCTCAAGACCGAGACCCAGCTTGCGGAAGTAGGTGGGGTGCTTGGTCTCCGGGTAGATCCACACCTGCCGGCCGCGCTTGCGGCTCTGCTCGTCCTGCCACTTCAGGACCTCTTCGAAGGTGGGGATCTCCCAGCGGCCGTTGTAGAGGGTGTTGTGCGGGCGGTTCGCCGGGATGCGCTCGATCGCGCGCAGGGTCTTCAGCTCGGCGAGCGTGAAGTCCTCGGTGAACCAACCGGTGACGGAGACACCGTCCAGGACCTTCGTCGTCCTGCGGTCGGTGAACTCCTTGTGGTCCGCGACGTCCGTCGTCCCGCCGATCTCCGGCTCATGACGGCAGACCAGGTGACCGTCCCTGGTGGGCACCAGGTCGCCGGCCTCGACGACATGGGCGCCCAGGTCGAGGGCGAGCTGGTACGACCCGAAGGTGTGCTCGGGCCGGTAGCCGCTGGCGCCCCGGTGCCCGATGATCGTCGGCACGGGCAGGCTGCTCAGCCCGCCGCCGTGCCGCGCTCCGGCGGCCTCGGCGGTCCCGGCGGCCTCGGCGGCTCTCGCCGTGCCGGACAGGCCGAGGACCGCTCCCCCGGCACCGAGCACGGCCGCGCCGAGCAGCGCCCGCCGTCCGGTTACACCCGTCTGCCCGTCCACGGCCTGAGAATCCTGCGATCCCATGAGCGCCCTCCTTGCGTCGGCTCGTCACTGCGGGCCGATCGTAGGTGCGTGTACATGACCGCGGGGAGACCCGGGGCGGAACACGCGGGTGACGCGGGATGTCGTCCATGAGGCAGGAGTTGACGGCCCATCAGGCCCTGGGCGCGATGTCCGTCACATCATGGCCGCCAGGTTACGACCGGTATTCGGCGCGCCGCCGCAGGTAAACCCGCGTCAACACTGCGTAAGACCTCGGTGAACCCGATGTGCAAGACCCCCCGGGCCGCGAGTATCGTCCTCACCTGCACAGACTTAGACCGATTCCCTTGACACCGGAGGGCCCGTTGTCCCGCTTCGCGCTCATCAAGGCAGTGCTCGGACCGATCATGCGCCTGATGTTCCGCCCACAGGTGGAAGGCGCGGAGCACATCCCCGGAGACGGTCCGGTCATCCTGGCCGGCAACCACCTCACCTTCATCGACTCGATGATCCTTCCGCTCGTCTGCGACCGGCAGGTGTTCTTCATCGGCAAGGACGAGTACGTCACCGGCAAGAGCCTGAAGGGCCGGCTCATGGCGTGGTTCTTCACCGGCGTCGGCATGATTCCGGTGGACCGGGACGGTGGCCGTGGCGGCGTCGCCGCTCTGATGACCGGGCGGCGGGTGCTGGAGGAGGGGAAGGTCTTCGGTATCTACCCCGAGGGGACGCGGTCGCCCGACGGGCGGTTGTACCGGGGGCGTACCGGTATCGCGCGGCTGACGATGATGACGGGGGCGCCTGTGGTGCCGTTCGCCGTCATCGGCACGGACAAGTTGCAGCCGGGGGGCGCGGGGATGCCGCGCCCTGGGCGGGTGACTGTTCGGTTCGGTGAGGCGATGGAGTTCTCCCGGTACGACGGGATGGACCGGGACCGGTATGTGCTGCGGGCTGTGACGGACTCCGTGATGACCGAGGTCATGCGGTTGTCGGGGCAGGAGTACGTGGACATGTATGCGACGAAGGCCAAGGAAGCGGCGTAGTTTTCCGGCTGCGGGTGCGTTGTGGTTGCTCGCGCAGTTCCCCGCGCCCCTTAGGGTCGGCCGTCCAGACGTTGGTTTCGCAGCAGGAACCAGGCCGCGCATGCCGTGGCGAGCAGTACTGCCGCTCCTGCTCCCGCCGCGATCGTCAGGCCGTCCACGAAGGACTCTCTCGCCGACGCCAGTAGTGCTTGCGCCTGCTGCGTCGGCATTCCCGCCGCTGACTCCACCGCTGCTCCCAGCGACTCATGGGCGCCCTCCGGTGTGCCCGCCGGAGCCGTGAAGCCCCTGTACACGCCGGTCACGATCGAGCCCAGTACGGCGATGCCCAGGGCCGCGCCCAACTCGTACGCCGTCTCTGAGACCGCCGACGCCGAGCCGGCCTGTTCCTTCGGGACGCTCGACAGGATGACGTCGGCGGTGACCGTGAAGGAGAAGCCGGCGCCGATGCCTACGACCAGCAGGGCCGTGCCCAGCAGCGGGTAGCCGGTGGACTGGTCGATGACGGTCAGCGAGGCCAGTGCCACGCCTACCGCCGCCAGGCCGCCGGAGACCACCGCGCGGACCGACCAGCGGCGGGCCGCCCAGCCCGCGATCAGGCCGGCCGCCACCGCGCCCACGGCCGCGGGGAGTTCGGCCAGGCCCGCCTCCAACGGGCTTCGGCCCTGGACGAGTTGCAGATACTGCGAGAGGAAGAAGACCAGGCCGGACAGGCCGAGGATGGTCAGCAGGTCGGCGAGGACCGCCGCGCTGAAACCGCGGTTGCGGAACAGACGCATGTCCAACAGGGGTGTCGGCAGGGTCAGTTGGCGGTGGACGAACCAGTACAGGGCCCCCGCGCCGAGTGCGCCGACGCCGAGGATCGCCCAGCCGAAGCCGTGCGTGGCCGTCTCCTTGACCGCGTACACCACCGCGATCATGCCGACCAGGGACAGGCCGACGCTGATCAGGTCCCACGGGCCCGGGTTCGGGTTCTTCGACTCCGGCAGCAGCTTGATGCCGACGAGGACCAGGACCGCCATCACGGGCAGGTTGATCAGGAAGACCGAGCCCCACCAGAAGTGTTCGAGCAGGAAGCCACCGGCGATCGGACCGATCGCGGTGCCCGCGGAGGCCGTCGCGCCCCAGATGCCCACGGCGAGACTGCGTTCCCGCGGGTCGTGGAAGAGGTTGCGGATCAGGGCGAGGGTCGCCGGCATGAGGGTCGCGCCCGCGACGCCCAGAAGGGCGCGCGCGAGGATCATCATCTCCGGTGTCGTGGCATAGGCGTTGAGGACCGATATCGCGCCGAACGCGGTCGCTCCGATGAGGAGGATGCGCTTGCGGCCGATGCGGTCGCCCAGGCTGCCCATGGAGACGAGCAGACCCGCGATGACGAAGGAGTAGACGTCGCCGATCCAGAGGAGCTGGGAGCCGGTCGGGTTCAGGTCCTCGCTGATGTAGGGGGTCGCGAGACCGAGGACGGTCGCGTCGACGGCCACCAGCAGCACGGCGAGCACGAGGACGGACAGCGCGAGCCAACGGCCCGGACGCTTGGTCACCGCCTCGGTCGTGGTCGCCGGCCGCAGGGTGCTGGTCATGATTCCTCTCTCGGATGGTCGTGATGACGTAGTGCACCGCCGAGCAGCAGCTCGGCGATCATGTACGTGAAGTCCTTCGCCGCCACGCGGCCCTCCATCACCGCCCAGGCGCCAGAGGCAAGCAGGCCGTACAGCGCCTCGGTGAGCCAGGCCGGGGTCAGGTCGATGCGGAACTCGCCGGCCGCCTGACCGCGTCGGAAAAGGGCCGCGATGCGCTCGTCGATGCGGGTCCAGCCGGGGTTCTGCCCCTCCCCCTCGAACAGCTGGTTCTCGGTGTAGAGGAAGGCGAGCAGGGAGGCGGCCGGTTCGATCTCGCGGACGAGGCGGTGTACGGCGTCCCGCGCCGGGCCCTCGTCGAGCCGGGCCGCGTCCAGCGCGGCCTCGCACTCCTCGATGCCGAGCGCCTCAAGTGCCCGCACGAGCGCGTCGCGCCCGGCGAAGTGCCGGTGCAGGGTGGCCCGGCTGATCCCCGCGGCCTTGGCGACCTCGTCCATGGTCGCGGTGGACTTGCGGGTCAGCAGGGCCGCGGCACTGCGCAGCACATGAGCTCGGTCGACAGCCATGAGACAACCATAACCCATGTGAGACATCAATGTCTCACAGTAGGCGTGAACGTCTCATGCGCGTGGTGCTGAGCAGGGGTTCTGTTGTCTCAGTGCCAGGGCAGGCTGCCGCGCTTCTCCCAGTACTCCCGCGGCTCCTCCGTCAGCTCGGCGAGGCGCGCGAGCTGGTCCTCGTCCAGGTCCACGACGGCCGCGTGCAGGTTGGAGGCCAGCTGGGCGGTGGTCGCCGCCCCGGACAGGACGACCCCGGCCCACGGCCGGCGCAGGACGAGGGCGAGGGCGACCGCGTCACAGCCGAGAGACGTCTCCTCGGCCACGGCCTTCAGGGCGTCCGGCGCGTGCGGGCCCGCGAGCCTGCCGTTGGCCATGCCCTCCTTGACGATCACCGTGAGCCCGGCGTCGTGCGCCTCGGCGAGCGCGGGGGCGGCGGAGGTCTCCAGGGCGTTGTACGTCGACTGGACGGTACGGAAGAGGGGCGCGCCGTCGACCGTCACCTCCAGGGCGGCCCGGATGGCGTCCGCCTGGGCGGGGCCGCTGGTGGAGAAACCGATGCTGATGCCGTTGGCGGCGGCCTCGGCGAGCTTGGCGTGGAGTTCCTTGTCGGTGAGGGCCGGGCTGTCCGGGGTCACCGAGTGGATCTGGTAGAGGTCCAGATGGTCGCCGAGGAGCTCGGCGGTTTCGCGGCGCTGGCGTTCGTAGGTGTCGAGGCCGTGGTCCTTGACCTCGTGCTTCTCGGCGTCCGTCGTCCAGGCGGCGGTGTAGGTGTAGCCCCATTTGCTGCCGATGACCACGTCGTTTCGGCCGGGGTCGGCGTTGAGCCAGTCCGCGAGGAACTCCTCGGAGCGGCCGTAGGAGCGGGCGGCGTCGAAGTAGCGGACGCCTTGGGCGTAGGCGGCGTCGAGGAGTTCGTGGGTGCGGGCGCGCAGCGATTCGACGCTGCGGTTCTCCGCGAGGCCCAGGTCTTCGTCGCGGCCCAGGTTGATGTAGCCGGGGCGGCCGACGGCCGCGAGGCCCAGTCCGATGTGGCAGGTGGGGGTGGTCGCTGTGGCCAGGCGGGCGAAGGGCATCGCGGGCTCCGTTGGGTCGGCTCAAGGCTGTTCCCAACCTAACCCGCGATGACCTTCGGTTCAGAGCTCGGGTGGTGCGGTTCGCTGTGCGAGTGCGGGTGGTTCGTGGTTGCTCGCGCAGTTCCCCGCGCCCCTGGCGGCGCTGCCCCTAGCGCTTCTTCGCAGTGGCCCCGGCGTGCTGAGCCTCCACGTTCGCCTTCACCTCCGCCAGCTGGATCGCCACCGCGCTCGGGGCCGTGCCACCCCTGCCGTTGCGGGAGGCGAGGGCGCCCTTGACGTTGAGGACCGTACGGACCTCCGGGGTGAGGTGGGTGGAGATCTTCGCGAACTGGTCGTCCGTCAGTTCGTCGAGTTCCTTGCCCTCGGCCTCGGCGGCCTTGACGCACTCGCCGGCGACCTCGTGGGCGACGCGGAACGGGACGCCCTGCTTGACCAGCCACTCGGCGATGTCGGTGGCGAGGGAGAAGCCGGCCGGGGCCAGTTCCTCCATGCGCTCGCGGTTGACGGTGAGGGTGGCCATCATGCCGGTGAAGGCGGGGAGGAGAACCTCCAGCTGGTCGCAGGAGTCGAAGACCGGCTCCTTGTCCTCCTGGAGGTCACGGTTGTAGGCGAGGGGCAGCGCCTTCAACGTCGCCATCAGACCCGTCAGGTTGCCGATCAGGCGCCCCGACTTGCCGCGCGCCAGCTCCGCGATGTCGGGGTTCTTCTTCTGCGGCATGATCGACGAGCCGGTGGAGAACGCGTCGTGCAGGGTCACGAAGGAGAACTCCTTCGTGTTCCAGATGATGATCTCCTCGGCGATCCGGGAGAGGTTCACGCCGATCATCGCGGTGATGAAGGCGAACTCCGCGACGAAGTCACGCGAGGCGGTGCCGTCGATGGAGTTGCCGACGCTGCCGTGCTCGAAGCCGAGGTCCTTCGCCACCGCCTCCGGGTCCAGGCCGAGGGAGGAACCGGCCAGGGCGCCCGCGCCGTAGGGCGACACGGCCGTGCGGTCGTCCCACTGGCGCAGCCGCTCGGCGTCCCGGGAGAGCGCCTGGGCGTGGGCCAGCACATGGTGGGCGAAGAGGACCGGCTGGGCATGCTGGAGGTGGGTGCGGCCGGGCATCGCCACGTCCGCGTGAGCCTCGGCGAGACCGATCAGGGCGTCCTGGAGGTCGGCGATGAGGCCGCCGATGATCCGGGCGTGGTCCCTCAGGTACATCCGGAAGAGGGTGGCCACCTGGTCGTTGCGGGAGCGGCCGGCGCGGAGCTTGCCGCCGAGGTCGGGGCCGAGGCGCTCCAGGAGGCCGCGCTCCAGGGCGGTGTGGACGTCCTCGTCGGCGATCGTGCCGACGAAGGAACCGGCGGCGACGTCGGCCTCCAGCTGGTCGAGTCCGGCGATCATGCGCTGAAGCTCGTCCTCGGTGAGGAGCCCCGCCTTGTGCAGCACGCGCGCGTGGGCACGCGAACCGGCGATGTCGTAGGGAGCCAGCCGCCAGTCGAAGTGCACGGACGCGGACAGCTTGGCCAGGGCCTCGGCGGGACCGTCGGCGAAACGGCCGCCCCAGAGCCGGACGTCACCGCTGTTGCTGCTCACTTGCGTTGCTCCTCATCGCCGCATTCAAGGTTATGCATGAGTATGCAGACCACTGCATGATTCGTCAATCTGACGTGTTTTTGGGGTTCCCTTTGAACATGGGAAACCGCTTGCTCGTACCTCCCCCCGAACGCAGGCGCCGCGTTTGTACACACGACGAACACCACGACACTCCCGACCCTTGTGAGGCATCCGCATGTCCAGGGCCCTTCCGAAGTACAACAAGCGCCGCGTCGCGCTCATCGGCAGCGCTACCGCACTGGTGCTGACCGGTGCGGTGATCGCCGGTTCCGCCCTCGCCGGGGAGTCCTCCAAGAGCAGCGGCGACAACACCGCGCGCACCCTCGCGAGCCCCGGCACCATCACCTGCCCGGACGTCGCCTCCCAGCTCCCCGCCATCCCGGCGAGCGCGCAGGCCGAGATCGACCGCAACCTCGCCCTCCTCCAGACCCAGATCGACGAGGCCAACAAGCGTCTTGTCGACACCGTCGGCCAGGGCGGACCCAACTTCGTCCAGAACGCCATTCTGGGCCCGCTGGAGGACAAGCGGATCGCGACCGTCAACCGCATGGCCACCGCGATCGGCCGTACGGCGGCGAAGCCCCAGGGGCTTGACGCGCTCGCGCCCTGCACCCTCAACGCCGACGGCGCCGCGGACACGGGCGAGGAGGCCGAGGCCACGCCGAGCGCCCCCGCCTCGGAGGCCGCCGGGGACACGGGCCAGGACGCCGGGCAGGACACCGACAACGCGGGCGAGGACGCGGGCAACGACGCGGGCGATGCGGACAACGCCGGCGTCGGCACCATCACCTGCCCCGACGTCGCCTCCCAGCTCCCCGCGATCCCGGCCTCCGCGCAGGCCGAGGTGGACCGCAACCTCGCGCTCCTGCAGACCCAGATCGACGAGGCGAACACGCGCCTGGTGAACACGGTCGGCCAGGGCGGCCCCAACTTCGTCCAGAACGCCATCCTCGGCCCGCTGGCGGACAAGCGGACGTCCACGATCGACCGCATCGCCATCTCCATCGGCCGCACCGCCGAGAAGCCCCAGGGCCTCGGTTCCCTGGCCACCTGCACGCTCACCCAGTGACGTGACAGGTGCTGTGGCCGCCCCGAGTGATGCGCCGGCCGGGGCGGCCACGGCGGGGACCGGGAAGCGGACCCCGCAATTCATTAGACAGGCGAAAGACCTGCGCCCATAATCGTTAGACATGGGAAAGACTTACGAGCGCATAGACGGCAGGCTGCGCACTTTCATCGAGGCGCAGCCCCTCTTCTTCACCGCCACCGCCCCTCTCTCCGGCGATGGCACGGTCAACCTCTCCCCCAAGGGGCTCAAGGGCTCCTTCGCGGTCCTCGACGAACTGACCGTCGCCTATCTGGACTTCGCCGGCTCCACCGCGGAGACGGTCGCGCATCTGCGGGAGAACGGCCGGATCACGCTCATGTGGTGCGCCTTCCAGGGCCCGCCCAACATCGTCCGGGTGCACGGCGAGGGCGAGGCGGTGCTGCGCGACGACCCCCGCTTCACGGAACTGCTCACGCATTTCCCGGACATCGACCCGGGCCTGCACGGCCTGCGGGCGATCATCGTCGTGACGGCCCGGCAGATCCGCGACTCCTGTGGCTACGCGGTGCCCTTCATGACGTACGACGAGGACCGCGATCTGCACGCCCGGCGCTTCGCGCGCGAGGACGACGCATCCCTGAGCGCCTACTTCGCCAAGAAGGAGCACATCGCGACGAGCCTGGATGGCCTACCCGGGCTGCCGTTGCCGCTGCCGCCCTCTACCGTCTGAGCCATGGGCTCCCCCGCCGTCGCCACGGCCCTCGTGTCCGCGTCCCTCCTCGTGCTCGGCGCCGCTCCCGACGGCGGGCACCTCCCGCTTCCCGCACGCATGGCCGACACCGGGGGCGGCAGCCAGCTGATCACCGCGGTGGCCGCCAAGAGCACCTCCACCTCCGGGACCGTCACCTGGTGGGACCTGCACAACGGACAGTGGGTGAAGGCCGGTTCGGCGAAGGCGCGGTTCGGGGCGAACGGGCTCGTGGCGGGCACCTCGCGCAAGCAGGGCACGAACACCACACCGGCGGGGCTGTACGAGCTGCCGTACGCCTTCGGCATCAAGGGCGCGCCGAACGGGACCTCGTACAAGTACCGTCCGGTGCGCGCGAGTTCCTGGTGGTGCCAGGACAACGACTCCCGCGTCTACAACCGTTGGAGCGAGCCGCGCGCCAAGGACTGCCGGGCGGCCGAGTCCGAGCATCTGATCGCGTACGAGAAGCAGTACGCGTACGCCATGGTGATCGGTTTCAACTACAGCCATCCGGTGCGCGGTCGGGGCGCCGGGATCTTTCTGCACGTCAACGGCGACGGCGCGACGGCGGGTTGTGTGTCCCTGCCGGCGGACGCGATGCGCCGGATCCTGAAGTGGGCCGATCCCGGGCGGGAGCCGCACATCGCGATCGGTACGACGGGCGGGCACACGGCGGTCACTCGGTACTGAGCCGGACGGTGAAGGTGGTCGAGCCCGGCGCGCTCCGCAGGCTCACGTCTCCGCCGTGCGCCTCGGCCACCGCGGCCACGATCGACAGGCCCAGGCCCGCGCCGCCCCCCGGGGCGTCGGTGCGGCGGCGGTCGGCTCGGGTGAAGCGTTCGAAGACGCCGGGCTGGATGTCCTCGGGGACACCGGGGCCGTCGTCGTGGACCGTGAGGACGACCGACGTGTCCTCGGTCTCCAGGGAGACCGTCACCTCGGTGCCCACGGGTGTGTGCCCCCGCGCGTTGGCCAACAGGTTGGCCAACACCTGGTGCAGGCGGTGGGCGTCGCCGGTGACCGTCACCGGTTCCTCGGGGAGTTCCAGGGTCCAGCGGTGGCCGGGGCCCGCGGCCCGGGCGTCGGTGACCGCGTCCAGGACCAGCATCGTGAGGTCGACCGGGCGGCGCTCCAGGGGGCGGCCCGCGTCCAGCCGGGCCAGCAGCAGCATCTCGTCGACCATCTCGCCCATGCGGGAGGATTCGGCGGCGATGCGTTCCAGCGCCCGGGTGACCTCCGGCGGGACCGGGCCCGGGTGCAGCAACGCCAGTTCCGCGTGGCCGCGCACCGACGCGACCGGGGTGCGCAGCTCATGGCTGGCGTCGGCCGCGAAGCTGCGCAGCCGCTCCTCGCTGGCGTGCCGCTTGGTGAGGGCGTCCTCGACATGACCGAGCATGCGGTTGAAGGCGCCGGCGACCTGGCCGACCTCGCTGCGGGGGTCGGACTCCGGAGCCCGGGGCGGCAGTGCCACCTCGCCGCTGGCCAGCGGGAGTTCGCTGACCCGGGTGGCGGTCGCCGCGACCCGGCTCAGCGGGCGCAGCGACCAGCGCACCCAGAAGGCGCCGACCACGCCGGTGACGGTGAGGGCGAGGCCGAAGACGATCCCGGCGAGCAGTTCGAGCCGGTGGACCGTGGCCTCCACGGGCTCCATCGGCAGGCCGGTGACCAGGGTGTCGCCGTCGAGGCCGCTCGACACCAGCACGCGGTAGTCGTCCAGCGCGGAGAGGTCCACGGTGTGGCCCCTGCCGTCGGCCGGGATCGCGGCGAGCCGCTTCTCGTCGCGCTCGGTGAGGGTGACGTCCTTGGTGCCGCTCGGACGGACGACCGCCGCGTGGGTGGCCGTGCCGTCGACCAGCCGGGCGCCGAAGGTGCCGGTGGCCTGGCGGCGGGTGTCGCCGCGATCGTCGGCGTCGTGGTCGCCTGCGCCTGGCACGGCCTCTCCTTTGTGCTCCAGACTCACCGCGAACCGGTTCCCCGCCTCGGTCAGCTGCTCGTCGAGGCGGCCGGTGAGAAAGCCGCGCAGTCCGACGACGGCGGCCACGCCGACCGCGGCGCAGCTCACCGCCAGCAGCACCACCAGGCCGAGGGTGAGCCGGGCCCGCAGGGTACGCGGCGGCACGGGCCTCATCCGGTCACCGGCTTGAGCACATAGCCCGCCCCGCGCACCGTGTGGATCATCGGCTCGCGCCCGGCGTCCACCTTCTTGCGCAGATAGGAGATGTACAGCTCGACGACATGGGCGCGACCGCCGAAGTCGTACGACCACACCCGGTCGAGGATCTGGGTCTTGCTGAGCACCCGGCGCGGGTTGCGCATGAGGAAGCGCAGCAGCTCGAACTCGGTCGGGGACAGCTCGATGAGCTCACCCGCCCGGGTCACCTCACGGGCTTCCTCGTCCATGACCAGGTCGCCGACGGTCAGCCGCGGGCCCTCCTCCAGCTGGCGGGCCATGCCGGCACGGCGCAGCAGGCCGCGGATCCGGGCGACGACCTCCTCCAGGCTGAAGGGCTTGGTGACGTAGTCGTCGCCGCCCGCGGTGATCCCGGTGATGCGGTCCTCGACCGCGTCCCGCGCGGTGAGGAACAGCACGCACACATCGGGCTTCACGGTGTGCAGGGAGCGCAGCACCGCGAATCCGTCGGTGTCCGGGAGCATCACGTCGAGCACGACCGCGTCCGGCAGCAGCTCCCGGGCCGCGGTGACCGCCGTGGCGCCGTCGCCGGCCGTGCGGACCTCCCAGCCCTCGTAGCGCAGGGCGCCGGAGAGCACCTCGGCGAGATCGGGGTCGTCGTCGACGACGAGGACACGCAGGGGCGTGCCGTCGGGGCGGGCGAGGGCCGGGCGGCCGGAGCGGGTGGTGTTCATCGCCCTCCCAGGATCACCCCTCGCGGGGGCCGAGGGCGCCGCCGGATGCTCTGAGTTTGCTCTGAGTGGGCTGAGCGGGGTGCCGGTTCAGAGGGTCCTGAGAAGTTGTGGCGGCACAGTGGCGTCCCTGGCAGGAGACAGGCAGGAGAAGGGGCGCACACATGACCACCGTGTACGAACGGCGGGCGGCACCGGCCGTGACGCCACCCGCACCACGCTCCCCCGCGGGCGCGGTGCTCGCCGTGCTGTGGGCGGGGGCGGCGGCCGTGGTCGGCCTGTGGTGGGCGGACACCGGCACGGTGGTCGGTACGGCCGGCTGGCTGACCGGGGCCGGGCGGATCGCCGGGCTGCTGTGCGGGTACGTCTGCGCGGTGCTGATCGGGCTGATGGCCCGGGTGCCGCTCCTTGAGCGGCGGATCGGCTCCGACCGGGTGGCGCGCTGGCATGCGATGGCCGGGCGGTACACGGTCTGTCTGCTGGTCGCGCACATCGTGCTGATCCTGCTCGGGTACGCCGCCCAGGACCGGGCCTCGGTCTGGCACGAGACGGTGACGGTGGTCCTCGACTACCCGGACATGCTGAAGGCGGCCTTCGGCACGCTGATCCTCTTCGCGGTCGGCATCACCTCGGCCCGTGCCGCGCGCCGCCGGCTCAGTTACGAGTTCTGGTACTACGTCCATCTGCTCACGTACGCGGCCGTGTTCCTGGCGTTCTTCCACCAGTTGACGCTGGGCGACGACTTCAGCGGCCACACGGCGGCCACGACCGCCTGGTACGTGCTGTACCTCGGGGTGGCGGCCCTGGTGTTGTGGTTCCGGGTGCTCGCTCCGGTGCGGCTGAACCTGCGGCACCGGCTGCGGGTGGAGTCGGTGCACCGGGAGGCCCCGGGCGTGTACTCCGTCGTCGTCCGCGGCCGGCGACTGGACGAGCTGGGTGCGCGGTCCGGGCAGTTCTTCCGCTGGCGGTTCCTGGGCCAGGGGCTGGGCTGGACGTCGACGCCGTACTCGTTGTCGGCGCCGCCGCGCCCGGACCTGATGCGGATCACCGTGAAGGCGCTCGGCGCCCACAGCGCGGCCGTGGCGCTGCTGCGGCCCGGCACCCGGGTGTGGGCGGAGGGGCCGTACGGCTCGCTGACCGGGGACCGGCGGACCGCTTCCCGCTCGCTGCTGATCGGGGCCGGGGTGGGTGTCACCCCGCTGCGCGCCCTGTTCGAGACGCTGCCCGGCGATGTCGCCTTCCTCTACCGGGCCCGCACGGCCGAGGACCTGGCCCTCGGTGGCGAACTGGAGGCCGTCGCCCGCTGGCGCGGCGCCGAGGTGCGCTACGCCCTCAACGGACCGGACGGAGAACGCCCGGACCTCTCCGCCGCCGCCCTGCGCGCGACCTTCCCGGACATCGCCGACCGGGACGTCTACCTCTGCGGTCCGGAGGGCTTCGCCCGCGAGCTGTACGTGGCGCTGCGCACCGCCGGGGTGCCGGACCGCCGTATCCACCACGAGTCGTTCGAACTCTGAGAGTCGTAAGGCCGCTGCCATGCACGCGTTGAAGAAGAACCGCCCCCTGCGCCGGATCGTGCTGGCGAGTGCCGCCACCGTCTCCGGGGTCGTGCTGCTGCTGTCGTTCAAGCCGCACACCGCTCCGGTGACCGCGCCGGCCGTCTCCGCGCCGTCGGGCGGCGCCCAGGTCACCGGCACGAAGACCGTGACAGGCGACTCCGTAGACACCCGCTGGGGTCCGGTCCAGGTCCGGATCACCGTCACGAACGGCAAGCTCACCGAGGTGACCGCGGTCGAGTACCCCCAGGACAATCCGCGGGACCAGCAGATCAACAGCTACGCCATCCCGACCCTGCGCACCGAGGCCCTCCAGGCGCAGAGCGCGGACATCGACACGGTGTCGGGGGCCACGTACACAAGTGACGGTTACCGCCAGTCACTCCAGTCCGCACTGGACTCGATGAGCGGCTGAACACACGGGCGTCGCCACACGTACCTGAGGACCAAGGGACCACGCCACCCCCCTTGATCCGTCCCCGGAGGAACCGTGACCACGACGCTCGCAGGCGGCCGCGCCGCCCGCCGCCAGACGATGCGCCGCATCCGCCCGCGCCGCTCCCCGGCCGTCCCGCTGCTGATCGCCCTGTGGGCGGGTGCGGCGGCGGTGCTGTGGCTGTGGTGGGACAACACCCCGTCCCTCGCGGACAACACCGCCAGGATCCTGGCCGCGGGCCGGATCACCGGTCTGCTCGCCGGTTATCTGATGGCGCTGGTCGTTCTCCAGATGGCCCGGGTGCCGGCGCTGGAGCGGCGGGTGGGCTCGGACCGGGTCGCCCGCTGGCACGCGATGAGCGGCCGGTACACGGTGAGCCTGGTCGTCGCGCACGTCTTCCTGATCACCTGGGCGTACGCGCTCCAGGCCGGCAAGACGCTCGGCGATGTCGTGCAGCAGTTCATGGACATCGTCACGACCCTGCCGGACATGGGCAAGGCGGCCATCGGCACCGGACTGCTGGTGCTCATCGCCCTCCTGTCGGTGGGCGGTGTCCGGCGCAGGCTGCCGTACGACACCTGGTACCACGTGCATCTGCTCACCTACGCCGTGGTGTTCCTGACGTTCTGGCACCAGATCACCACCGGCAACGAGTTCGCCGTCCAGCCGACCGCGAAGACCTTCTGGTACGGGCTGTACGGCATCGTCACCGCGCTGGTGGTCTGGTACCGGATCCTCACCCCGCTCCGCCTCAACCTGCGCCACCGGATGTACGTGGAGGCGGTCATCGAGGAGGCGCCGGGCATCGTGTCCGTGCTGATCGGCGGGAAGAAGCTGCACCGGATGGGCGCGGAGGCCGGGCAGTTCTTCCGCTGGCGGTTCATGGCACCCGGCATGCGGTTCAGCTCCCACCCGTACTCGCTGTCGGCGGCGCCCCGCCCGGACATGCTGCGGATCACGGTCAAGGCGATCGGCGACCACACCGCCCGGCTGCGCGAGCTGCGGCCCGGCACGAAGGTGTGGGCCGAGGGTCCCTACGGCGCCCTGACCGCCCAGCGCCGCAGCCGCGGCAAGGTGCTGCTGGTCGCGGGCGGCGTCGGCATCACGCCGATGCGGGCCCTGTTCGAGACGCTGCCCGGCGCGTCCGGTGACATCACCCTCCTCTACCGGGCCAACAGCACCCAGGATCTGGCGCTGTGGGACGAGCTGGCCGCCATCGCCGACGAGCGGGGCGCCCGGCTGATGTACGCGGTCAACAGTCCGGACGGCGAGCGGCCCGACATCTCGGCGGAGCGGCTTCAGCAGAAGCTGCCGGACATCGACGACCACGACGTGTTCCTGTGCGGGCCGCCCGGCTTCGCGCAGTCCGTGTACGACTCCCTGCGCGGCGCGGGAGTGCCCGCCCGCCGCATCCACCACGAGTCGTTCGAGATGTGAGCGACGGTCCGACACGGACGTCACGGCCCCCCACTCTGCCCGGCCGCCCCAGACTTCAGGAGTTCATTCAGTCATGAGGAAGAGTCATCCGATCCGGCGTGTCGTCCTGGCCGGCGCCGCCACCGTCTCCGGGATCGTTCTGCTGCTGTCGCTGAAGCCGGCGTCCGACCCGGCCTCGGCGGCCGGCGCGGCCCCGCCCGCCGCAGCTCAGGAGTCGGCGCAGGGCGGCGCGCAGGCGGCGGGCACCAGCACGTTCACCGGGGACGCCACGCAGACCCAGTACGGCGCCGTCCAGGTCCGGATCACCGTCGACGGCACCAAGATCACCAAGTCGGAGGCGGTGAAGGCGCCGCAGGGCGGCACCAGCACCGAGAAAACCAACCTGGCGGTGCCGAAGCTCAACGCGGCGGTGGTCGCCCTGCAGAGCCCCGACATCGACACGGTGTCGGGGGCGACGTACACGAGCGAGGGCTACAAGAAGTCCCTCCAGTCGGCGATCGACAAGGCGAACGCCGCGGCGCCGCCGCAGTCCGCGCAGCCCTCCCAGCCTTCCCAGAGCGCGTCCGCCCCCGCCCAGGGCACCGGCGCCAAGACCGTCACCGGCACGGTCGCGCAGACGCAGTACGGCCCGGTCCAGGTCCGGATCACCGTGAGCAACGGGAAGATCACCAAGGCGGAGGCGGTGCAGGCGCCGAGCGGGGGCCAGAGCACCCAGAAGACCGAGCTGGCCGTGCCGAAGCTCAACGCGGCGGCGGTCGCGGCGGGCAGCGCGGACATCGACTCGGTGTCCGGCGCCACCTACACCAGCGCGGGCTACAAGAAGTCCCTCCAGTCGGCGCTGGACCAGGCCGGTGGCTGACACCGTGGCCGAACCGGCAGAAGCTCCCGCCGCGGTACGTCATGCGGAGGAGGTCATGGGGACCGTCTTCTCCTTCGACGTCCGCGGCGGGAACCCGGACACCGTCAGGGCGGCACTCGCGGAGGCGGTCGCCGGGCTGCACCGGGTGGACGCGGTGTTCAGCACCTACCGGGACGACAGCCAGATCTCCCGGCTGGCGCAGGGCGAACTGACCGTCGAGGAGTGCGATCCGGAGGTCGCCGAGGTCCTCGAACTGGGCGCGGAGGCCGAACGGTTGAGCGACGGCTGGTTCAGCCTCCGCTACGAGGGCCGGCTCGACCCGACGGGCATCGTCAAGGGCTGGGCGGTGGAGCGCGCGGCCAGACGCGTCATGACGGCAGGCGCGACCGGGGTCAGCCTCAACGGCGGCGGGGATGTACAGCTGCTGGGAACGCCGGGGCCGCAGCGCCCGTGGCGGGTGGGCGTGGCGGACCCGCTCCGCCCGGGGGGCCTGGCCGCGGTGGTCTCGGCGGCGGGCGTGAGTGAACTGGCCGTGGCGACATCCGGCACGGCGGAACGCGGCGCCCATATCGTCGACCCCCGCACGGGCCGCTCGGCGGTCACCGACTTGGTGGCGGTGACGGTGGTGACCCCGAGCGTGACCTGGGCGGACTGCTGGGCAACAGCGGCGTTCGCAATGGGTTCGCGAGAGGGCTTGCGCTGGCTGGAGGGCCTACCGGACGTAGAGGCACTCTTGATCACAGCGGGCGACGAGGTGAGATGTACGGGCGGCTTGGCAGCAAGGCTCGGGTGAAAGGCTTTTAAGGGGCGCGGGGAACTGCGCGACCAGCCCCCACCTACCCGCACCCGACAACGCTCAATGCCCGTTCTGAGCCAGCCGCAACAAGTGCTCAGCCAGCGCCTGCCCACCCACCGGATCCCGGCTGATCAACAACAACGTGTCGTCACCCGCGATGGTCCCCAAAATGTCATGCAGCTCGGCCTGATCAATCGCCGACGCCAGAAACTGCGCAGCACCGGGCGGCGTCCGCAACACCACGAGGTTCGCCGAAGCCTCCGCGGAGATCAGCAGTTCCTGCGACAACCGCCGCATCCGCTCTTCCTTCGCGGACTCCCCGAGCGGCGCCCGAGGCGTACGGAACCCGCCCTCACTGGGCACCGCGTAGATCAGGTCACCGTCGTTGTTGCGGATCTTCACCGCGTTGAGCTCGTCGAGGTCCCGGGAGAGCGTCGCCTGTGTGACGCTCAGCCCGTCGTCGGACAGCAGCTTCGCCAACTGGCTCTGCGACCGCACCGGTTGCCGGTTGAGGATGTCCACGATCCGGCGGTGCCGCGCCGTGCGGGTCTGCGGCACCGCAGGCCCGCCCGCCCCGTTCTGCTCATGCTCCTGCGCCTGGCTCATCGACGTCTCATTTCTCCGGATCATCCGTCCCCGTGGGCCGCGTCAAGAACGCCGGGCAGCGCCTGGAGCAGCGCAGCCACCTCGTCGTCGCCGAGGTTCAGCGGCGGCATCAGCCGTACGACATCGGGGGCGGGCGCGTTCACCAGGAAACCGGCGTCCTGAGCCGCCTGCTGCACCTGGGGCGCGAGCGGCTCGGTGAGCACGATACCCAGGAGGAGCCCGGAGCCCCGGACATGGTCGACCAGCGGGTGCCCCAGCGACTCGATTCCGTCGGTCAGCGCGGCGCTCTGCCGCTTCACGTTCTCCAGCAGGCCCTCACCGGCGATGGTGTCGAGCACGGCGAGTCCCGCGGCGCAGGCCACCGGGTTGCCGCCGAAGGTCGTGCCGTGGTGGCCCGGCTGGAGCAGTTCCGCGGCCCGGCCGAAGGCGACGGTCGCGCCGAGCGGGAGTCCGCCGCCGAGCTGCTTGGCGAGGGTCACGACATCCGGCAGTACTCCCTCGTGGGCCTGGTACTCGAACCAGTGCCCGGTCCGGCCGATGCCGGTCTGCACCTCGTCGAGGACGAGCAGCGCGCCCTTGGCCGCGGTGATCGCCCGGGCCGCCTTGAGGTAGCCGGCGGGCGGGACCACGACGCCGTTCTCGCCCTGGATGGGCTCGATGACGACGAACGCGGTGTCCTCGGTGACCGCGGCGGCCAGCGCCTGCGCGTCACCGTAGGGCACGTGGGTGACGTCACCCGGCAGCGGCAGGAACGGCGTCTGCTTGGCGGGCTGGCCGGTGAGGGCGAGGGAGCCCATGGTGCGGCCGTGGAAGCCGCCCTGCGTGGCCACCATGTGACCGCGCCCGGTCAGCCGGCCGATCTTGAAGGCGGCCTCGTTGGCCTCGGCGCCGGAGTTGCAGAAGAAGACCCTGCCGTCCCGGCCGAAGAGCTGGAGCAGCCGTTCGGCGAGGGCGATCGTCGGCTCGGCCATGAAGAAGTTGGAGATGTGCCCGAGGGACGCGATCTGCCTGCTCACGGCGTCGACGATGGCCGGGTGGGCGTGGCCGAGCGCGTTGGTGGCGATGCCGCCGACGAAGTCGTGGTACTGCTTGCCCGCGGAGTCCCAGACCTTGAGGCCCTCACCGCGGACGAGGGGGAGGCGCGGGGTGCCGTAGTTGTTCATGAGCGAGCCCTGCCACCGCTGGGTGAGCTCCTGATTGTCGGTCATTCCCCATCCCCCTCTTGCGCGTCCGGCACGACCATCGTGCCGATGCCTTCGTCGGTGAAGATCTCCAGCAGGATCGAGTGCTGGACCCGCCCGTCGATGACCCGGGCGGTGGTGACGCCGTTGCGCACGGCGTGCAGGCAGCCCTCCATCTTGGGGACCATGCCGGAGCTCAACTCCGGCAGCAGTTTCTCCAGTTGGGAGGCGGTGAGACGGCTGATCACCTCGTCGGAGTGGGGCCAGTCCTCGTACAGGCCCTCGACGTCCGTGAGGACCATGAGAGTTTCCGCTCCCAGAGCAGCCGCGAGTGCCGCAGCCGCCGTATCAGCATTGACGTTGTAGACATGTCCGTCGTCCTGGCTCCGGGCGATCGACGAGACGACCGGGATGCGGCCGTCGGCGAGGAGTGCCTCGATCGCGCCCGTGTCGATCGCGGTGATCTCGCCCACCCGCCCGATGTCGACCAACTCGCCGTCGATCTCGGGCTGGTGCTTGGTGGCGGTGATGGTGTGCGCGTCCTCGCCGGTCAGCCCGACGGCCAGCGGCCCGTGCTGGTTGAGGAGCCCGACCAGCTCGCGCTGGACCTGTCCGGCGAGCACCATCCGTACGACGTCCATGGCGTCCTCGGTGGTGACGCGGAGGCCGGCCTTGAACTCGCTGACGATGCCGTGCTGGTCGAGGGCGGCGCTGATCTGCGGGCCGCCGCCGTGCACGACGACCGGCTTGAGGCCGGCGTGGTGCAGGAAGACGACGTCCTGGGCGAACGCGCGCTTCAGGTCCTCGTCGATCATGGCGTTGCCGCCGAACTTGATGACGACGGTCCTCCCGTTGTGCCGGACCAGCCAGGGCAGCGCCTCGATGAGGATCTGGGCCTTGGGGAGGGCGGTGTGCTTCCGCGTGGGGCCGCTCATGACGAGTACGCGCTGTTCTCGTGGACGTAGTCGGCGGTCAGGTCGTTGGTCCAGATGGTGGCGGTCGCGGAGCCCGCGGCGAGGTCCGCCACGATGTGGACCTCGCGGTAGCGCATGTCGACGTTGTCGCGGTCCTCACCGACGCCGCCGTTCTTGCAGACCCAGACGCCGTTGATGGCTACGTTGAGCTGGTCCGGCTCGAAGGCGGCCTTGGTGGTGCCGATCGCGGAGAGCACGCGGCCCCAGTTGGGGTCCTCGCCGTGGATGGCGCACTTGAGGAGGTTGTTGCGGGCGATGGAGCGGCCCACCTCGACGGCGTCCTCCTCGGTCGCGGCGCCCACCACCTCGACCTTGATGTCCTTGCTGGCGCCCTCGGCGTCCCGGATGAGCTGCTGACCGAGGTCGTCGCAGACCTGCCGTACGGCCTCGGCGAACTCGTCGTGGGCCGGGGTGACTTCGGCGGCACCCGAGGCGAGCAGCAGGACCGTGTCGTTGGTGGACATGCAGCCGTCGGAGTCGACGCGGTCGAAGGTGGTGCGGGTGGCGGCGCGAAGAGCCTTGTCCAGGACGTCACTTGAGAGGTCGGCGTCGGTGGTGAGCACGACCAGCATGGTGGCGAGGCCGGGGGCGAGCATGCCCGCGCCCTTCGCCATCCCGCCGACCGTCCAGCCGTCCTTGGTCACGACGGACGTCTTGTGGACGGTGTCGGTGGTCTTGATGGCGATGGCGGCCTTCTCGCCGCCGTGCTCGGAGAGCTGGGCCGCGGCCGTCTCGACGCCGGGCAGCAGCTTGTCCATCGGGAGCAGGACGCCGATGAGGCCGGTGGAGGCGACGGCGACCTCGATGGCGCCGATGCCGAGAGCGTCGGCGACCTTCTCGGCGGTGGCGTGGGCGTCCTGGAAGCCCTTGGGGCCCGTGCAGGCGTTGGCGCCGCCGGAGTTGAGGACGACGGCCGTCAACTGCCCGTCCTTGAGGACCTGTTCGGACCACACGACGGGGGCGGCCTTCACACGGTTGGAGGTGAAGACACCGGCGGCGGCGCGGCGGGGTCCGTCGTTGACCACGAGGGCCAGGTCGGGGTTGCCGTTCTCCTTGATTCCGGCGGCGATGCCCGCCGCCCGGAATCCCTTGGCTGCCGTGACGCTCACGGTGCGACTCCGATCGTGGAAAGCCCGGTGGTCTCGTCGAGACCGAGGGCGATGTTCATGCTCTGTACGGCACCGCCGGCGGTGCCCTTGGCGAGGTTGTCGATGGCGCTGATCGCGATGATGCGGCCGGCGGTCTCGTCGTACGCGACCTGCACCTGAACGGCGTTGGAACCGTAGACGGACGCGGTGGCGGGCCACTGCCCCTCGGGGAGGAGGTGGACGAAGGGCTCGTCGGCGTACGCCTTCTCGTAGGCGGTGCGGACGGACTCGGCGGTGACTCCGGCGCGGGCCTTGGCGCTGCACGTGGCGAGGATGCCGCGGGGCATCGGGGCGAGGGTCGGGGTGAAGGAGACGGTGATCCGCTCCCCCGCGACCCCGCTGAAGTTCTGGATCATCTCGGGCGTGTGCCGGTGGCCGCCGCCGACGCCGTACGGCGTCATGGACCCCATGACCTCGCTGCCCAGCAGATGCGCCTTGGGCGCCTTGCCCGCGCCGGAGGTGCCGGAGGCGGCGACGATCACGGCCTCGGCCTCGGCGATCCCGGCGGCGTAGGCCGGGAAGAGGGCCAGCGTGGCGGCGGTCGGGTAGCAGCCGGGCACCGCGATGCGCTTGGACCCCGCGAGCCGGGCACGGGCACCGGGCAGTTCGGGGAGGCCGTAGGGCCAGGTCCCGGCGTGCGGGGAGCCGTAGAACCGCTCCCAGTCGGCCGCGTCCTTGAGCCGGAAGTCGGCGCCCATGTCGACGACCAGGACGTCCGGGCCGAGCTGCTCGGCGACCGCGGCGGACTGGCCGTGGGGCAGCGCGAGGAACACGACGTCGTGCCCGGCGAGCACCTCGGGGGTGGTCTCCTGGAGCACTCGGTCGGCCAGCGGCAGCAGATGCGGCTGCAGGGCGCCCAGCTTCTGGCCGGCGTTGGAGTTGCCGGTCAGGGCACCGATCTCGACCTCGGGGTGGGCCAGAAGCAGCCGCAGGGCCTCGCCGCCCGCATAACCGCTCGCTCCGGCCACTGCCGCACGTACCGCCATGTCACCCTCCTCTTGGATGGCATGACTATACGCAGCGATGCACGTTTATGCAATCTTGGGTGATCGTCGGACGACGCCGAGGGCGGCGAGCAGCAGCAGGGACAAGAGCGCCGCTCCCCCGACCGTCAGCCCCAGCCGCAGACCGGGTGGACGGAACGTACAGGTGACGGAGTCCGACCCGCCGCCCAAGGGCACGGACACCAGCCCGTGGTAGTCCCCCGCGGGTTCCCCCGCCGCGTCGCCGGCCGCGCAGCGCCAGCCGGCGATCCTGGGGGCCGCGACGACCGCGGTCCCGGTGCTCCCGGCGGGGAGTTCCGCCCGGATCGTGCCGTCGGAGACGGTGACCTCCGTGGCGCCGGTGGACCTGAGCCGCTGGACGACGTCATGCAGCGCGCCGGTGTCCAGGCAGCCGACCGCGCCGTCCGGGATCACGCCGGGGCGGTGCGCGGACAGGTCGATCGTCAGTCGGCCGGACGGCGGGACCGTGCCGAGGCGCTGCATGGCGGCGCGCCTGCTCGCGTCCGCCCTGAAGCGGCCGACCGGCCCCGGGGCACCGGCGAGCCGGGCCGTGCCCCAGAAGCGCGGGGCCCAGAGATACACCTCGCTGCCGGCCGGGCACCGGGCCGCGAGGGTCTCGGGGCGCACGGTGAGGCCGGGCACGGAGTAGACGCGGGCGCCGAGCAGCAGTTCCTGGTTGCGGTAGGGCGAGGGCCCGAAGGCGGGGCCGCTGGTCGTCGTGGGCCGTACGGTCACCAGGGGCGGCACGTCCTGGCGGGTGACGGTCACCCGACCGCCCGCCTCCGGGTATCGGCTCTGGTGCGGGTCCGGCGGGGAGTGCACCCGGGCGCCGACGGAGAAGATCACGTCCGTGACGGAGTTGTCCAGGCTCTGCAGACTGCGGCCGCCCGAGGTCCAGCCGCCACCGAGCGCGGTGAGGGTGCGCAGGAGCACGTCGGAGGTGTGGCTGCTGTAGTACTGGGCGCCCTGGCCGCCCACGAGCATCGGATCGTTGGCGACGGTCTGCTCCCGGCCCGGGTCGGTGCGGTAGCGCGGCCAGCCGTCGGCCCCCGCGACCGCCTCCTCCTGCCGCTGCTGCCGGTCGCCCCAGGGCGCGTAGTCGTCCAGATGCGCGAGCCGCAGCCGGGAGGCCACGGCCGATGTGGCGACAGTCTCGCCGAACTGGGTACCGAGGAGCAGGACGGCGGCGCACGCGACCAGCACGCGGCGACGAGCGCCCTTGCCGAGCCCACGCCGGTCGCCGACGCGGAGAAGACGCAGGACAACGCCACCGAGCGGACGACGGTCACCGACGCCGAGGAGACGGCGGGCACGCTCACCGAGCGGACGCCATCCGCCCTTACCGCTCGCCACGCCCAGCAGCGCCAGCCCGACGACCGTGCCCGCGACGGCGAGCAGCAGGACCGGCCACGCGATCTGGTGCACGAGCCCGCTCCGGCTCGCGACGGCCACGAGCAGGGCGAGCAGGCCGGCCGCCGCGCCCAGGGCGCGCGGGGTGGGCACGCCGTACGAGAGCGAGTGCCAGGCCGCCATCACCAGCAGCGCGCACACCACGAAGGCCTGCCGGTAGGGGCTGCCCTGCGGGGCGGCGAAGGCGTGCCAGAGCAGATGGGTCGGGTCCCACTGCATCGACAGGATCACCGCGGTCACCAGCAGGCTCCACCCGGCTCGCACCCGCCGGGGGGCCGCCCGGTGGAAGGGCAGGGCGAGGGCGAGGAGCAGGGCGGTGGTGCCGACGTAGAGCGCCGGCGAACCGAAGCTGTACGTCGTCGGCAGCAGCCGGGCCAGCAGGTCCTCGCCCCCCACCGGATTGAACCGCGTGAACCTGCCCGGGGAGGCGTGGGTGGTGCCGAAGTAGATCACCGAGACGACCGGTGCGGCCAGGCCCACCCCGAGCGCCACGGTCAGCCCGGCGCGGCCCGCCACCGCGGCCTTCCGGCGAGCCGGGTGGCCGGAGAGGGTGAGGCGCAGCAGCAGGACGAGTCCCGCGGCGAGGGTGGCCATGTACGCGGTGTAGAAGTTGGCGATCCAGGCCGCCGTCACGACCAGCACCCCGAGAAGCGGTCGGCGCCGCTGGAGAATCCATTCGCCGACCAGGCACAGCAGCGGCAGGGCGATGAGGCCGTCGAGCCACATGAGGTTGTAGACGGCCGCGGCCACGGTCCATCCGCACAGGGCGTACGACGCCCCCAGGAGCCCCGCCGCCCACCAGCGGCCGGGGCGCAGCGCGAGCAGCAGCCAGGCCATGGCGGCCGCGGCGCACGCGACCTTCAGCACGGTGATCACGTACACCGCGAGGTCGATCTCGTCCCGCGGGAACAGCGCCACGAGCGGGGCGAAGGGGCTGGTGAGGTAGGTGCCGAGGTCGGGCAGGAAGCTGCTGCCGTACCCGGACTGCCAGTTGACCAGGAGCCCGCCGTCGGCCCTGCCGTGCAGCAGGTCCCACAGGTGGGCGTGGAGGGGCACGTACTGGTTGCCCAGGTCGTTGACGGTGCGGGTGCGGGGGCCGAAGGGGTAGCTGCGGGCGACGGCGTCGGCGGCGCAGAAGACGACGGCGGTGATCAGCGCCGCGAGTCCGGCCGCGGCCCGTCGAGGTCTTGGCATACCGCGGTGCAATTCGGGCCCCCCGTCCGGGGGTTCATCCCCGTGCGTCCATTCGCAGCAATTCACTGCGCCCTTTTAGACAGAGGGGGAATACGTCCGGTTGTGCGATCACCGAAAGTGGTGGAATGAATTCCAGCTTATTCGAAGGTTAATGGAGGGTATGACATGACGGACGGCACCACCCGTGAAGAGCGTTTCGCCCAGGGCCTTGCGGTGCTGCGGAGCGTCGATGGCGAGGTCGGGCAGCGGGTCATCGACTCGCTCGCCGACATCAGCCCCGAGATGGGCCACCAGATCGTCGCCTGGGGCTTCGGCGAGATCTACTCCCGGCCCGAACTGGCCCCGCGGGACCGCCAGTTGGTGACGCTGGGGATGCTCACCGCGCTCGGCGGCTGCGAGCCCCAGCTGGAGGTGCACGTCAACGCGGCACTGAACGTGGGTCTGACGCCCCAGCAGATCGTCGAGGCGCTGCTGCACTCCGCCGGCTACTGCGGTTTCCCGCGGGCCCTGAACGCCACGTTCGTGGCGAAGAAGGTGTTCGACGAGCGTGGGGGGTTTGCGGGGGACCCGCCACAGCCCCCGCGCCCGGACACCCCCCCCACCTGTGCCGGTTGCCCGCGTAGGGGTGGGGGGGGGGCGGGCGGGGGGACGTGGACTGGGGGGGGGCCCCCGCGC
>NZ_JBIUCI010000006.1:0-309905 GCF_044593635.1 Streptomyces sp. NPDC051913 | reverse complement strand
GCGGCTGCTTGGGGTGCCGGCGGCCCACCCCCCCCTGGTTGCGGGCGTTTTGGTTGTGGCGCGGGGGTGGGTTTGTCGGCGGCGCCCCCCAACCCCCCCACGCCCCCTGACAACCCGCCTACTTCTGCCTGATCCGCAGGAAGGTGACGGAGTTCGCCGGGAAGGTGTACGTGAACTTGTCGGCGACCCCGTCGAACGTGGACCTCACCGGCGCGACCGGAGTCTGCGTCTCGGTGTTCACCGCGTTCGCGTCGGCCGTCAGCGTGGTGACCCGGGCCTTGGACGCGACCTTCGCACCGCCGAGGTCGATGGCCGTGCGGGCCGCGGTGGCCTGCGCGTTGACGACCTTGACGATCAGGTCACCGGTCTTCTTGTCCAAGGTGGCGACCTGACGGAACGGCTCGGCCGGCTTGTCGTCGGTGAAGCTGCCCCACTCCTGGCCGTCGAGGTACAGGGTGACCTGGCGGCCGCGCACCTTCACGTCGATGTCGTAGGTGCGGCCCGTCTCGATCGTGCCGGCCTTGGAGATCAGCGTGGACTTTCCGCCGTCCACGGCCTGTTCGACGGCGGACTGGGTGTTGTTCCAGCCGCCCAGGTTCCACCAGTAGTAGTTGCCGGTGTCCTTGACGCCGAAGGCGACGAGGAAGCCCTCCTTGCCGGACTTCTTGGTGGCCTTCACCTTCAGGTCGTAGTCGTGCCAGTTGGTGTCACCGGCCGACACCATGGTGTTCTCGGCGGCGACGTCGGTCTGCACGTACTGCCCGTCCTGGACGCTCCAGCTGCCGCCGCCGGTGTGCGTCCACTTCGAGGCGTCACCGGAGAAGTCGTCGCTGAGCAGGGAGTTGCCGTCGGCGTCGGTGACCTGGACGTCGTCGTAGGCGGCGGTGGTCGCCCAGGTGGACAGGCCCACGGCACCGGTGAGGGGGCCGGTGAGCGAGGGGGTGCCGGTGGCGGTCGAGGGGACGACCCGGTCGCCGACGTTGTTCATGAACAGCTTCTGGACCTCGTAGTTGGCCGAGTTCCAGGCGGCGTGGTTGTTGAACCAGATCAGGTCCGGCCGCCACTGGACGTAATCCTCGTTGGCGAACAGCGGTGCGTACGAGGCGAGTTTGACGACGTCCGCGTTGCGTTCCAGGCCGGTCATGTACGCCGCCTCGGCGAGACCGTTCTTGAACGCGTTGCCCAGGGAGGCGTACTCGCCGAGGAAGACCTTGGGGCCGTTCCGGTCGTAGGCGTCGTAGCGGTCGTTGTTCTGCAGGAACCACTGGGTGCTGTTGTAGTAGTGCTCGTCGACCATGTCGACCTCGGCGTCCTTGTTCAGCTGCCACGCCGTGTCGAAGGTCGTGCCGGAGTCGTCCGGGCCGGAGTTGGAGATGACCTGGATGTCGGGGTACTTCGCCGCGATGGCGGCGCGGAACTCCTTGAACCGGGCGAAGAACGCCTCGGGCAGGTTCTCCTCGTTGCCGACCTCGATGTGGGTGAGGTGGAAGGGCTCGGGGTGGCCCATCCGGGCGCGCTTCTTGCCCCATTCGCTGGTCACCGGGCCGTTGGCGAACTCGATCAGGTCCAGGGTGTCCTGGATGTGCCGCTTGAGGAGCGCCTCGTCGTCGACGGCCTTGTTCTGGCCGCAGCCGGTCACCAGGGCCGGGACGACGGGCAGCGGCATGGCGCCGATGTCCTCGGAGAGACGGAAGTACTCGTAGTAGCCGAGGCCGTAACTCTGGTTGTAGCCCCAGAAGTTGGAGTTGGTGGCGCGCTCCTCGACCGGCCCGATGGTGTCCTTCCACTGGTACGAGCGCTTGCGCTGGTAGCCGGAGGCCTCGCTGTAGTCCTCCATGGAGCCGGTGTTGACCAGGCAGCCACCGGGGAAGCGGACGAAGCCGGGGTGCAGGGCCTCGATCTTCTCGGCGAGGTCCTTGCGCAGGCCGTTGGACTCGTTCCGGTAGGTGTCGCGCGGGAAGAGGGACACCATGTCCAGTGCGGTCGCGGCGGAGGAGCCGACGGTCAGGCGCCCTGCGCTGCTGGTGCGGGTCGCGGTGAAGGTGGCCTTGTACTTGGCCCAGCCGCTTTTCGTCACGGCCACCTGGCGGGCGGTGGCGAGGCTGCCGTCGGCGTCCTGGAGGGTGACCGTGAGGGTCGTGCCGGCCGCGGCGCGGGCCCACACCGAGAAGTCGTACCGCTTGCCCTCCTCGACGCTGACGCCGGTGTTGTAGCCCGCGTTCGTGACGGACGAACCGGCGCCCAGGGAGAGGTAGGCGCGGTTGCGGGCGTTCAGGCGCCCGTCGTCGCTCACGACCTGGCCGGTGCCGTCGACCGTCCAGGAGGTCAGGGGCGTGTACGACTTGTTGTCGTCGGTGGAGTACTCGAAGGACCGGTTCTGCACGAGCTCGGCGTACAGACCGCCGTCGGCGGCCCGGTTGATGTCCTCGAAGAAGACGCCGTACATCGTGTCGTCGATCTTCGCGCCCTTGGCGGCGGGGTCGACGGTGATGGCGTAGTCGGTGACGTCCTCGGCGTGGGCGGGGGCGGGGATGAGGCCGGCCGCCGCCAGGAGGGCGGTGGCGGCTATGCCGTATCTCCAGCGGGTGCGTGACATGAATACTCCGCGGCTCGATGTTCGAAATCCCAGACGCTGATCAGCACTTCGAACGGCAAGATAGGGAGGGGGTTCCGGAGCGTCAATGGGTCGCGGGGTTTCGAAAGTGTCGGAAGGGAAGCAGGAATGAAAGATTTCTGGCCAGTGCCGGATGTACTGGCGCATCTGGCCGGAAGCTGGAGAGTGGTGCGCTCCGTACGCGACCTGGCGAGCGGAGGGGAAGGGGAGTTCTCCGGCACGACGGTTTTCAGCCCTCTGGAGGGCGGCGGCCTTCTGCACCACGAGTCCGGCACCTTCACCTGGCAGGGTGTCCCGCGCCCCGCCGAACGGACACTGCGCTTCCTACCGGGTCCCCGCCCAGGGACGGCGGACGTCCGCTTCGCCGACGGCCGCCCCTTTCACGACCTGGACCTGACGACCGGCCGGCATGTCACCGACCATCCGTGCTCGGCGGACCTCTACCGCGGTGAGTTCAGCGTCCTGGACGCCGACCACTGGCGGACGGCGTGGCGGGTGGGCGGCCCCGCCAAGGACCTGGTGCTCACGACCGACTACGCCCGAGACGACTGAGTCGACGCCCCGTCGAAGCGCAGGTTCCAGCGGCCCGCGTGGCCGGTGAGGGTGGTCGTCGACAGGGGGCGCACGTCGATGTTCCAGTAGGTCGCCGGGGGCGCCTTCAGGGCGTACACCAAGGCCGCCCGGACCACCGAGGGTTCGGCCACGGCGACGATCCGGCCGCCGTCGCCCACGGGACGGGTGTCGAGCCAGCCGCCGACGCGGGTGATGAACGCCAGCAGCGACTCACCGCCGTGCGGAACGCCGCGCGGGTCGGCGAGCCAGGCGTCCACCGCCTCCGGCTCGCGCGCCATCGCCTCGCCCAGCGTCAGCCCACGCCAGCGGCCCATGTCGCAGTCCCGCAGGGCGAGTTGCACGAGCGGGGCGTAGCCGAGGGCGTCGCCGGTGGCGCGGCTGCGCGGGGTCGGCGAGCAGTAGCGCAGCTCGGCGGCGGCCAGGGGCAGCAGCTCCTGTGCGGCGCGCTGCACCTCGTCCCAGCCGGCCTGATCGAGGGGCCGGTCGTCCTCGAAGCGTTCCGCGAGCAGCGGGGAGCTGCGGGCCGCGGCGACGAATGTGACCCGGAGTGCCATGCGGTGATGGTGAGTGGAGAAAGTACGCAGGTCAAGGGGTGTTACCCCGGAGTTACGCCGAGGTCGGGACGGGGCCGGACAAGTCACCTGAAACGAGGAGGCCTAGTAGAGGTAGGCCATCCACTGCTCCGGCCTGGCGAGCGGCGCGAACCCCACCTTCTCGTACACCCCGTGCGCGTCGTGCGTGGCCAGCAGGATGCGCCGCAACCCGTCCTCCCGCAGGTGCTCGCGCACCGCCTCGACCAGTGAGGTGCCGATCCCCTTGCCCCGCACGGTCGGATCGACGTACACATCGCACAGCCACCCGAAGGTCGCCCGGTCGGTGATCACCCGGGCATACGCCACCTGCTCCCCCGAAGCCGTGTCGTACACCCCGAAGTTGAGCGACCCGGCGATCGCCCGGTCCTGCTTCTCGCGGGTGCGCCCGAGCGCCCAGTACGCGTCGGTGGACAGCCACCGGTGCACCCGCCCGGCGTCGATGCGGTCGGGGTCGGTGGAGATCTCGTAGCCGGTGGCGAGGTCGCTCATGGCGGGATCCTCGCAGGGGGCGGCGGTCAGGGGCGAACGGTTTCCGCCCCGGTCCCCCGGAGCACCTCGTCGTACGCCGTACGAAGCCGTCGTACCCCTTCCGCGATCTCCCCCGCCCCCGCGACCGCCGCGAAGCTCAACCGGAGGTGGCCCGCGGGGGGTTCGGCGCTGAAGTACGGGCGGCCCGGGGTGATGGCGACGCCCGCGCGCAGGGCGGCGGCCGTGAGGGCGGGTTCGGGCATGCCCTCGGGCAGGCGCAGCCAGAGGTGGTATCCGCCGGACGGGATGTGGGGCAGGGCGAGTTCGGGGAGGTTCAGGCGCAGGGCCGAGGTCATGGTGTCGCGGCGGGTCCGCAGGGCGGCGGAGATCGAGCGGAGGTGGCGGGGCCAGGCCGGGGAGCCGACCAGTTCCAGTGCCGCCTCCTGGAGGGGCCTCGGCACGAAGAAGGTGTCGACGACCTGGATGGCGCGCAGCCGTTCCAGGACCGGTCCCCGGGCGGCGAGCGCGCACACGCGGAAGCTCGGCGAGGTCGCCTTCGTCAGCGAGCCGACGTGCACGACGACCCCGTCCGCGTCCTCCGCGGCGAGCGGGCGCGGGAGTGCGCCCGCGTCCTCGTGCACGAGCCGTCGGACGAAGTCGTCCTCGACGACGAACGCGCCGGCCTCGCGCGCGATCCGCAGCACCTCGCCGCGGCGCTCGGGGGCGAGGACGGCGCCGGTCGGGTTCTGGAAGAGGGGCTGGCAGATGAAGACGCGGGCGCCGGTGGCCCGGAAGGCGTCGGCGAGCAGTTCGGGGCGCACCCCGTCCGCGTCCACCGGGACGGGCACCGGACGCAGTCCCGCCGCCCGCGCGATCGCCAGCATGCCCGGATACGTGGGCGATTCGACGAGCACCGGGGCCCCGGGGGTCGCGAGCGCGCGCAGGGCGATCGTCAGCGCCGACTGGCCGCCCGCGGCGATGAGGACCTCGGCCGCGCTCACGGCCCCGCCGATGCCTCGCGCGAACCACTCACGCAGCTCCACCAGCCCCTCCAGCGGCGGCCGACCCCAGGCGCCGGGGCGGCGGGCGGCCCGGGAGAGCGCGGCGGCGAGGGCCTGCTCGGGCTGGAGCGAGGGGTGCAGATAGCCGCCGGTGAACTCGATGACGCCGGGCGGCGGCGCGGCCAGTGAGACCACGACTCCGGACGCGTCCACCGAGCGTGGCACGAGGTCGGTTGCGGCGTCCGCGCTCAGGGACACCTCCTGCCAGGAGGTGTCGCCGGCCGGGGCGGGCGTCGTCGTGCGCGGGTGGGCCCGGAACGCTCCGGCGCCGGGACGGGTCACCACCAGGCCCTCGGCGGCCAGCTGGGCCAGGGCGCGGGAGACGGTCACCGGGCTCACCCGGTACTGCTCGACGAGAGCCCGACTCGACGGGAGCTTTCCACCAGGTGAGTAGCGGTTCAGCTCCTGCCGCAGCCGTTCCGCCAGGTCACCGACGCTGCTACGCTCTTGCATGAGAGTACAGAGTAGCGCTACCGCCCCGATCACGATAGCGGTCGACACCCAGCCGTCCCGGGCGACCGGGACCCTCCTCGCCGCGCTCGGTGTCGTCGCCTTCTCGCTCACCTTCCCCTCGACCGCGTGGGGCCTGGAGGGCTTCGGACCGTGGTCGCTGGTCGCCGTGCGGTCCGTCCTCGCCGCGCTGATCGCCGGGGTCTGTCTGCTCGCCCTGCGCGTTCCCGTGCCCGACCGGCGGCACTGGGCCGGGCTCGCGGTCGTCGCCGCCGGGGTCGTCGTCGGCTTCCCGCTGCTCACCACCCTCGCGCTCCAGACCTCCACCACCGCGCACGCCGCTGTCGTGGTCGGGCTGCTCCCGCTCACCACCGCGCTGTTGTCCGCCCTGCGCATGGGCACCCGCCCGTCCCGCACCTTCTGGGCGGCCGCCGGCGCCGGTGCCTCCGCGGTCGTCGCCTTCACCGTCCAGCAGAGCGGCGGCGCCCTCACCACCGCCGACCTCTATCTCTTCGGCGCGCTGCTGGTGTGCGCGGCCGGCTACACCGAGGGCGGCCGGCTGGCCCGGGTCATGCCGGGCTGGCAGGTCATCGGCTGGGCGCTGGTCATGTGCCTGCCGTTCAGCGTGCCCGCCGCGGTCACGGCGTTGTCGTACGAGCCCGTCCAGCTGACGCTCCACAGCGTGAGCGGTCTGCTCTGGGTCTCGGCGGGCTCGCAGTTCCTCGGTCTGGTCGTCTGGTACCGGGGCATGGCGGCGATCGGCATCCCGAAGGCCAGCCAGTTGCAGTTGGCCCAGCCGCTGCTCACACTGGTGTGGTCGGTGCTGCTGCTCGGCGAGCACCTGACGGTGGCCGCCCCGCTGACGGCCGCGGCGGTGCTGGTCTGCATCGCGGTGACCCAGCGGGCCCGAGGCTGAGCGGCGTGCACGCACCGGTCCCATCCGGGCCCCGCGCCGTAGACTCAAGGCCACGGACCGCTGCTCCCGTACGTGGTGAGGAGGCCCTCCAGATGCGTGCAACCGTGGGCGACCAGCTTGTCCAGCACGGCAGGGTGGTCGGACAGCACGACAAGGTCGGCGAGATCGTCGAGGTCATGGGCCAGCGGGGCAACCCCCCGTACCGCGTCCGTTTCGAGGACGGGCACGAGGGCGTGTGCTCACCCGGCCCCGACACCGAGATCCGACACCGGCAGCAGACCGGCCACTAGGGCCTCAGCTCGGGGGCTCCGAGGGCTCCTGGTAGTGGTCGGCGACCACCCGCGCCATGGCCCCGGCCGGGTCCGCCGCGACCTCGCGGGCGGCGAAGAAGACATGTCCGCGCACCTGAACCTGATCGGAAGCGAGCGCCAGGTGCCTCGACAGTTCGGCGGGGTCCTGCCAGGCGGCGGGCTGCGCCGGGTCACCGGCCTTGTAGAGGGCCTCGCCCACGTACAGCTTGGTCCTGCTCCCCCGCGCCTGCTTCGCCCACCAGGGCACGAGCTTGGCGTAGTCGGCGACGGAGAAGCCGATGTTCCAGTAGATCTGCGGGACGATGTAGTCGATCCAGCCCTCCCGGACCCATGTACGGGTGTCGGCGAAGACGTCGTCGTACGCCTGCATCGCCTTGGTGTCCGAGCCCAGCGGGTCCGTCGAGGCGTTGCGCCACACGCCGAAGGGGCTGATCCCGAACTGGGTGGTGGGCCGGATCTGCTTGATCCGCGCGGCCGTCTCCAGGACGAGCTTGTCGATGTTGGAGCGCCGCCAGTCCCCGCGGGTGTCGAAGCCGCCGCCGTACTTGTCGAAGGCCGCGTCGTCGTCGAAGGTCTGGCCCGCGACCGGATACGGGTAGAAGTAGTCGTCGAAGTGGACCGCGTCCACCGGGTACTTGTGCACCGCGTCCAGGATGGCGTTCTCGACGAAGGCGCGGACCTTCGGCAGCCCGGGGTTGTAGTACAGCCTGCCGCCGTACGGCACCACCCAGTCCGGGTGCACTCGGGCGGGGTGGGAGGCGACGAGCTTCGTCGGGTCGGCGTGGTTGGCGATCCGGTACGGGTTGAACCAGGCATGCAGCTCCAGACCACGGGCGTGGGCCTCCTCGACCGCCGTGCCGAGCGGGTCCCAGCCGGGGGCCTTGCCCTGGGTGCCGGTGAGCACCTGCGACCAGGGCTCGTACGACGAGGGCCACAGCGCGTCCGCCGTCGGCCGCACCTGGAGGATCACCGTGTTCAGCCGGCGCTGCACGGCCCGGTCGAGCAGCTTGACCAGCTCGGCCCGCTGCTGTGCGGCGGTCAGCCCCGTCCTCGACGGCCAGTCGCGGTTGGCCACGCTCGCCACCCACACCCCCCGCATCTCCCCCGGCCCCCGGCGCCGGGGGGACTGCGCCCCGCCCGCCATCGCCGCGTTCGCCGCGAGCGCGCCGCCGCCCGCCGTGAGAGCCGACAGGGCCGTCACCGCGAACGCCCGCCGCGACAGCCGTGACTTCCGATGCATCCTCAACCGAACCTCCGTGCGCCGTCTGCTCGCGGTCAGCCTGCCATCCGGCCCCCCGGCATGCGATCAACGACCGCCGAAGGGAACGTGCAGGTTCGGGGCGGGCTTCGAGTGAGGCGGGCGGCCCGGCGGCGAGCCGCCCCGCGCGCCCCACGGACCACGGATCCGCTAGACCTCCGGCGGATCCGCCGTCGAGCATGCCCGACCCGCGCGATCGATCATCGATACTTTCCAGTAACGTGCACGAACGGAGCAGGCTGCGAACCACGCGGGTCCTGCCGGATTCGTAGATCTGCGAAGGGGACGATGTGACCGACATCGAGCGCGTCGGAGTGGTGGGCTGCGGCCAGATGGGAGCGGGCATCGCCGAGGTGTGCGCCCGTTCCGGACTGGACGTGAAGGTCGCCGAGACCACGGGTGAGGCCCTGGAGATCGGCCGTACCCGGCTGCTGAACTCCCTGACCAAGGCCGCCGAGCGCGGCAAGATCAGCGAGGAGGAGCGGGACTCCGCCCTGGCCCGGCTCTCCTTCACCACCGACCTCGGCGAGTTCGCCGACCGCGACCTGGTGATCGAGGCGGTCGTGGAGAACGAGCAGGTGAAGACCGAGATCTTCCAGGTGCTCGACCAGGTGGTGACCCGCCCGGACGCGATCCTCGCCTCCAACACCTCCTCCATCCCCCTGGTGAAGCTGGCGGTCGCCACCTCGCGGCCCGACCAGGTCATCGGCATCCACTTCTTCAACCCCGCCCCGGTGCAGAAGCTCGTCGAGCTGATCCCGGCCCTCACCACCTCCGAGGGCACCATCAGCCGCGCCCAGGGCTTCGCCGAGAAGCTGCTCGGCAAGCACGCGATCCGGGCCCAGGACCGCTCCGGCTTCGTGGTGAACGCCCTGCTCGTGCCGTATCTCCTGTCCGCCATCCGGATGTTCGAGTCGGGCATCGCCGGCCGCGAGGACATCGACAACGGCATGGAGATGGGCTGCGCCCACCCGATGGGCCCGCTGAAGCTGTCCGACCTGATCGGCCTGGACACGATCGTCTCCATCGCCAACTCGATGTACGACGAGTACAAGGAGCCCCTGTACGCCGCTCCCCCGCTGCTCCAGCGCATGGTGGACGCCGGCCGCCTGGGCCGCAAGACCGGTTCCGGCTTCTACACCTACGGCTGAACGGCTCTCGGCCGATTGCACAGTGCCCGTTCCAGGGTGCTGGTCACACAGTGCGACGGACACGGGCCCGGCACTCCTCGGAGCGCCGGGCCCGCCGTATTCACACACCGTGTGCGCGCCGGGCACGCATATGCCCGTCGCACACGCTCCCCACGCGTCCACCAGGGGAGTTGACTCCTCATGCGCATGCAAGGGATGTGACGACTACGGAAAGGAGCGGACACGTGACCGCCGACCCGGAGCATCCCGTGGTCCATGGAGAACTCGCAGAGTTACGCCGCCGCCTCGATGTCGCGTACGCGCGTGTCGAGGGAGGGCTCGCGCTGCTCAGCCATCGCACGGAGGAGACGGACAAGGAGGTCGACGACCTCAGTTCACGGATCGTCGCGCTGGAGCACGCCCGTTGGCCGCTTCCCGCGGTCGCGGCCGTCACGGCCGTGGGCGCGCTCGTCGTCGCGGTCTGGCAGGCCCTCGGGCACTAGGCACCGGGACGTGGTGGGGGATCAGGGCAAGACGTCCTGCCCGAGCCTGAGATGGTGCAGCAGGAGTAACGCGGCCGCCATGTTGGCGGCCGGGACCTCTCCGCGGGCGACCATGTCGGGGACGAGCTTGAGGGGGACCCATTCCCGGCGGTCCGACTCGAAGTCGTCCACGGGGTGCCCGACGTACTCGCCCTCCTCGGCCCAGTAGACGTGGTGCCGGGCGTCGGTGAGTCCGTTGGACGGTTCCACGCTCATGAGGTGGTGCAGCGGGCCCGGCCGCCAGCCGGTCTCTTCCTCGAGTTCCCTGGCGGCCGCGCTCGCGATGTCCTCGCCGTCCTCGACGACACCCGCGGCCAGTTCCCACCCCCAGCTGTCGGTGATGAAGCGGTGGCGCCACAGGAGAAGGACCTCGTTGGCCTCGTTCACCACCGTGGCCACGGCGACGGGCCGCAGCCGTATCAGGAAGTGGTCCAGGTGCCGCCCGTCCGGCAGTTCCACATCTGCCAGGTTGACGGTGAACCAGCGGTTTGCATACACAGTTTGTTCGTTCTGTTTCGTCCACTGCACGGTTCTGCCACCTTCCGTCGAGTAAGTGGCAATATCGCAGCAGGGACGGTGGGTGTAGGTGCTCAGGAACCTGCCTACAGCGGTACGCGCAGTGCTCCGTCGATGAGTTCGGCTGCCTCGGTCGTGCCCGCGCAGCCGCTGCGGACCAGGTGTTCGCGCACCGCCCTGAGTCTGTCGCGCAGTCGCTGCGACTCCATTCCGCGGGCCTGCTCGGCCATCTGCACCGCGGTGGCCACCGCCTTGTCGGCGTTGCCCCGGCGCAGCTCGATCGTGCTGAGCATCGCGAGCCGGTGCACCCGGCCCCGGTCGTGCGCGGGATTGTCCACAGCCGCCGCGGCATGCTCCCCCGCCGCCACCAGTTCGCCGAGACTGAGCAGCGCCTCCGCCACCTGGACGTTGACCAAGCCCGGCTGGACATAGCCCGTTTCGTCAGGTTCGTAACCGCGCCGGATGCGTTCGGCGGCCTGCTCGGCACGCCGGATGCAGGACAACGCGCTCGTACCGTCGCCGAGGTGCGCGTACGCCTTCGCCTGCATCGCGTACAGGTCGGAGGCGAGGGCCGGGGTGATGTGCTTGCCCGCGGCCCGTAGCGCGGCCTCCGCGAAGGCCACGGCCTGCCGGTGCTCGCGCATGAACAGCGCCTGGTTGACGAGCAGCGCGATCACATAGGCGCCAAGTCCCCGGTCCCCACTGGCCTTCGCCAGCCGCAGCGCCTGGTGGAAGTACCGCTGGGCGAGTCCGTGCGCGTCGGAGTCGTACGCGCAGATCCCCGCGATCGCCACCAACCCGCCGGTGGCCCGGTGCAGTTGGCGCCCGGTGGCGTCGGTGTAGCTGCCGCGCAGTAACGGCGCCGCCTCGGCGTTCAGGAACCCGACGATCCGGGTACGGGTCGCTATCCCGCCCGCCTTGCGGTACATCTGCTCGTAGTGCGTCCGGGCGGCCCGCAGCATCTCCAGGTCGCCGGCGGTCACCCGATGCCGCCCACCGCGCGACACATCGACGTCCTCGGGCGGGTTCTCCCACTCCCACACCGGCATGACGGCGGGCGTGCCGGTGACCGCGGGGGCGCCCAGGATGTGCGGGCGCTGCTGCTCGTCGGAGCGCCACAGGGCGGTGGCCCGCTCCACGAAGCCGGACAGCGAGGTCGTGTGCGGGGTGGAGGGCTCACCGGGGACACCGAGGCCGATGTCGTCGAGGGTGACGGTGCGGTGCAGCCGGGCGGCGAGCACCTCGCACATCAGGTCGGGCACCTGGCCGCGGGGCCGCTGGCCCTTCAACCAGCGGGCCACGGCGGTGTGTTCGTACCGGAGCGCGAGCCCGCGCGCCCGTCCCGCCTGGTTCACGTGTGCGGCCAACCCCGCGTGCGAGATCCCCGCCTCGTCCAGGATCGCGTCGAGCAGAGTATTGGGCTGCATATATGCCCCCCGGGTGGCTCGGTGCCGTCAGAGTAGTGGGTGTGTCTTCACACGGGGTGTGAACGGAGTGCTCGAATCCGTAGCGTGCGCGCACTGTCGCGGAGAGTTTCCAGCCGGTTGACTGAAATGCCTCGCAAGAGGCCGGCCGGGCCGCCGGCTCCCCCTCGTACAGTGCGGCGGCCCGATTCCGCGCCGTCCGCCCAGCTGCCTGCCCGACACTCCGTGGCGGGGCGGACGGCAGCCGCCGGCTTGGCCCGAGCGACTGAACGCCGTTGGGATCAAAGGTGCGTTGTCGGCTGCGGGTGCGATGTGGCTGGTCGCGCAGTTCCCCGCGCCCCCAGAGGACGTCGCTGTGAACGGTCGTTGCGAAGCACCAGTAAGGCAATGTCGTCCGCCGGGGTTCCTGTCACGTGATGCAGGAGGCCCGCGAAGACCGCGCCCAGGAGGGACTGAGGGGGTTGGTCCGCAGCCTTCTCAAGGGCCTCCCTCAGGGAGAAGAACCGGCCGTTCGCGTCCCTCGCGTCCTCGGCTCCGTCCGTGTGGAGGACGAGGGTCTCGCCGGGGAGGAGGTGGCCGCAGGGCAGCGCGGGCAGGTGGGGCGGCAGCGGGAACGGCCCGAGCGGAGGGAGGGGATCCGCTCGGGTGAGGGGGTCGACCCGGGGGCCGCTGAGGAGGTACGGCCAGGGGTGACCGCAGTTGAGCGCGTAGAGCGCTCCGTCCTCGCGGATCTCCAGCAGGAGTACGGTGACGAACTCCTCGGCGACGGCCGGCTCGGTGCGGGCCCGCTCGCGCAGATGCCGGGCGTGCGCCCGCTCAAGCCGCCGTAGGACACAGCCGAGTTCTGCCTCGTCGTGCACGGCCTCACGGAAGCTGCCCAGGACGGCGGCGGCCGTGCCGATGGCCGCGAGCCCATGGCCCCGCACATCACCCATGACCGCGCGGACGCCGTGCTCGGTGGCGACGACCTCGTAGAGATCGCCGCCCACGGATGCGCCCCGGTCCGCGGACAGCTGGGCCGCGGCGATGTCCAAGCCGTCGATCCGCGGGGGCAGCGGCCGCAGCAGTGCGCTCTGGGCGGCCCCGGCGACCTGCCGGATCTGCCGCAGCTCACGCACCAGCGCCTTGCGGACGTGGAGTATCAGCCCGGTGCCGACGGCGAAGAAGACGGCACTGGTGGCCAGCCGCGCCTCGAACCCGGTCTGCTGGGCGAGCGGGCAGGTCATCTTGTAGGTGATCGCCACGGCGCCCCAGGCGGTGGGCAACCCCAACGCCAGCACCCTGCGGGGAACCCGACCCCTGATACGGATCATGCCGATGGCCCCCCATATAGGCCCAGACAGCGGAATCGGACCGACCCCGAGAGGCCGGTCCGATTCTGTCGAGCCATGGCCCGGATGGGCCAGATCACTGGGAGTTCTCACTCAAACGAGTGAGGTAACGGATTTCTCAGCCGCGCAGGACGGCTCCGGTCCGCTCCCCCGCCAACGCCACCGCCGCATCCCGCGCAGCCGACGCCTCATCAACCGTCAGCGTCCGATCCCCGGCACGGAACCGCAGCGCATACGCCAGCGACTTCTTCCCGTCCCCCAACTGCTCGGCGTTCTCATACACGTCGAACAGCCGAATAGCCTCCAGCAAGGAACCCGCGCCGTCCCGCAGCGCCGCCTCGACGTCCGCATGCGGTACGAACTTGTCGACCACCAGCGCCACATCCTGCGTAGCGACAGGGAACGTGGAGATGCTCGGCGCCTGGGGCGTGTCGTCGCCGACGGCCTCCAGCGCGTCCAGGTCCAGCTCCATCGCGGACGTACGCGCGGGCAGACCGAAGGCCTTCACCACGCGCGGGTGCAGCTCACCGGCATGACCGACGACCTTCTCCGCGCCCTCGGCGACGACCACCAGCTCGGCGCAGCGTCCCGGATGCCACGGCCCGTACTGACCGCCGCGGACGAGCAGTTCGACCCCGGCCTCACGGGCGACCGCCCGCGCCGCCTCGATGGCGTCGGCCCAGTCCACCGGACGGCCCTTGCCCCACCAGCCGGCCTGCTCGCGCGCCCCGGCGAGGACCGCGGCGACATGGCGCGGCTGCTCGGGCAGCGCGGCGTTCAGGTCTTCGATCTCCTCGTCGGTGGGCCGCCGGTCCACCGGCAGTGCGGCGGCGGCCTTCTGCTCCGCGCGCGGCAGGAACACCAGACCCGTCTCGAAGAGGGCCAGGTCGTGCGAGCCCCGGCCGTCGTTGCGCCGCAGAGCACCCAGCAGGCCCGGCAGCAGCGACGTACGGAGCGCGGGCTCCTCGTCGTTGAGCGGGTTGGTCAGCTTGACGACACGGCGGGCCGGGTCGGCGGCCTCCAGCAGCAGCTGGTCGAAGACCTGCTCGCCGATGAAGGGGTAGTTCGGCGCCTCGACGTACCCGGCACCGGCCAGTGCACGGCCGACGCGGCGGTGCAGCCGCTGGCGGTGGGTCAGGCCGCGACCCGACGGGGGCTTGGGCAGCGTGGAGGGCAGGTTCTCGTAGCCCTCCAGGCGGATGACCTCTTCGGCCAGGTCGTTGACCTCGGTGAGGTCGGGACGCCAGGACGGGACGGTGACGATCAGCTCGTCCTGCCCGTACACGTCACAGCCGACCTGCTGGAGCCGGCGTACGACGGTCTCACGGCCGTACTCCACGCCCGCGACCTTGTCCGGGTGGTCGGCCGGCACCGCGATCGTGTGCGGCGCGGACGGCGCGGCGACCTCGGTGACCCCGGCGTCGGCGGTGCCGCCCGCGAGGAGCACGAGGAGGTCGACCGTGCGCTGGGCCGCTGCCGCGGCGGCGGCCGGGTCGACGCCGCGCTCGAAGCGGCGGGACGCCTCGGAGGAGAGCTTGTGGCGGCGGGCCGTACGCGCGATCGACACCGCGTCGAAGTGCGCGGCCTCGATGACCACGTCGGTGGTGCCCTCGCCCTCCTCGTGGTCCGCGATCTCCGTGTTGGCGCCGCCCATGACGCCGGCGAGGCCGATGGGGCCGCGGTCGTCGGTGATGACGAGGTCCTCGGCGTGCAGCTTCCGCTTGGCGCCGTCGAGGGTGACGATCTCCTCGCCCTCGGCGGCCCGGCGGACGCCGATGGTGCCCTGGACCAGCGTGCGGTCGTAGGCGTGCAGCGGCTGGCCGAGCTCCATCATCACGTAGTTGGTGATGTCGACGGCGAGCGAGATCGGACGCATGCCGACCTTCTGGAGCCGGCGCTTCAGCCAGATCGGGGAGCGGGCCTCGGGGCTGAGGCCGCTGACCGTACGGGCCGTGAAGCGGTCGCAGCCGAGCGGCTCGGAGACCTGGACCGGGTAGCCGTAGGCGTTGGGGCCCGGGACGTCGAGGAGGGCCGGGTCGCGCAGCGGCAGGCCGTAGGCGATGGCCGTCTCGCGGGCGACGCCGCGGAGGGAGAGGCAGTCGCCGCGGTTGGCGGTGACGGCGATGTCCAGGACCTCGTCGACCAGTTCGAGGAGCTCGATGGCGTCCTTGCCGACCTCGGTCTCCGGGGGCAGCACGATGATGCCCTTGGTGCCGTCGTCGCCCATGCCCAGCTCGTCGCTGGAGCAGATCATGCCGTGGGACGTCTTGCCGTAGGTCTTGCGGGCGGCGATCGCGAAGCCACCGGGCAGTTCGGCGCCCGGGAGCACGACGACGACCTTGTCGCCGACGGCGAAGTTGCGGGCGCCGCAGACGATCTCCTGGGGCTCACCGGTGCCGTTGGCCGTGCCGACGTCGACCGTGCAGAAGCGGATCGGCTTCTTGAAGCCCTCCAGCTCCTCGATGGTCAGCACCTGGCCGACGACCAGGGGGCCCTTGAGGCCGTCGCCGAGCTGCTCGACGGTCTCCACCTCGAGGCCTGCCGAAATGAGCTTGGCCTGGACGTCACGCCCGGTCTGAGTCGCCGGCAGGTCGACGTACTCCCGCAGCCAAGAAAGCGGGACCCGCATCAGATCTCCATCCCGAACGGCCGGGTGAACCGGACGTCACCCTCGACCATGTCTCGCATGTCTTCGACGTTGTGGCGGAACATCAGCATCCGCTCGATGCCGAACCCGAAGGCGAATCCGCTGTACTTCTCGGGGTCCACGCCGCAGGCCTTGAGGACCTTCGGGTTGACCATGCCGCAGCCGCCGAGCTCGATCCAGCCCTCGGAGGAGCAGGTGCGGCAGGGGCGGTCGGGGTTGCCGACGGACTCGCCGCGGCACACGTAGCAGACCATGTCCATCTCGGCGGACGGCTCGGTGAAGGGGAAGAAGTTCGGCCGCAGCCGGGTCTTCATGCCCTCGCCGAACAGGGCCTGGACCATGTGGTCCATGGTGCCCTTGAGGTCGGCCATGGTGAGGCCCTCGTCGACGGCGAGCAGCTCGACCTGGCGGAAGACCGGGGTGTGGGTCGCGTCCAGCTCGTCGGTGCGGTACACGACGCCGGGACAGATCACGTACACCGGCAGCTCTCGGCTGAGCAGCGAGCGGATCTGGACCGGCGAGGTGTGGGTGCGCAGGACGACGCCGGACTCGGTGCCGCCCTGAGGGCCCTGCACGAAGAAGGTGTCTGCCTCACCGCGCGCCGGGTGGTCCGGGCCGATGTTGAGGGCGTCGAAGTTGAACCACTCGGCCTCGACCTGCGGGCCCTCGGCGACCTCGTAGCCCATGGCCACGAAGACGTCCTCGATGCGCTCGGACAGGGTGGTGAGCGGGTGGCGGGCGCCGGCCGGTACCCGGTCGTACGGCAGCGTGACGTCCACCGCCTCCTCGACCAGCACGCGGGCGTCGCGCTCTTCCTCCAGCTCGGCCTGGCGGCCGGCGAGCGCCTTGTTCACGGCGCCGCGGGCCTGTCCGACGAGCTTCCCGGCTGCGGCCTTGGCCTGCGGGGGCAGCGCGCCGATCTCGCGGTTGGCGAGGGCCAGCGGCGAGGCGCCGCCGGTGTGGGCGACCTTGGCCTCCTGGAGCGCGTCGAGGGAGCCCGCGGCGGCGAAGGCGGCGAGCGCCTCGTCCCGCATGCGCTCGATCTCTTCCGGTTTCAACGCCTCGACCTCTACAGGGTCGTACGACTTATTCGGTGCCGACATCTCTTCCCGTGCTTCCGATTGGCTGGCTGAAGGTCCCCTAGACCGGCGCTGGTGGCCGTGTGCAGGACACAAAGGTGCCAAAGGCCGAGTCTAACGGGGTGGAGGTATACGGATGCGCCCGCGGGCACTCAGGTCAGATAGGCCGGAGTGCTCACGGGCAACGTAAATCGGAACTCGGCGCCGCCGCCGGGGCCGCGGCCGACCGTGATGGCACCGCCGTGGGCCTCGACGATGCCCTTGACGATGTACAGCCCGAGGCCCGTGCCGCCGCGCTTGCTGCCCCGCCAGAAGCGGGTGAAGACGCGGTTCATGGACTCCTCCGGGATGCCGGGCCCCTCGTCGCTCACGGTGACCGATGTGCCGATGTCCTCCCCTTCCCGGGGGGACGCGGCGGGCGTGACGTCAATCGTGACCGTTCCCTCGCCGTGGCGCACGGCATTTTCCAGCAGGTTGCTGAGTACCTGGTCGATCTTGTCGGGGTCGGCCCAGAGCTGCGGCAGCGGCTGCTGGATGCGGAGCAGGAACCGGTCGGCGGTCTGGCCCGCGGCCACGTACGCCTGGATGTGCCGTCCGACGGCCGCCCCGATGTCGACGGGCTGGCGCCGTACTTCGAGGCGCCCCGAGTCGATCCGGGAGATGTCGAGCAGCTCGGCGATGAGCCGGGTGACCCGGTCGGCGTCCGCGTCGACGGTCTCCAGCATGAGCCGTTTCTGGTCGTCGGTGAACCGTTCCCACTTGGCGAGCAGGGTCGCGGTGAAGCCCTTGACGGAGGTGAGCGGGGAGCGCAGCTCGTGGGCGACGGTGGCGATGAGTTCGGCGTGGCTGCGCTCGGTGCGGCGCCGGGCCTCGGTGTCGCGCAGACAGACGACCACCCGGGAGACGGGGCCGGTGGGCTCGGCGCGGACGTACTGGACGGTGACCAGCACCTCGCGTCCGCCCGGGAGCAGCAGGTTCCGCTCGGGCTGCCGGCTCCGGATGGCGAGGCCGCCGTACGGGTCGGTCAGCTGCCACCAGCGTCGCCCCTCCAGGTCCTCCAGCGGCAGGGCCTTGTCGAGGCGGCGGCCGAGGGCTTCAGCGGCGGGGACGGCGGTGATGCGCTCGGCGGCGGCGTTGAAGCAGAGGACCCGGCCCTGTTCGTCGGCGACGACGAGTCCGTCGGGCAGCATGTCGGGGTCGATGCCGAGTCCGGCGAGATCACCGGGGGCGGACGCGGGACCCTGCCGCACGTCCCGGTCACCCGGTGCGCTGCTCGTGCCGACACTCATCCCCGTACCCCACCTCTCATGACGCTGAGGGGCCCCGAGCTGGTCACCCTACTAGCTCTCGGTGACGGAGCGGCACCCTCCGGAGGCGCGCTGTGCACGGGCCGACGCGTAGAGACATACGGCGGCGGCGGTCGCGAGGTTCAGGCTCTCGGCCTTCCCGTGGATCGGGACGCGCACCACGGCGTCCGCGAGGGCGCGGGTCTCCTCCGGGAGCCCCCACGCCTCGTTGCCGAACACCCAGGCGGTCGGCCCGCCCATGGTGCCCTGGTCGAGTTCGTCGTCGAGATCGTCGGTCCCGGCCCCGTCCGCGGCGAGGATCCGCACCCCGGCGTCCTTGAGTCCGGCCACCGCTTCCTCGACGGGCACCCCGACGGCGACCGGCAGATGGAAGAGCGATCCCACGGAGGCCCGTACGGCCTTGGGGTTGTAGAGGTCCACGGAGGCGTCGGTCAGTACGACGGCCTCGGCGCCGGCGGCGTCCGCGCACCGCAGCACGGTGCCGGCGTTCCCGGGGTCGCGCACGTTGGCGAGCACCGCGACGAGCTGGGGGCGGGCGGCGAGGATCTCCGCGAAGGGCGTGTCCAGGAACCGGCACACCCCGACGAGCCCCTGCGGGGTGACGGTGGTGGAGATGTCGGCGATGACGTCCTCGGAGGCGAGGTGCACCCGCGCTCCGACGGCACGGGCCTCGCCGATGATGTCGCCGTACCGCTCGGCGGCCTCGACGGTGGCGAACAGCTCCACCAGACCGTGTCCGGCGGCCTCCCGCACGGCCTGCGGCCCCTCGGCCAGGAACAGCCGCTCCTTGCCCCGGAAGTTCCGCTTGGCGAGCCGCCGGGCGGCGGAGACGCGGGGGGAACGGGGGGAGATCAGCTCGGGGCCGGCATCGGCGGGCATGGGGCTCACTTTCGGAGAACTACACAACAGGACCCGCAAGCCCGAAAGCCTGCGGGTCCCTCATGTCACGTCGGCTCGAAGCCAGTGCTTACGTCACGCGGCCTTGGGGGCGTTGACGTCGGCCGGCAGGGCCTTCTGCGCGACCTCGACCAGCGCGGCGAACGCGGTGGCGTCGTTCACGGCCAGCTCGGCCAGGATCTTGCGGTCGACCTCGATGTTCGCGGCCTTCAGACCCTGGATGAAGCGGTTGTACGTGATGCCGTTGGCGCGGGCAGCGGCGTTGATGCGCTGGATCCACAGCTGACGGAAGTCGCCCTTGCGCTTCTTGCGGTCGTTGTAGTTGTAGACCAGCGAGTGGGTGACCTGCTCCTTGGCCTTGCGGTACAGGCGCGAACGCTGACCGCGGTAGCCGGAGGCGGCTTCGAGGATCGCCCGGCGCTTCTTGTGGGCGTTGACTGCCCGCTTGACGCGTGCCACTTTTTAACTCCTTGTAGCGGGGCCGTGGTTGGACTCACACGACCCGGAAATCGATTGGGTCCCGGTCTGGAGGGGGGTCAGGCGCTCGGCGCCCGACCTCACTTGCCGAGAAGCTTCTTGATCTTCGCGGCGTCGCCCGGGGCCATCTCGGCGTTGCCGGTGAGGCGACGCGTCAAGCGGGACGACTTGTGCTCGAGGTAGTGGCGCTTGCCGGCACGCTCACGGAGCACCTTGCCGGAGCCGGTGATCTTGAAGCGCTTGCTGGCACCGCTGTGCGACTTGTTCTTCGGCATAGCGCCGTTCTCTCCTCTGGGTGGCGCCCCGGTGCCCGGTCGTGAAACCGGGCACGGTGGAGCGTCGCTCTTGTATCGGTTATGTCCTCGGGACTCGCGTCCCTGGGATCACGCCTCGGCCGGAGCCTCGGCCTGCACCTCGGCGGCCTCAGGAGTCTCAGAAGCCTCGTCGACGTGCGTCTCCGCGGCGTTCTGCGACTTGCCAGGGTTGGCCTTCGCGTCAGCCTTACGGGCTTCCTGCGCCTGCCGGGCCTCGGCCATCGCCTCGGTCTTCTTCTTGTGCGGACCGAGAACCATGATCATGTTTCGGCCGTCCTGCTTCGGGTTCGATTCCACGAAACCGAGGTCCTGGACGTCCTCCGCGAGACGCTGCAGCAGTCGGTAGCCGAGTTCCGGCCGGGACTGCTCGCGACCACGGAACATGATCGTGATCTTGACCTTGTCGCCCTGCTTGAGGAACCGGACGACGTGACCCTTCTTGGTGTCATAGTCGTGCGGGTCGATCTTCGGCCGGAGCTTCATCTCCTTGATGACCGTGTGCGCCTGGTTCTTGCGCGCCTCACGGGCCTTCATGGCCGACTCGTACTTGAACTTCCCGTAGTCCATGAGCTTGCAGACCGGCGGTCGGGCGTTCGCCGCCACCTCGACCAGGTCGAGGTCGTACTCCTGCGCAAGCTCCAGGGCCTTGGCAAGCGGGACAATCCCGACCTGCTCGCCGCTGGGACCGACAAGTCGCACCTCGGGAACGCGAATCCGGTCGTTGATGCGGGGCTCGGTGCTGATGGATCCTCCTTGGTAGCACCATACGGCGGTCTGGCGGACAGCCGCGTACGTCTCTTTACGTAGGACCTAACCGCACCGAAGCACAAAAAATGCCCCGGACGATCACATGAGGGGGCTCCAAAGCACTACCGGAGCACCGCCACGATGACCGCGGGGCGCAAACTCGGGCGACTCCATCGTCCGTACGGAACGATGGCGGCCGCCTGACCGGGTGACCCGCCGCCCCGGGGGGCGGTCAGGTGGGAGATCGGAGCCTCCACTTGTGGGCCGGACACGTGAGTATCCAGCCGGTCGTCACACAAGGTTAGCAGCAACCCGGGGGTGGTGCGAACCGGTGTGCACCGGGGCCTATCGTGTGGGACATGAGTGACACCCCTCCCGCTGACTCCCCCGACTTCGACGAGATGACCCGCGACATCGCCGAGGTCCCCGCCGTCGAGGTGATCGTGACGGTCGCCGTGAACCTGATGAGCGCCGCCGCGGTGAAGCTCGGTCTGACCGAGGAGGGCGACAAGTACAAGGACCTGGACGAGGCCCGCAAGCTGATCCACGCCCTCGCCGGCCTCCTCGACGGCAGCGCGACCGAGATCAGCTCCTTCCACGCGGCCCCGCTCCGCGACGGCCTGAAGTCGCTCCAGCTGGCGTTCCGCGAGGCCTCGATCGTCCCGGACGAGCCGGGCCAGGGCCCGGGCGAGAAGTACACCGGTCCCGTCTACGGCTAGGTCACCCGCGTACGTACAAGGGCTCGCCCGGAGGCGTCGCCCCGACCGGCAGCAGTGCCAGGTCGAGGCCGTGCACCAGGCGGGCCCTCAGTGTTCCGTCGGCGGCGATCCGCTCGGCGACGGCGCGGGCGGCCTCGGCCGGGGGCGCCGACGGGTCGAGTACGAGGGCCAGGGTGCCGTCGGCCGGGCCGGGGCCGAGATGGGCGCGGAGCACGGACGGCTCGGCGGCCACCGCTTCCCGTACCGCCGCCACGACCGCCGGATCGGCGAGCGGGTCGGCCGTCGTACGGCCCTCGGCGAGGGCGAGCAGCGCCGGGCCCGTCAGTTCGAACGGCACCGGTCCGGCCATGTCCAGCAGCACGGTGTCCGCCTTCTCGTGCGCGGCGGCCTGGAGCGCCTGGTGCAGGGGTACGGCGACGGGGCGGGCCGCCGGGTCCCAGCGGGCCAGCGAGTCCGTGGAGGTGAAGGCCGGCAGCGCGGTCCGGGGTCCGGCCTTCAGGGTCGGCACCGCCATGTCGCTGGTCTTCTCGCGGCGCAGTCCGTTCTCGTCCTCCTCGACCTCGCCGAGCACGGCCACGACGGGGACGAGCAGCCGGGCGCCCTTGAGCGCCTCCAGCACGGGTCCCACGGCGCTGCGGTCCCCGGCCCAGTCGGCGAGCGCCGCGCTCAGCCGGGGGTCGGCGGAGCCGTCGTCGTCGGAGAAGCCGGGGTCGGGAATGTTCTTGTTCGCCACGGTCACCGACCCTATAGGGGGGATGCTGCTGCCCTTGTGCGGGCCCTGAAACGCACGCGTGACCGTCTTCACCGGAATCTCAGATTTCCCTGACGCACATCTAACGTCCGTCTAACGGTGCGCACAGTCGGCGGCCCGAGCATCGCGGGTATGGAGTCCTCCAGAGCCCGCCGGAGCCGCCGCGGCCGTCCGTCCCGGCGCCGCCCCTTCCTCTACACCGCCCTCGCCTCCGTGGCCGTCGTCGGCGGTACGGCCGCCGGGACGGTGTATGTGAAGGCGCAGGCGCACTCCGGTGCCGCGCCCGTATCGTCGTCGGCGTCGTCGAGCCCGACGGCGAACACGCCGAGCGAGGAGGCGTCCGTGAAGCCCGTGGCGGTACCGGCCGTGGACTACGACGCGCTGCTCGCCGACGCGATGGACGCGGTGACCGTGCCGGACGACGCGGACACGTCGGTGGCCGTGCTCGACCTGGCCTCCGGGGACAGCGCCACGTACGGCGACGGCGCCTTCGACACGGCGAGCATCGTCAAGGTCGACATCCTGGCGACGCTGCTGCTCCAGGCGCAGGACGAGGACCGTCATCTCACGGCGGCGGAGAAGACGTACGCCACCGCGATGATCGAGAACAGCGACAACACCGCCGCGTCGGCGCTGTGGCGGATCATCGGCAAGGCGGACGGGCTGGACGCGGCCAACGAGCGGTTCGGGCTGACGGGCACGGAGGGTGGTGACGGCATGTTGTGGGGACTGACGCAGACCACCGCCGCCGATCAGCTCACCCTGCTCCAGCAGGTGTTCGGGGACGACTCGGAGCTGAGCGAGGCATCGCAGACCTACCTCCAGGGGCTGATGGGGCAGATAGCCACCGACCAGCACTGGGGGGTGTCGGCCGCGGCCGACGGCTCTTCGTGGGCGCTGAAGAACGGGTGGCTGCCGCGTAGTGCGACCGGGCTGTGGGACATCAACAGCATCGGGCGGGTGACGGCTTCGGACGGGGACGAGTATCTCGTCGTCGTTTTGTCGAACGGCAACGCGACGAAGGAGAAGGGGATCTCGTTGGTGGAGTCGGCGGCGAAGGCTGCGGTGTCGGTGTTTGCGGGTTGAGAGTGCCTCGTCGGGTAGTCAGCGGGGTGCGGGTGCGTTGTGGCTGGTCGCGCCGTTCCCCGCGCCCCTGGGGCGTTGCCCACGCCGTCAGAATTCTTCGTACCGTCCCCGGCGGCCACGCCACAGCACCACCGCTGCCACCAGCAGGACTCCTCCGACACTGCCCGCCAGCGGGGCTGCCCAGTCTGACGTGTCGTCGGCCGTCTCGGGGGCATCGGGGCCCGAGCCGAAGTAGCGGTCCCCGTAGGCCGTCGACTTCAGGCCCTGCGGGTCGAGGCGGTCGGCGGCCTTGAGGGCGGCGGCGGGGTCGACGAAGCCGTAGCCGCGGGAGTCGTCGCGGCCGCCGACGGGGGCGTCGCGGGCCGTGTCCTCCAGGAGCTTCTTGACCTGCGCCGGGGTCAGGCCGGGGTGGGCCGCCTTGACGAGGGCGACGGCGCCGGAGACGAAGGCCGCCGCCGCGCTCGTACCCCAGCCCTCGTAGTACTTGTGGTCCGGGTCGGCGATGACGACGTCGTCGCCGGGGGCGGCGACCGTGGCGTACCAGCGGCGGGTGGAGAAGGAGGCGCGGGTGCCGTAGCGGTCGACGGCGGTCGCGGCGATGACGCCCGGGTAGGCGGCCGGGTAGGAGATGTGGTCGCCCTTCTCGCCGCCGTTGCCGGCCGAGGCGACGACGGTGACGCCCTTCTTCAGGGCGTACTGGACGGCCTCGTCCTCGGCGGGTTCGGGGTGGGCGGACTTGGAGTCGTCGCCCAGGGAGAGGTTGATGACGTCGGCGCCGTGGTCGGCGGCCCAGCGGATGCCCTCGGCGAGGGCGTTGCCGCGGGTGTTGCGGGCCTTGCCGCGGGCGGAGTCGCCGTCCTCCAGGATCACGCGGACGGGGAGGATTTTTGCCTCCGGGGCGATGCCCATGACGCCGTCGCCGTTGGCGTAGCCGTGTCCGTGGCCGGCGATGATGCCGGCCATCGCGGTGCCGTGGCGGGCCCAGGCGCGGTCGCCGCGGTCGGCTCCGAAGCCGACCATGTCCTTGCCTTCGAGGACGTTGCCGACGAGGTCGGGGTGGTCGTCCTCGACGCCGGTGTCGAGGACGGCGACGGTGACGCCCTTGCCCTTGGTGGTCTGCCAGGCCTCCTGGGTGTGCATGGCTTCGAGGGCCCACTGCTTGGCGCGTATGCCGTCGGCGTGCGCGGTGGTGGCCGGCACGAGGGCGAGGGAGGCGGCGAGGAGGGCGCTGACGACGCCGGCCCGGCGGGTGTGGGTGGCGGCGCTCACGAGGTCCTTTCCGTCCCCTCCGTGGCCGGGGAGCCGACGGTTCTGCGCAGGCCGCGTTCGACGCGGTCGGCGAGGCCCTGTGCCTCGTGGCCGAGGCCGGCCTGGGCGACGGCGGTGGTGGCGCCGGACTGCATGGCCGCGGCGGCGGCCTGCGGCTCGTCGACGGTTCGGCCGTCGGCCCAGCCGGAGACGGCGTAGACGACGACGGGAGCGTCGGTGAGGACGGAGATCGTCCAGGAGGCGCGCTGCTTGCCGCCGAAGTCGGCGGCGGCCGTGTCCTTCGCGGCGTACCCGTGGGGCATCAGGTCGGCCCGGGTGCCGAGGCCCTCCTTGGTGAAGCGGGTGTCGAGGGCGGTCATGCCGGCGACGTCGGCCTTGGTGAAGAGGAGACCGACGGTGGTGACATAGCTCTGGGTGGCGTCGGTGTAGGTCGCGCGCAGGAGACGGCTGCATCCGACGGGGGCGAGGGCCTTCTGCAGCAGCGGGTCGAAGGCGTCCTTGCAGCCGGTGTCCGCAGCGACGGCGATCCGCGTCCAGGTCCGGTCGGCGCCGCCGGGACCGGCGCCCTGGCCCTGCACGGTGGGCGGGAACAGCTGGTCCACGGGGACGCTGTGCCACAGCTCGGCGGCAGCGGCGAACGAGTCCTTCGCGCCCGCCGCGGCGGAGTCCCCGACGAGCCAACTCCCCGTCACCGCACCGCCGATGAGCCCGAGGCCGAGCACCAGGCAGACGGCCACGGCGGCGGTGCGCACGCCGGCCCGCACCGCCAGTGATCGCGGCCGGGCGTTCTCGTCGTAGCCCTCGGGCTCCCCGAACGACACGACGGGCCGCGCGGATCCGGTGGTGCTCCCGGGCGTCGTACCGGATGCCGGGCCTGAGGTCAGGGGGGCGCTCCAGGAGAGGGCGGGGTCGGGGTGGACGGAGGACGCGGTCCCGGACGCGGGCGGCCCGGGGGTGAGCGGGCTCCATCGCGTGTCCGGCTCGGATTCCCGCCGGGGTGCCCGCTCCGCGGGGATCGGGCGCAGACGGAACGTCGTCTCGGAGGGGCCTTCGGGGGGTGCGCCGGTACGTTGTGGCGGCGTCGTGGGTTCGGAAGGGCCTTCGGGGGATGCGCCCGTACGGCGTGGCGGCGTCGCGGGCCAGGGCGCCGGGGGCCGCTGCGCGGGACGCGGCGGCACGACCGTCGCGCTGCCCTCGGCGCTGTCGGTCGCCGGGGCCTCGCTCCCCGCGTCCCTGGTCCGCGACGCGTGGCCGGCCTTCGGCGGGGTGTCCGGGAACCGCGCGGAGGCGCGGGGCGGGGGCGGGGCCGAGCTGGTGGCGGGCGAGGTGCGCTCCGGGGCGGACGCGCGTGTGCTCGGTCGGCGGTCTCCGGTCGTGCCGGTGGCTTCCGCTGCACCCTTGTTCCGCGCGGCAGAGGGCTGATCGGAGCGCCGGGTCCCCTGCTCCGCCGTGGCGTCGTCGCCGATGGGCTCGGAGGTCGTCGGGGGCTCCGTGGGGCGGGGCGGCGCCGTGGGACGTGGGGGGATGGAGGCGTGCCGCGCTTCCGTGCTCATGCGCCCCCCGTTTCCCTCGTGCCCGGGCCTGTCGTCGTACGGGGGCGTCGGTCGCCCAGACGGACCCGTGCGGAGTGTGCCGTGGTTCCCCGCCCCCGGGCACGCATACCCGCGCGGGTGGCCCGGCATCCCGGCGCACCCTTCGTACGTGCGCGTCACTCTACGGCTTGTCCCTGGGCGAACGGGAACCAGTCCACGAGCCCGGGGCATCTGCCCGGAACGTCCCCCTACCCTGCGGTAATCCTGTCTGGCAGGCTTCGTTCATGACTGCGCGCGCCGCCGACCGGGCCCGTTACGACCGGGCCACCGCCCATCTCGCCGCCCCTCTCGCGATCGTGGATCTGGACGCCTTCGACGCCAACGCGGACGATCTCGTCCGCCGGGCGAACGGGAAGCCGATCCGGGTCGCCAGCAAGTCCGTGCGGTGCCGGGCGCTGCTCGAACGCGTCCTCGCCAGGGACGGCTTCGCCGGGATCATGTCGTTCACCCTCGCCGAGTCGCTGTGGCTGGCCCGGTCCGGGTTCGACGACGTCCTGCTCGCCTACCCGTCCGCGGACCGCTCCGGGTACGCCGAACTGACCTCCGACCCCAAGCTCGCCTCGGCCGTCGCCGTCATGGTCGACGACGTCGCCCAGCTCGATCTCATCGACCGCGCGCGGGACGGCGGACGTGAAGTCGTGCGGGTGTGCCTGGAGTTGGACACCTCGCTCAAGCTCCTCGGCGGCCGGGTGCGCGTCGGCGCGCTCCGCTCCCCGCTGCACTCCCCCGCCCAAGTCGCCGACCTGGCACGGGCGGTGGCCCGACGGCCCGGGTTCAAGGTCGTCGGGATCATGGCGTACGAGGGTCATATCGCCGGTGTGGGCGACTCCGTCGCCGGGCGGCCGTTCCGGTCCCGTGCCGTGCGGCTGATGCAGGCCACCGCGCGCAAGGAGCTCGCCGAGCGGCGGGCCGCGGTGGTGCGGGCGGTGCGGGCCGTGGTGCCGGACCTGGAGTTCGTCAACGGTGGCGGCACGGGCAGTGTGCAGACCACCGCGGCCGAGGACGCGGTCACCGAGATCGGTGCCGGGTCCGGGCTGTACGTCCCACGCCTGTTCGACAACTACACGTCCTTCGCCGGGCGTCCGGCCGCGCTCTTCGCGCAGCCCGTCGTACGGCGGCCCGGTGTGGGCGTCGTGACGGTCCTCGGCGGCGGGTATCCGGCCTCCGGTGCGCCCGGGCCCGACCGGCTCCCCGTGCCCTACCTCCCCGAGGGGCTGAAGTACGACCCCCAGGAGGGTCCCGGCGAGGTGCAGACGCCGCTGCTGGGCTCCCCCGCCGACGACCTGCTCATCGGCGACAAGGTGTGGTTCCGGCACGCGAAGGCCGGTGAGCTGTGCGAGCGGTTCGACGCGCTGCATCTCGTCGAGGGGGACGCGGTGACGGCGACCGTACCGACGTATCGCGGGGAAGGTCAGACCTTCCTGTAGGTCATCCCGTGGGGCCGATGCTGCTGCCCACCCCGCCGCCCGCCGTGTCGGCCGTGGACCGGATGCCCTTCGTGATCCGGTCCATGTCGGCGAGCGGCGGCCCGTCCTCGCCCGCGTCGAAGACGTAGCGCACGACGACGGGCGACTCGGTGCCCACGCTGGACTGGAAGGCGAGGGACTGCACGTAACCGCCGGGCCCCTCGGCGGTCCTGACGCGCCAGCGCACGTAATACCCCGCGCGGCCCGCCACCGCGACCGGCCCCGACTTCACCAGCTGGTGGGACTCGATGCCGCCGAAGGGCCGTTGGCCGACGAGGTCGCGGTCGTAGGCGGCGTCGGCGGCTTCGGAGATGTCGGCCTTGGCGAGGGCCTCGGGGGAGGTCTCGTCGTTGTCGGTGACCGTGCGGGAGATGACGAGGCCGTGCCGGCAGGTGCCGGGGTCGCCGGGGCAGTCGTAGGTGCCGTCGGTGGTCATGAGGATGTCGTCGTCGACCACGTACTGGGGCCGTACCCAGCCGTCGAGAAGCGGCACCGTGATGCCGTTGAGCTGGTCCTCGACCACGGCCGGGTCGTCCGCCGAGGGTTCGGTGGCGGACCGGGAGGGCGTCTCGCCGGTCGGTGCGTAGGTGGGGGTGACGGACTCGGTGACGGCCACGTCGACGCCGGAGTCCGCGCCGTCGTCGTCCTCGCGCAGGACGAACGCGCCCGTGACGATCGCGGCGACCAGGACCACCCCGGCGGTCGTGAGGGCGATCGCCTTGGCCCGCCCCGAGTCGCCGTCGGCGGTGGCCGGCACCGACGGGCCCGGGAGTGCGGGCTCACGCCGGTGCTCGGTCCACGCGGTGCCGTCCCACCAGCGCTCCAGGTGCGGGGCGTGGGGGTCGCGGAACCAGCCGGGCGGGGGCGTCATGCTCATCCCGGCACTGTAGGCCGCGGTCTACAGCGGCGTGACGTAAGCCCCGGAGATTCCGCCGTCGACCAGGAAGTCGCTGGCGTTGACGAAGGAGGAGTCGTCGCTGGCCAGGAAGGCGACGGCGGCGGCGATCTCCTCGGCCTCGGCGAACCGGCCGACGGGGATGTGGACGAGGCGGCGGGCGGCCCGCTCGGGGTCCTTGGCGAACAGCTCCTGGAGGAGCGGGGTGTTGACCGGGCCCGGGCACAGGGCGTTCACGCGGATGCCCTCCCGTGCGAACTGCACGCCCAGCTCACGGGACATGGCCAGGACGCCGCCCTTGGAGGCGGTGTACGAGATCTGCGAGGTGGCCGCGCCCATCCTCGCCACGAACGACGCCGTGTTGATGATCGAGCCCTTGCCCTGCTGCCGCATATAGGGGATGGCCGCCTTGCAGCACAGGTACACGGAGGTGAGGTTGACCTCCTGGACGCGCTTCCAGGCCTCCAGCCCGGTCTCCAGGATGGAATCGTCGTCGGGCGGAGAGATGCCCGCGTTGTTGAAGGCGACGTCGACGCTGCCGTAGGTGTCGTACGCCGTCTTGAACAGCGCCTCGACCTGCTCGGCGTCGGTGACGTCGACCTTCACGAAGAGGCCGCCGACCTCGTCCGCGGCGGCCTTGCCGCGGGCCTCGTCGACGTCCGCGCAGACGACATGGGCGCCTTCGGAGGCGAGGCGGCGGGCGGTGGCGAGGCCGATGCCGCTGCCGGCGCCGGTGATGACGGCGGTGCGGCCGACCAGGCGGCGGCAGACGATTTCCTCGGTGGATGAGGTCACTGTGCGGGGCCCTCCGTGCTGATGAAGACGTTCTTGGTTTCGGTGAAGGCGGCGAGGGCGTCCGGGCCGAGCTCACGGCCGACACCGGACTGCTTGTAGCCGCCGAAGGGGGTCCAGTAGCGGACGCTGGAGTGGGAGTTGACGGACAGGTTCCCGGCCCTGACCCCCTGGGAGACGCGGAGCGCGCGGCCGACGTCCCGGGTCCAGATGGAGCCGGAGAGGCCGTACGGGGTGTCGTTGGCGAGGCGGATCGCGTCCTCCTCGTCGGTGAAGGGCAGGAGTACGGCGACCGGGCCGAAGATCTCCTCGCGGGCCGCCTCGGAGTCGTGCCGCTCCCCCGTGAGGACGGTCGGCGGGAACCAGAAGCCCGGCCCCTCGGGGGCGCTGCCGCGCAGGGCCGGGGCGTCGTCCGGCACGAACGACCGTACGCGGTCGAGCTGCTGACGGGAGATCAGCGGGCCCATCTGGGTCTTCTCGTCGGCCGGATCGCCCACGACCACGGCGGCCAGCGCGTCGGCCAGCAGCTCGCGAACCTCGTCGTACACGGAATCCTGCACCAGGATGCGGGTGCGGGCGCAGCAGTCCTGGCCGGCGTTGTCGAGGAAGGAGAAGGGGTCGACGGCGGTCTTGAGGTCGGCGTCGGCGAAGACGACGTTGGGGCTCTTGCCGCCGAGTTCGAGGGTGACCGGCTTGACCTGGTCGGCGCAGAGCGCCATGACGCGCTTGCCGGTCCGGGTGGAGCCGGTGAAGACGACCTTGGCGATGCCGGGCTGCCGCACGAGGGACTCACCCGCGATGTGCCCGAGTCCAGGCACCACCTGGAAGAGGTTCTCCGGGAGCCCTGCCTCCAGGGCGAGTTCGGCGAGACGGAGGGCGGTCAACGGCGTCGTCTCGGCGGGCTTGAGGACGACGGCGTTGCCTGCCGCGAGGGCCGGCGCGGTACCCCAGGCCGCGATCGGCATGGGGAAGTTCCAGGGCGCGATGACGCCGACGACGCCCAGGGGTTCGAGGAGGGTGACGTCGAGACCGCCGGGCACGGGGATCTGGCGGCCCGCGAGCCGCTCCACGCCACCGGCGGCGTAGTCGAGCAGGTCGCGCACATTGCCCGCTTCCCAGCGGGCGTTGCCGAGGGTGTGGCCGGCTTCCCGGACCTCCAACCGGGCGAGTTCCTCGACGTGTTCGTCGACGACGACGGCGAACCGGCGCAGCAGTCTGGCCCGGTCGGCGGGCGCGACGGCCGCCCACGCGCGCTGCGCCAGGCCGGCGCGGTGGACGGCGGCGTTCACGTCCTGCTCGACGGCGCCCGGGACGGTCGCGATCACCTCTTCCGTCGCGGGGTTGAGGATGTCCAGTTCATACGGTTGTGACAAGAGATGCCTCACAGACGTTCGAAGGAGCGGCGCAGCTCCCAGTCGGTCACCGCGGCGTCGAAGGCGTCCAGCTCGACGCGCGCCATGTTGCGGTAGTGGGCCACGACCTCGTCGCCGAAGGCGGCCTTGGCGATGGGGCTGTTCTCCCACAGCTCGGCGGCCTCGCGGAGGGTGGTGGGAACGTGGGCGTACTCGGCGGTGTAGGCGTTGCCCGCACAGGCGTCGGGCAGCTCCAGTTTCTGCTCGATGCCGTGCAGCCCGGCGGCGACGAGGCCCGCGACCGCCAGGTACGGGTTGACGTCACCGCCCGGGAGCCGGTTCTCGAAGCGCATCGAACGGCCGTGGCCGACGACCCGCAGCGCGCAGGTCCGGTTGTCGTGCCCCCAGGCGACGGCGGTCGGGGCGAAGGAACCGGGCTGGAAGCGCTTGTACGAGTTGATGTTGGGCGCGTAGAGCAGGGAGAAGTCCCTGAGGGCGGCCAGCTGCCCGGCGAGGAAGTGCCGCATGACCTCCGACATGCCGCCGTTCTCGGCCATGGCGTTGTTGCCGGCGGCGTCCGCGAGGGAGAGGTGGATGTGGCAGGAGTTGCCCTCGCGCTCGTTGTACTTGGCCATGAAGGTGATCGAGACGCCCTCCTGGGCGGCGATCTCCTTGGTGCCGGTCTTGTAGATGGCGTGCTGGTCGCAGGTGACCACCGCGTCGTCGTAGCGGAAGGCGATCTCGTGCTGCCCCGGGTTGCACTCGCCCTTGGCGGACTCGACGGTCAGTCCGGCGCCCGCCATCTCGTTGCGGATCCGGCGGAGCAGCGGTTCGATCCGGCCGGTCCCCAGCACCGAGTAGTCGATGTTGTACTGGTTCGCCGGTGTGAGCCCCCGGTAGTTGCTGTCCCAGGCCTGTTCGTAGGTGTCCTTGAAGACGATGAACTCCAGCTCGGTGCCGACCTGGGCGGTGTACCCGTGCTCGGCGAGCCGCTCCAGCTGGCGGCGGAGGATCTGCCGGGGCGCGGCGACGACCGGGGAGCCGTCCTCCCAGGCGAGGTCGGCGATGAGCATGGCGGTGCCGGCGTTCCAGGGCACGCGGCGCAGGGTGCTCAGATCGGGGTGCATGGCGAAGTCGCCGTAGCCCCGGTCCCAGGACGACATGGCGTACCCGTCGACGGTGTTCATCTCGGTGTCCACGGCCAGGAGGTAGTTGCAGCCCTCGGTGCCGTGGTGGAGTACCTCGTCGAGGAAGAAGCGGGCGGCGAACCGCTTGCCCTGGAGTCTTCCCTGCATGTCGGGAAAGGCCAGGACGACGGTGTCGATCTCACCGCTCGCGACGAGGGCGTGCAGCTCCTCGACGCTCAGCGGGGCTGTGCGGTCTGCCACGGGAACGCTCCTTCGGCTTCTTCGCGCTTTTTCGGCCGGGCCGGAAGCCATAAGGTATTGCGGAGAACCATTGCTTGGGAAGGGGGTGCGGCGGGATGTCGCTGGATCCGGAGGGCGGTCCGGAGGGCCGCCTTGAGGACCGTCTGACGCCGGTGCTGCGGCCGGTGCGGGCGGGCAACGGGTTCGAGGAGGCGCTGGAGCAGATCCTCCAGGTCGTACGGCTCGGTCTGGTGCCGGGGGGCGAGCGGCTGCCGGCCGAGCGGGAGCTGGCGGAGCGGCTCGGGATCAGCCGGGTGACGCTGCGCGAGGTGCTGAAGGTGCTTCAGGACCAGGGGCTGGTCGAGTCGCGGCGCGGGCGGTACGGCGGCACGTTCGTGCTGCCGCGCGCGGACGCGGGCGACCTCGGCGAGGGCGAGCTGCGGCGGCGGATCGCCGAGGTCGACATCGAGGACGTGCTCCGCTTCCGGGAGGTGCTGGAGGTCGGGGCGGCGGGCCTGTGTGCGGCACACGGTCTGACCGACGAGCAGGCGGACCGCCTGCGCGAGGCCCTCGCCAGGACCCAGGACGCGCCACTGCCGGACTACCGACGCCTGGACACCCTCCTGCACCTCACGCTGGCCGAGCTGTGCGGTTCGCCGACGCTGACGGCGCAGTACGCGGCGGTACGGGCCACGGTGAACGACCTGCTGGACTGCATCCCGCTCCTGGTGCGGAACCTGGAGCACTCGCAGCGTCAGCACAGCGCGCTGGTGGAGGCGGTCCTCGACGGGGACGCGGACGGGGCGCGGGAGATGATGCGGGAGCACTGCGCGGGGACGGCGGCGCTGCTGAGGGGGTTCCTGGCGTAGGACTGTGACCGGCGTGGTCTTGCCGTACGCGGCTCGGCTCGGCAAAGGTATGACGGCAATCCATTGCGGGGAGCTGGAGGACTACATATGGCGGGCAGGCCGCTGATCGGCATCAGTACGTATCTGGAGGCCGGGGCACGCTGGGGCGTGTGGGAGTTGGAGGCGGCGCTGCTGCCCGCCGGGTACCCGCGCCTGGTGCAGCGGGCGGGCGGGCTGGTGGCGATGCTGCCGCCGGACGCGCCGGAGCACGCCGCCGCGACCGTGGCCCGCCTGGACGGCCTGGTGATAGCGGGCGGTCCGGACGTGGAGCCGGTCCACTACGGCGCCGAGCGCGAGCCCCGCACCGGCCCGCCCGCGCGGGAACGGGACGCGTGGGAGCTGGCGTTGATCGACGCGGCCCTGGCGGCGGGGATACCGCTCCTGGGGATCTGCCGTGGCATGCAACTGCTGAACGTCGCCGTCGGCGGCACCCTCGTCCAGCACATCGACGGGCACGCGGAGGTGGTCGGCGTGTTCGGACGGCACGGGGTGAAGCCGGTGCCGGGGACGCTGTACGCCGATGCGGTGCCGGAGGAGACGTCGGTACCGACGTATCACCACCAGGCCGTGGACCGCCTCGGCGCCGGTCTGGTGGCGTCGGCGCACGCTGCGGACGGGACGGTGGAGGCGGTGGAACTGCCGTCCGCCGCCGGGTGGGTGCTGGGGGTGCAGTGGCATCCGGAGATGGGTGAGGATCTGCGGGTGGTGCGGGCGCTGGTCACAGCCGCTTCCTGAGCCACTCCGACGCCGCCTCGCCCTGGGCGCGCTGGAAGGCGCGGACGGTGGGGATGCCGGGCGGCGGGGGTTGCAGACCGCGGTGGACGAAGTAGCCGGCGAGGCCCGCGAGGGCCACGGTGACCGCGTCCGGGTCGGCGGCACGGCCCAGGGGGTGGGTACGGAACAACTCCTCGGGGTCCGGGCCGCCCTGGGCCCTGACGCAGGGGAGCATCAGCAGCAGGTCGAGCCAGGGTGCGCCGCGGACGACGTGCGGCCAGTCGACGAAGACGACGCGGTCGTCGTCGGTGAGCAGCATGTTGTCGGCGCGGAGATCGCCGTGGGCGAGGGTGTCGCCGGCGACGGCCTCGGGCCAGGGGGCGGCGAGTTCGGCGAGGTACGGGAGACGGGCCGCGACCCAGGGATCGAGCGCCTCGGGCGTGGGCTGGTCGAGGAGCCGCCGCCAGCCGTCGAACTGGTCGGCGAGGGACTCGGCGGCGAGGGGTGCGTCGGGTACGGGGGCCGGGGTGAGGGCGTGCGAGAGCTCACCGACGGCATCCAGGACGCGCCTCAACTCCGGTTGCCGCCAGGGGACGTGGGGCTGACGCCCCTCGACGTCCTCGAGTACCAGAACCATCCAGGTGCCGTCGTCGTGAGTGCCGAGGAGGCGGGGTGCGGGGACGGCGGACGGGAGCGCGGCGGTGTGCCGGGCTTCCCGGCGGTGGAACACCGGGCTGGTCGCGTTGACCTGCGCGCTGACCGCCTTCACGAAGGCGCGGTGGCCGTGGGCGGTACGGAGCCGGGCGGCCGTGCCCGGGGAGAATCCGCCGGGTTGGGTGGTGGCGTGGACGACGGGGGCGCCGAGGATGTCGGCGACGGCGGCGTGGACGTGGGGCGGGAGGTGTTCCCAGGGGGTGCGGACGCCTGCGGCGGGCGGGGCGGTGGGGGCCATGGAAGGCATGGTGCGGGTCGGGGGCGGTGACGCACCAAGGATTTTCGCCCCTGCCGCCCCTACCCCCGCGTCAACGACAACAACTCCCGCGCCGGCCCCACCGGCCGATGCCCCGTCGGCCATACCGCCCGCAGATCACGGGCCAGGGAGACGCCCTCCACCGGTACCGCCACCAACCTCCGCATCGCCAGCTCCTCCCCCACCGCCAGTTCGCTGAGTACCGCCGGCCCCGCCCCGCTCACCGCCGCCGCCTTCACCGCCGTGGTGGACGACAGCTCGATCAGCGGCCGCGCCAGGCCGCCCAGCGCGGTGTCCAGGACCTGCCGCGTTCCCGACCCCTTCTCCCGCAGGATCAGCGGCGTCGACGCCAACTCCTCGGCGGCCAGCGGGCGTCGTCGGCAGGCCCAGGGGTGGGCCGGGGCGGTGACGACGATGAGGCGGTCATGGGCGATGACGACCGAGTCGAGGCCGGTCGGGACCGTCAGCCCCTCCACGAAGCCCAGGTCCGCCTCGTCGGTCAGCAGGCGTTCCGCGACCGCCGCGGAGTTGCCCGCCAGCAACGACACAGCGGTGTCGGGGCGTTGGGCGCGCAGGGCGAGCAGCCAGCCCGGCAGCAGATACTCGGCGATCGTCATGCTCGCCGCCACCCTCAGCCGGGAGTCACGCCGGTCACGCAGCGCCTGCGCCCCCGCGTCGAACGCCTCCGCCGCCTCCACGATCCGCCGCGCCCAGTCCGTGACCAGCGCCCCGGCGTCCGTCAGCCGCGAACCGCGGGGCGAGCGGTCCACCAGCGCCACGCCGAGTTGCCGTTCCATGGAGCGGATGCGGCTGCTGGCCGCGGGCTGGGTGATGCCGACCTCGCGGGCCGCCGCACCGAGACTGCCGAGCCGCGCCACCGCCAGCAGCAGCTCCAGCGCCCCCAGGTCAGGGACTCTGTGTGCCAGCGTGCCGGTGACCGTTCCCTCACTGCTCATAAGCCCAGTTTATGTCCTCATAGAGACATCGTCCCTGGTGGGGAGCGCCGAGCCACGCGACGCTCGAAGCATGGTCACCGCAGCCCAGCCCCTCCTCACCACCCGTGCCACCGCACGACCCCCGCGCGCCACAGCCGTCCGTCACCTCGGACCGAACTGGTACGCCACCGTCATGGGCACCGCCATCGTCGCCACCGCCGGAGCCGGGCTGCCCGTCTCCGTGCCCGGTCTGCGCACCGCCCTCACCGGCGTCTGGGCGTTCTCCCTCGTCCTGCTCCTCACCCTCCTCGGCGCCCGCGCCCTGCACTGGGCCCACCATCGCGACCAAGCCCGCGCCCATCTGCTCGACCCGGCGATGGCCCCCTTCTACGGCTGTCCGGCCATGGCCCTGCTCGCCGTCGGCGGCGGTGCCCTCACCGTCGGCGTCGACTGGATCGGCACCGAGGCGGCGGTGGCACTGGACGCCGTGCTGTTCACCACCGGAACGGCCGTCGGGCTCGCGGCCGCCGTCGCCGTCCCCTATCTGATGGCCGTACGCCATCGCATCGAGCCGGGACAGGCGACCCCCGTGTGGCTGCTGCCCCTCGTCGCGCCCATGGTGTCCGCGGCGCTCGGCCCGCTCCTCGTGCCCCATCTCCCGGCGGGTCAGGCGCAGGAGACCCTGCTGCTCGCCTGCGTCGCCCTGTTCGGGGTCTCGCTGCTCGCGACGCTGCTCATGCTGCCCCTCGTCTTCGGCCGGCTGATCACGGGCGGGCCGCTGCCGCTCGCCCTCACCCCGACCCTGTTCCTCGTCCTGGGTCCGCTCGGGCAGTCCACCACCGCGGTCAACAAGTTCGCGGACGTCGCCCCCGGTGTCGTGCCGGACCCGTACAGCGGTGGTTTCTCGGTTCTCGCCGTGCTCTACGGCGTCCCCGTCATGGGGTTCGCGCTGCTCTGGTTCGCGCTCGCGGTCGCGCACGTCGTGCGGGCCCGCCGGGCGGGGATGGGGTTCGCGATGACCTGGTGGGCGTTCACGTTCCCGGTCGGGACCTGTGTCACCGGGGCGGAGGGGCTGGCCCGGCACACCGGACTGGTCGTCCTCGACGGGCTCGCGGTCGGGCTGTACGTGGTCCTCCTCGCCGCCTGGGGTGTCGCCGCCCTGCACACCGTACGGGGGCTCGTCAGCGGTGAGCTGCTCGCAGGGCCTCGGTCAGGACCCGTGGCGCTTCCCGGAGGGACGGGCCGTACCAGGTGAGGTGACGGCCGCTGACCAGCGCGGCCGGGATCCCCGCGAACGCCTCCGGGCCGTCGTCCGCGGTGAAGCGGTACGGCTCGTCCGGGAGGACCACCAGGTCCGGTCGCCTCGCCCGCAACGCGTCGAGGGGGATGCGGGGATAGCGGTCGGGGTGCGTCGCGTACAGGTGGTCCACGCCCAGGCGGGCCAGCACGTCGCCCGCGAACGTGTCCCGGCCCAGCACCATCCAGGGGCGGCGCCAGATCGGCACGACCGCCGTCTCCCGAACCGTCGGAGGCGGCCCCGACCAGGCCTCCTCCGCCTCGTCCAGCCAGCGCGGCCGTCCCCGCGCCCCGCACGCCGTCAGCACGCGGGCCAGCTCCCGGAAGGCCTGTGGCACGTCCCGCACCTCGGTCACCTGGACCTCGACGCCCGCCGCGCGCAGGGCCGCCAGGTCGGGGGCGCGGTTCTCCTCCTCGTTGGCGATCACGAGGTCGGGGGCGAGGGCGAGGACGCCGTCGAGGTCGGGGTTCTTCGTACCGCCGATCCGCGTCACGTCCAGCTCCGCCGGATGCGTGCACCAGTCGGTGGCGCCGACCAGGGCGCCGGGGACGGTCTCGGCCACCGCCTCCGTGAGGGACGGGACCAGGGACACGACCCTCACTGACGTGGCCGGTCCTGGACCGCCTCGATGTGTTCGGCCACCGCGACGACGACCACCCGGGTGTCGGACACGGTCGCCCGCCAGCGGTGCCGCACCCCGCCGGTGAGGTAGAGGGTGTCGCCCCGGCCGAGCCGGTAGGCCCGGCCCTCCGCCTCGATCTCCACGGCGCCGTCGGCGACGTACATCAACTGGTCGTTGCGGTACTGGAATTCACGCCGGGCGTCATGGTCGCCGGTGAACTCCTGGGCGTGCATCTGATGGTGACCGCGCACCAGGGAACGCACCCGGGGCTGGGGTTCCGCCTCCGCGCAGTCGGCGCGCACGACGTCGACGCTGCACGCCGGGTCGGCGGCGGCGAGGAGTTCGACGGCGGTGGTGCGCAGGGCGTCGGCGACCTTCTCCAGGGAGCTGCGGCTGGGGCGGGCCCGTTCGTTCTCGATCTGGCTCAGGAAGGGGACCGACAGGCCGCTGCGTTCGGCCACGACGGCGAGGGTGAGTTCCAGCGCGCGACGCCGCCGCCGTACGGCCGCGCCCACCCGCAGGGGCTGTTCTTTGTGGTCGCCCATCGCTCCGGCTCCCTCCTTCGCTCGTCGCTCGGCACCCGTTGCTGAACATGTCTCTGTCGAGTTGTCTGCACCCTACGCATGTTCGGCAAACCGTTTCATGCGCCCGTCACATTGCCGTAAGCCGGGAGCGGGCATTCTCGCCAACTCCGGCCAGTAGATCAGCTCTCCGGCCGCCGTGTGAGGGGATTCCTCCGTCAGGACGAACGGCCTGACCACGACGGCCGGATGAGGCTCAGGTGACGACGTAGCTGTATGTGGTTGTCCGGTTTCTTTTGGTCGCGGCTACTGCGGGGTCATCCGCTCCACCATGTCCGGGTGCTTCTTCAGCCAGTCCTCGACCGCCTCGTCCTCGTGCCCCTGGCCGTGCGCGTTGATCGCGGCCTCCAGGGTACCGAGCTCGTCCTCGCTCATATGGAAGCCCTTGATCCACTTGGTGAGCTGCGGATACCGCGCCGGGAACTCCTCGTTGGCGATGGTGCGGATCGTGTTCCCCTCACCGAAGAGCTTCCTGCCGTCCTTCAGCTTGGTGAGGTCGTACTGGCTGTACGCCCAGTGCGGCGACCAGAGCACGACGGCGACGGGCTGCTTCCTGGCGTACGCGCGCTTGAGCTCGGCGAGCATCGCGGGCGTGGAGCCGTCGACGACGTCGTACTCCTTGTCCAGGCCGTAGCCGGGCAGGACCTTGTTCTTCAGAAGGTTCATCTCGCCGGTGCCCGGCTCGATGCCGATGATCTTCCCGTCGAAGAGGTCGGCCTTGCCCTTGAGGTCCTCGTAGGACTTGATCCCCTTGACGTACGAGGGGACGGCGACCTCCAGCGAGGTCGGGCGGTACCAGGTGCCGAGGTCGGCGAGTCTGTCCTTGTTCTTGTCCCAGTAGTTCGCCTGCGCGTACGGCAGCCAGGCGTCGAAGTTGAGGTCGAGGTCCCCGGAGGCGAGGCCGGTGTAGACCGGGCCGACGTCCATCTGCTTGAGGTTCAGCCGGTAGCCGCGCCGCTCCAGGACGTTCTTCCACAGGTGGGTGACGGCGATGTCCTCGTCCCAGGGGAACCAGGCCACGTCGATCGGGTTCTTGGCCTCTGCGGGGGTGGCCGCGCTCTTCGCGACCGGGGCCAGCTTGTCGACCACGCCGGGGTTGTCCTTCAGCCAGGCGCGGACAGCGTCCTGCTGCTTGCCCTTGCCGGCCTTGTTGATCTCGGCCTCAAGGCTGGTGAGCTGCTTCTCGTCGAGCTTGAAGTCCTTCAGCCACTTGCCGACGACCGGGTTGTCGGCGGCGAAGCCCTTGCGGGCCACGGTGTGAATGCCGTCGCCGGAACCCCATGCCCCCTTGGGGTCCTTGAGCTTCTTCAGGTCGTAGTCGTTGTACGCCCAGTGCGGCGACCAGAGCGTGACGACGATCGGGTCCTTCTGGGCGTACGCCCGCTTCAGCTCGGCCAGCATGGCGGGCGTGGAGCTGTCGACGACCTTGTACTCCTTGTCGAGGCCGTACGCCTTGAGGACCTTGCTCTTCAGCAGGGCCATCTCACCGGCGCTCGACTCGATGCCGGTGATCTTCCCGCCGAACTCGGAGGCCTTGCCCTTGAGGTCGTCGAGCGAGTCGACGTCCTTCATGTACGACGGCACGCTCAGCTCCAGCGACGTCTTGTCGTACCAGGCGCCCAGGTCGTCCAGTTGGTTGCCGTACTTCTTCCAGTACTGCTCGTGGGTCGTCGGCAGCCAGGCTCCCGTCATGAAGTCGGCGTTGCCGGAGGCGACGGAGGTGTAGAGGGGGCCCGCGTCGAGCTGCTTGGCGTCCACCTGGAAGCCGCGCTGCTCCAGGATCTCCTTCCAGAGGAAGGTGGAGGCGACGCCGTCGTCCCAGGGGACGTAGCCGATGCTGACCTTCTTGCCCTGGCCGACGTCCTTGCCGTCGGCGACCGGAGCCGTGCCGGCGCCGCTGCCGCCGAACATGCCCATGCCGCCCGCGACCAGGGCGAGGATCACGATGCCGATCACGGCGACCTGGGGGCGGGGGCGGTACGACCGGATCTTCAGCCCCTGTGCCGCGCGGGCCCGGGCGGCGGCGCGGCGGCCCAGCGGGGAGACCTGGGTGCCGAGGGCGCCGGTCATCCGGTCGAGGTAGATCGCGAGGATCACGATGGCCACGCCCGCCTCGGAGCCGAGGCCGACGTCGAGCTGGCCGATGGCCTCGTTGACCCGGCCGCCCAGGCCGCCGGTGCCGACCATGCCGGCGATCGCGGCCATGGACAGGCCGAGCATGATGACCTGGTTGACGCCGGCCATGACGGTCGGCAGGGCGAGCGGCAGCTGGACGCGCAGCAGGGTGTCCCTGGGAGTCGTGCCGAACGCCTCGGCCGCCTCGACCAGTTCCTTGTCGACCTGGCGGATGCCCAGCTCGGTCATGCGCACGCCGGGGGCGAGCGCGAAGATCAGGGTGGCGACCATGCCCGCGGAGGCGCCGGTGCCGAAGAAGAGGATCGCCGGGATCAGGTAGATCATCGCGGGCAGCGTCTGCATGAAGTCCAGGACCGGCCGGACCAGTCCGCTGACCCGGTCGGAGCGGGCCGCCCAGATACCCACGGGTACGGCGATCACCAGGGCGATGAGCGTGGCGACGAGGACCAGGGAGAGGGTCACCATCGCGTCGTCCCACAGTTCGAGGGAGTCGATGAAGGCGAAGCCCACGAAGGTGAGCAGGCCGGCCGTGGTGCCGCGCAGCCAGAAGGCGACCACGGCGAAGATGCCCGCGAGGAGCAGGGGTTCGGGCGCCTGGAGGACGGCGTCGATACCGTCGTAGGCGCCGGTGAAGACGGTCTTGAGGAAGTCGAAGAGCCAGGCCATGTGGCCGAGCAGCCAGTCGACGGCGTCGTTGACCCAGTCGCCGAGCGGAATCCTAGGCACGGGCCACCGCCTCCGCCCTGTCGTCGCCCTCCCGGGGCGCGGGGATGGCCTGTCCGTCGGCGAGGAAGCCGATCAGCCGTCTGCCGGGGACCACGCCGACGAGGCGGCGGCTGTCGTCCAGCACCGCCACGGGGTGCGTCGAGCGGGCGCTCATCGCGCAGAGTTCGGTGAACGGGGTGTCGGGCGTCGCGGTCTCGCAGCCGCTCGTACAGCCGCAGTCGGCCTCGTCGCCGCGCACGTCGGTGTCCATGACGGCGGACGCGGTCAGCACGCGGGAGCGGTCGACGTCCTGGATGAAGGAGGCGACGTAGTCGTTCGCGGGCCGCACGAGGATGTCCTCGGCGGTGCCGTTCTGGACGATCCGGCCGTCGCGCATGACGGCGATCCGGTCCCCCAGGCGCATGGCCTCGTTGAGGTCGTGGGTGATGAAGACGATCGTCTTCTTCAGGGTCTGCTGGAGCTGGAGCAGCTGGTCCTGCATGTCCCGGCGGATCAGCGGGTCGAGGGCGCTGAAGGACTCGTCCATCAGCAGCAGGTCGGCGTCGGTGGCCAGGGCGCGGGCCAGTCCCACGCGCTGCTGCATACCGCCGGACAGCTCGTCGGGCCAGGACTTCTCCCAGCCGGCGAGGCCGCACAGCTCCAGCGCCTCGGTGGCCCGCTTCGTCCGCTCGGCCTTGGCGACGCCCTGCACGGCGAGGCCGTAGGCGGCGTTCTCCAGGACACTGCGGTGCGGGAACAGCGCGAAGTGCTGGAAGACCATGCTGATCTTGCGGGCGCGGACCTCGCGCAGTTCCCGGTCGCCGAGCGCGGTCAGGTCCTGGCCGTCGAAGCGGACGCTGCCCGCGGTCGGTTCCAGCAGCCCGTTGAGCATGCGCAGCAGCGTCGACTTGCCGGATCCGGACAGACCCATGACGACGAAGATCTGGCCGGGGTCCACGGTGAAGGAGGCGTCGATGACGGCGGCGGTCGTGCCGTCGGTGCGCAGCTCCTCCCGGTCGGCTCCGTCGCGCAGTCTCTCGACTGCCTCACTCGGTCGTCTGCCGAACACCTTGTAGAGATGTTCGGCCTCTAGGCTGGCTGACACGCGTACCTCTTGCGTCGGGGGCGGGGGTCAGTGGCGGCGCCTGCCCCCGGCCGACCAGGACAAACCGGGAAGTGGTTCAGTTCACAACCAGTCCGCAGGATCGCCGTACCAGTCCGTAGGATCACCGTCGACGCTTCACATCGGTGCTGGGGGGACAGCTGTGGAACGACCGGACGACCGACGCGCATCCGTGCTGCGCTTCGCGACGGAGCTGGTGGCGTGGGTGGCCGCGCCCTGGGCTCTGGCCCCGTACTCCTGGGCGCTCGCCGTCCTCGCGGTGGTGGTCCTCATCGGTCTGCCGACCGTGTTCTCCACACCGGGCGACAAGGCGCAGGTGATCGTCCCGGTGCCCGGCGTGGTCACGATCCTGCTGGTGCTGCTCCAGCTCGTCACGGCGGTGGTCGCGGCGTGGTGGGCCTGGCCGGTGTGGGCGGCGGTCGTCGTGTCGGCGCTGGCCGCGGCGACGCTGGTCACCGAGCGGCCGCGCCGGCGGTGGCTGCTGACCGGCGTTGGCGCCGGCGGGTGAGTGTCGGTGCCGTACGGCATGATGCGAGGCGTGACCGGACGACTCATGCTTCTCGACACCGCCTCGCTCTACTTCCGCGCCTACTTCGGCGTCCCGGAGTCCGTGAAGGCCCCGGACGGCACGCCGGTGAACGCCGTGCGCGGACTGCTGGAGTTCATCGACCGCCTGGTCAAGGACCATCGCCCCGATGAGCTGGTGGCCTGCATGGACGCCGACTGGCGTCCCCAGTGGCGGGTCGATCTGATCCCCTCCTACAAGGCCCACCGCGTCGCCGAGGAGCACGAGATGGGACCGGACGAGGAGGAGGTGCCGGACACGCTGTCGCCGCAGGTGCCGGTCATCGAGGCCGTCCTGGACGCGCTGGGCATCGCGCGCGTGGGCGTCGCGGGCTACGAGGCGGACGACGTGATCGGCACGTTCACCGCGCGCGCGAAGGGCCCGGTCGACATCGTCACCGGCGACCGCGACCTGTACCAGCTGGTGGACGACGCCCGCGGCATCCGCGTGCTGTACCCGCTCAAGGGCGTGGGCACGCTCCAGCTCACCGACGAGGCGTGGCTGCGCGAGAAGTATGGGGTCGACGGACGGGGGTACGCGGATCTGGCGCTGCTGCGCGGCGACCCGAGCGATGGTCTGCCGGGGGTGCCCGGCATCGGGGAGAAGACGGCGGCCAAGCTGCTGGCCGAGTTCGGCGACCTGGCCGGGATCATGGCGGCGGTCGACGACCCGAAGGCGAAGCTCACGCCGTCGCAGCGCAAGCGCCTCGACGAGTCGCGGCCGTATGTCGCGGTGGCGCCGACGGTCGTGAAGGTCGCCGACGACGTGCCGCTGCCGGACGTCGACCCGACGCTGCCGCGCGGCCCGCGGGACCCGGCCGCGGTGGAGGAGCTGGCGGCACGCTGGGGCCTGGGCGGCTCGTTGCAGCGGCTGCTGACGACCCTGGCTCCGTAAATCATCTTCTCCGCTGAGCGAATCACCCTCTCATCCGAGGGGAACCACACTCTCACGTTTGGCTTAATCTTGCCCTCAGACAAGGGGTGTTAAGTAGGGGGGAGATGCTAACTTAGGTAAGCCTAAGCAGGGAAGCAGGGAGGCCGCCATGGCAGAACGACCGGGACGCAAGCCGCGGAAGCCGCATTCCGCGCAGGTCGTCCGCACCGAGCGACTGACCCCGCACATGCAGCGGGTCGTGCTCGGTGGCGAGGGGCTCGCCGATTTCGCGGCGGACACCTGCACCGACCATTACGTGAAGCTGCTGTTCCCGGCGGGGGGTGCCGTCTATCCCGAGCCCTTCGACATGGAACGGATCCGCGAGGAGTTCCCGCGCGAGCAGTGGCCGGTGACCCGGACCTACACGATCCGCCACTGGGACGCCGAACACCGCGAGATGACCCTGGACTTCGTGATCCACGGCGATGAGGGCCTAGCGGGTCCTTGGGCGGTGCGTGTACAGCCGGGCGAGACCGTCCGCTTCATGGGCCCCGGTGGCGCCTACGCCCCCGATGTCGCCGCCGACTGGCATCTGCTCGTCGGCGACGAGAGCGCGCTGCCCGCCATCGCCCGCTCCCTGGAATCCCTGCCCGACGGTGTCACGGCGCACGCCTTCGTCGAGGTGTCGGGACCCGAGGAGGAGCAGAAGATCGACTCCGATGTCGAGGTCGTCTGGCTGCACCGCGGGGACCGGCCGGTCGGCGAGGCGCTGACCGAGGCCGTGCGCGCGCTGGAGTTCCCCGAGGGGCGGGTGCACGCGTTCGTCCACGGCGAGGCGCACTTCGTGAAGGAGCTGCGGCAGCTGCTGCGCGTCGAGCGCGAGATCTCGCGCGAGGACCTGTCGATCTCCGGCTACTGGCGGCTCGGCCACAACGAGGACGGCTGGCAGGCCTCGAAGCGGGAGTGGAACGCCCGGATCGAGAGCGAGCAGGAGGGCACGCCGGCGGCGTGACTCCAAAGAAGCGGCCCGTGCAGCACGACGCACGGGCCGCTTTCGCTGTCCCGACGCCCTCACACCGAGCGCTGATACGACCTGAACGTCCGTATCGACAGCCACACCGCCGCCACCGCGAGCGCCAGCAGCGCCCCGCCGCGCCCCAGCACCGCACCCCGGTCCGGGCTGTCGGACAGTGCGGAACGACCGGCCACCATCGCCCAGTCGAGCGGGTTGAAGTCGGCGATGTGCCGCATCCAGGACGGCATCTGACTCGGTGCCATGAAGGCGCTGGAGAGGAAGGTCAGCGGCAGCAGCAGGAAGGTGTTGATGCCGATGATCGACTCGCGCTCCCGCACCAGCATCCCGAGCGCGTTGGACAGCGCTCCGAAGACGGTGCCGAGCAGGACCGAGGCGACGACCAGGACGACGACGCCCGCGATCCCGCCGGGGTAGTCCGCGCCGCCCAGCAGTCCGAGCAGCACGATGACGACCGACTGGAGGGCGGTGACCAGACCGTTGTTGACGACGTTGCCGTTCATCAGGGCGGCCCGGCTGACCGGGGTGGTCAGGAAGCGGTCGAGGGTGCCGCGCTGGATCTCGTCGAGCGTGGTCATCCCCGCCCACATGTTGGAGCTCAGCGCGCTCATCACGACCACGCCGGGGACGAGGTAGTCGAGGTAGGAGGTGGTGCCGAAGCCGCCGAGCTCGACGACGTCGCGGAACAGGCTGCCGAAGAGGAACAGCCAGATCACGGGCTGGATCAGCGTGATGATCGCGTAGGCGGGCTGCCGCACGAACACCATGAGCTGGCGCTGCGTCATGTACCAGGTCTGGGAGACGGCGGTGCTCATCGGGCACCTCCCGCGGGAACCAGCTCTTCGGTGTCCACGGTTTCCGTGCTCTCCGTGTAACGCCGGCCCGTGTAGCGCAGATACACGTCGTCGAGCGAGGGGCGGGCGACGGTCGCGGCGGCGACACCGACACCGGCCCGCTCCAGGGCGCCGAGCAGGGCGGGCATCGCGGCCGCCCCGTCGTCGGCTCGGACACTGACACGCCGGCCGTCCATCAGGACCTCGTGCACCCCGGGCAGTCCGCCGAGGGCGCCCCCCAGCAGCGTACGACCGGCCTCACCGACCGTGGCGCGCAGTTCCAGGTGGACGGCGTCGCCGCGGAGTTCGCCCTTGAGGGCGTCCGGGGTGCCTTCGACGACGACCCGGCCCCGGTCGACGATCGCGACGCGCTCGGCGAGCCGGTCGGCCTCTTCGAGGTAGTGCGTGGTGAGCAGGATGGTCAGACCCTCCTCGCCGGCGAGCCGGCCGATCTCGTCCCACATGGCGCCGCGGGCCTGCGGGTCGAGGCCGGTGGTGGGCTCGTCGAGGAAGAGGACCTCGGGGCGGTGCACCAGACCCAGGGCGACGTCGAGTCGGCGTCGCATACCGCCGGAGTAGCCCTTGACCTGGCGGTTCGCGGCGTCGGAGAGGCTGAAGCGGTCGAGCAGCTCGGTCACCCGGTGGTCGAGGGCGGCGCCCTTCACGCCGTGGAGCCTGCCCTGGAGTCGCAGATTCTCGCGGCCGGTGGCGACGGGGTCGGCGCCGGAGTTCTGGGCGACCACGCCGATCGCGCGGCGGACCCGGTCCGGGTGGCGCAGTACGTCCTGTCCGGCGACGGTGGCCGCGCCGGAGTCGGGACGGGCCAGGGTGGTGAGGATCTTGACGGTGGTGGACTTGCCGGCGCCGTTGGGGCCGAGGAGCCCGAAGACCGTGCCGGGTTCGACGGTGATGTCCAGGCCGTTGAGGGCGGTGACGTCACCGGGGTAGGTCTTGATCAGCTGACGCGCCTCGACTGCGGGCGCAGGGGTGTTCATGGCAGGTGCTCTCCTGGGTGAGCGGATGACAGCTGATCCGCCGAAGGGGCACCGGGCTATCCTGGGTGTGCCGCACCTCGATCGCCTGGATGTGCCTCACGGCGGATTCAGCTCGGGGTTCGAGGCCCTGGCACCGCTGCTGCAACAGCCGTGCCGGGGCCTGTTCTTGTTCTGCTTCAGGTCACGTTTTCTCGTGCAGGGCCTTCCACTCCTCGATGCCGGGCAGTGCGCCCGCCTTGATCTCGTCGAGAAAGCCACGCACCCACGCCGCCTCCGCCTCCACCATGTGGAGCTGGTACTCGTTCTCCACGAGGAAGAGCCGGGGCAGCGTCTCGTACAGCTTCTCCAGCGCGCCGCGGCTGCTCGCCGCCTGGACCAGCAGGGCGTCGAGCCGTTCCTCCAGCAGCGTCACCACGTCGTCGGGGTGCAGCACACCTAGCAGTGAGAGCGCGGTCTCGAAGATCGGGTACTCCTTGGCCGGGTAGGCGACCAGGTCCGACATCCACTCGGTGGTCTCCTGGCGGCCGGCGGCGGTGATGCCGTAGACCGTGCGCTCGGGGCGGTTGCCCTGTCGCTCCACGTCCGTGACCTCGACGAAGCCGTGCTTCTCAAGGCTCTGCACGACGGTGTAGAGCGAGCCGTAGTTGATCTTCGTACTGGAGTCCTTGCCCTGGCGGCGCAGGGTCTGGGCGATCTCGTAGGGGTGCATGGGCTTCTGCCACAGCGTCGCCAGCACGGCGAGCGCCAGGGGGTTGCGGAGCTTACGTCGTCGCATGAGTCCGGCTCACCTCGCTGCCCACCCGTGTACGAATATCCGTAGCCGAACATATCGCGATCTGAAGCCACCCGTCAATGGACACGATGTATCGCGTTTCGGCGGGCCGCGCAAGGGCGTGAGGACTTGGGACCGCCTTCGACATGGCCGCGTCATCGGGGCGAAACAGCCCCTCCTTAATTTCTGTCGCCTGACAGGAATTCCACGTCGAAGGCAGGTGCCTCCGTGACGACCACCACCCCGTCCGACGTCCGCCCCGATCCACCGCACTCCCCCGACGACCGCTCCCTCACCGCGTTCGGCTACCGCCAGGAGCTGCACCGCAGCCTCGGCCGGTACGCCTCGTTCGCGGCCGGGTTCTCCTTCATCTCCGTCCTGACGACGGTCTTCCAGTTCTTCGCCTTCGGGTACGCGTTCGGCGGACCCGTCTTCTTCTGGGCCTGGCCCGCGGTCCTGCTCGGCCAGCTGATGGTCGCCGCCTGCTTCGCCGAACTGGCGGCGCGCTATCCGATCTCCGGCGCGATCTACCAGTGGTCGTCCCGCCTCTCGAACCTCACCTTCGGCTGGTTCGCCGGCTGGATCATGGTGATCGGACAGATCGTGGTGGTCGCCGCGGCGGCCCTGGCGCTCCAGATGGTGCTGCCCGCCATCTGGTCCGGCTTCCAACTGGTCGGCACCGACCCGGCACCGACCTCGGCGGACGGCGCGGCCAACGCGGCGCTGCTCGGGGTGGTCCTGCTGGCGCTGACGACCCTGGTGAACGTCCTGGACAACCGCGTGATGTCCGTGATCAACCGGGTCGGCGTGACCGCCGAGATCATCGGCGCGGTACTGATCGTCGTCCTGCTGCTCACCCACTCCGAGCGCACTCCGGGCATCACCTTCCACACCGAGGGCGCCGCACAGAGCGGACTGCTGGGGGCGCTGCTGGTGGGTTCGTTCACGGCCGCGTACGTGATGATCGGCTTCGACAGCGCGGGCGAGATGAGTGAGGAGACGCACCGTCCCCGCCGTACCGCGCCCCGGACGATCCTCACCGCGCTGGGCGCGGCGGGGCTGCTCGGCGGGCTGATCGTGCTGGGCGGCCTGCTGGCGGCGCCCAGCCTCACGGACGGGCGCCTCGCGGTCGACGGGCTGAGCTACGTCCTCACCAGCAGCCTGGGCGACGGCGTGGGCAAGGTGCTGCTGGCCGACGTGGTGGTGGCGATCGCGGTGGCGACCCTCGCGATCCAGACGGCGGCCTGCCGGATGCTGTTCTCCATGGCCCGCGACCGGCAACTGCCCTTCTCGGCCCGGCTCGCCCGGGTCAACCCCCGCACCGGCATGCCGACCGCGCCCGCCCTCGTCGTGGGTGTCCTCGCAGCGGCCCTGCTCCTGCTGAACTTCGCCTCCCCGGAGGCGTTCCTGGCCATCGGCACCACCTGCATCGTGATGCTGTACCTGGCGTACGCGATGGTCACCGGCCCGCTCCTCGTCGCCCGGCTGCGCGGCCGCTTCACCACCGACGGCACGGACGGCACCGACGAGACGGGCGCGCCGCTCTTCTCCCTCGGCCGCTGGGGTGTCCCGGTCAACGCCCTCGCCCTCGTCTACGGCCTCCTCATGGCCGTCAACCTGGCCTGGCCCCGAGCCGCGGTGTACGACCCGGCGGGCGGCCACTGGTACTTCCAGTGGTTCACGGTGCTGTTCCTCGTCGTCACCGTCGCGGCGGGTGTGGCCTACCGGGTCCGCAAGGCCCGGTCGACGCTCCCCGTGGAGGCCGTCGCCCCGGCCTGACGATCTACCCTGGCCGGTGATGAGACGCAAGAACCGGATCCCGCCCGCTCCCCTCCCCCAGCGTGAGGGGGTGGACCCGGTGCGGGTCCGGCTGCCCCCGGACGGACCGTGGGGCACGGTCCGGGAGTACCTCGTGCAGCGGCTCAGCGGGGCGGAGGCCGGGGTCGTCGACGGGATGTTCACGGCGGGGCAGGTCGTCGCCGCGGACGGACGGGCGGTGGCGCCCGACGCGGAGTACGTCCCCGGCCTGTACGTGTGGTTCCACCGGGAGCTGCCGCCCGAGGTGCCGGTGCCGTTCCCGCTCGGGGTCGTGTACCGGGACGAGCACATCGTCGTCGCCGACAAGCCGCACTTCCTGGCCACCACTCCGCGCGGCAGCCATGTCACCGAGACCGCGCTCGCCCGACTGCGCCGGGACCTGGACATCCCGGCGCTGGGCGCCGCCCACCGCCTCGACCGGCTCACCGCCGGACTCGTGCTGTTCACGGTGCGCCCCGAGGAACGGGGCGCGTACCAGACGCTGTTCGCCAGGCGGCGGGTGCGCAAGGAGTACGAGGCGATCGCACCGTACGACCCGACGCTCGCCCTGCCCCGGACCGTGCGCAGCCGGATCGTGAAGGAACGCGGGGTGCTGGCCGCCTACGAGGTGGAGGGCGAGCCCAATGCCGTCAGCGGCGTCGAACTCATCGACCACCGCGACGGACTCGGCCGGTACCGGCTGCTGCCGGCCACCGGGCAGACCCATCAGCTGCGGGTCCATATGAACGCGCTGGGTCTGCCCCTGCTCGGTGATCCGCTGTATCCCGTGGTGACGGACGCCGTGCCGGCCGGTGACTTCCGGCGACCGCTGCAACTTCTCGCACGCTCACTGGAGTTCACCGACCCGGTCACGGGGACGGAACACCGGTTCCGCAGCACCGGAGTGTTGGAGGCCTGGTCCTCGTACGCCGACTGGGCCGGTCAGTAGCCCCGCCACCAGCGCAGGAACCGCCGCCAGGCACCCATCGGCCGGACGGGTTCGGGCGTGGGCGGCTGCGGCGGCGCGGCGGCCGGCTGGGGTTCCACCACCGCCGGTGTCTCCGGTGCCGTCGGCTCCGTGCCGAGCTGCCAGGCGGGCCGCTGCTGCGGCACCGGAGCGTGGCCCGGCTTCTGCATGATGTCCTGCTGCGGCTTGGGCGCGAACCGGACCGGCAGTTCCACCAGATGCCGCGAGGAGATCGACTGACGCCACTCCAACTCGTCCTCCTCGCAGTCGAGTTGGACGTCCGGCAACCGCATCAGCAGCGCGTCGACACCGGTGTCCGCGATGCCACGGGCGATGTCCTGTCCGGGACACTCGTGCGGACCGCCGCCGAAGGCGAGGTGGGAACGGTTGCCCTGCATACCGGCGTTGAGGTCGGGGCGGACCCGGGGGTCGACGTTGCCCGGCGCGATGCCGAACAGCAGGCCGTCCCCCTTGCGGATGCGCTGGCCGCCCAGCTCGGTGTCCTGCTTGGCGTAGTAGGCGAAGACGGTGCTGAACGGCGGCTCGTCCCACAGGGACTGCTCGACCGCTTCCTGCACCGTCATCTGGCCGCCGTTCAGCTGGGCGCGGAAGCCCGGATCGGTGAGGACCATGCGGATGACGTTGCCGATGAGGTTGACCGTGGCCTCGTAGGCGGCCATGAGGACGAGCCAGAGGTGGGTGGTGACCTCGTCGTCGGTGAGCTTCGCCGGGTGCAGCACGAGGTGGCTGGCGAAGTCGTCGTGGGGCTCCCTGCGGCGGCGTTCGGCGAGCCGCTGGAGGACGCCCATGACGTACCCCTGGCTGGCGTTGGCCGTCTCGGTGCCCTTGAGGAGGTCGCGGGTGGCCTGGACGAGCCGGTCGTTGTACTCGTCCGGCATGCCGAGGATCTCGCACAGGATGGCCATCGGCAGATGCTCGGCGAACTGGCTCATGAGATCGGCCTCGCCGCTCTCGCAGAAGTCGTTCACCAGGCGCTGGGTGTAACGGTTGATGTGGCGGCGGATGGAGCGGTAGTCGATGGTCGACATGGCGCCGGTGACCGCGCCGCGCAGCCGCAGGTGCTCGTCGCCCTCGGCGTAGGAGCAGATGGGCGCCCAGGCGATGTGCGGCATCATCGGGTGGTCGGGCTTGACCATGCCCTCGATCTGCGGGGTCCAGATGCGGCTGTCCCGGCAGAAGTGCGAGGGCGTGCCCACCAGATGGAGGTTCTCGGCGTGGCCGAGGACGATCCACATCGGCACGTCGTCGTGGAGCAGCACGGGCGCCACCGGGCCGTGGTCCTGGCGGAGTTGCTCGTAGAGCCCTTCGAGGTCCTCCGCCTCGGGGCCGTACAGCCGGTGCAGTCCTCCGGGGCCGCGGCCGTGGGCGGGGCAGCCGGGGGGCGGGCCGGCCACGGGGCCGGCACCGGTCAGGGAGTGGGATTCAGGCGTCACAGTGATCGCTCCGAAGTGGATCCGGTTGCAGGTGAGTTGAGGTCGGGTGGCGGCGCCCGGCAAAGTTCAGGACGTCAGGTGAGCGCGCCCGTCATCGCGAGCGAGTGCAGGAAACGCATCAGGGTCATCAGCACATCGCGGCTGGACGCGCGGCGGCGCGCGTCGCACTCCACGATGGGGATCTCCGGGGCCAGGTCGAGCGCGCTGCGCAGGTCCGCGACGGGGTAACGCGGCCCGTCCGGGAAGCTGTTGACGGCGACGACGAAGGGCACTCCGCGCTCCTCCAGCCGTCCTATGACGTCGAAGCTGACTTCGAGGCGGCGGGTGTCCACGAGGACCACCGCGCCGAGCGCGCCTTCGAACAGGCCGTTCCACAGGAACCAGAAGCGTTCCTGGCCCGGGGTGCCGAACAGGTACAGCACGAGCTGGTCGGTGATGCTGATCCGGCCGAAGTCCATGGCGACGGTGGTGGCCGTCTTGGTGTCGGAGCCGAAGTTGTCGTCGACCCCGATCCCGGCCTGCGTCATGGTCTCCTCGGTGGTCAGCGGCCGGATCTCACTGACCGAGCCGACCATCGTCGTCTTGCCGACTCCGAAGCCGCCCACGATCACGATCTTCACCGCGGCCTGGGCCGTGTGCGGCAGATGATCCTCCGTGCGTGGTCCGGGGATGGTGTCAGAGCCTTTGAAGTCCATGCATCACCGCTTCGAGAAGGGAACGGTCGGGGAGCGCCTGCCGGACGATCGGGGAGCGCGCCTGCACCAGTTCGGCCGTCAGCATCTCGGTGAGCAGCACGGTCACCACGCTGAACGGCAGGTTGAGATAGGCCGAGAGCTCGGCCACCGAGAGGGGTGCCGTGGTGAGCCGGAGCATCGCCGTCTGCTCGGGCGTCGCGGAGGGCGGTGGGTCGGCGCGCGCCACGATTAACGTGACGAGGTCGAGGTCGGCGCGCTCGCCGTCCGGTCCGGCGACCACGTACAGGCGTTCCGGAGGGCGCTTTCCGCCGCCCTCCCCCTCGGGCTTGGGGACCGGTTCGACGACTTCGGGACTGGGGTATCGCCGCTGGCGTTGCGGAGGAGTCATACGGTCTGGCCGTTGCGCCTGGGCGGACTGGTCAGATGGGCCCCGATCCGGACGACCAGGTCGCGCATTCTGTTGCTCATCAGTCCTGGTTCGGCGACCACGTCGGACAGGACCGCGAGGTACGCGTTGGGACCCGCGGCCATCAGATAGAAGTAGCCGCCGTTGATCTCGATGAGGACCATCTTCATCCGGCCGTCGCTGCCCGGGATCTCGTGGGCGACGGCTCCGGCCAGGCTCTGGAGCCCCGCGCAGGCCGCGGCGACCCGGTCGGCCGCGTCCGGGTCGCCGCCGTGGCGGGCGATGCGCAGTCCGTCGGCGGAGAGCACCACGATCATCTCGATGCCCGGTACGCCATCGGCGAGATCCTTGAGCATCCAGTCGAAGTTGGCGCGCTGCTGGATCACTTGTGGTCCCTCTCGTCGTCGGCCTCGATGCGGGCCGGCTCGGTGGTCTGCTGGGTGAGTGCGGTCGGGTCCGGGTCGCCCTTGAGTCCGTTCCAGAACGCCTCGACCCACAGGCCGGGTTCGGGTTCCTTCTGCTCCGGCACGGGGGCGGGGGCGGGCGTCGACCAGATGGACGGCTTGCCCTCCCGCTCGGCCTTCTCGGCGGCGGCCTGTTCGGCGAGCCGCTGGCTGAGCGGGATCTTGACCCGACTGCGGCGCTGCGGCAGCCCGCCCGCGGTCCATTCGGTCACCTCGGGGACCTCGTCCTCCATGGACATGGTGGCCGGGATGCGGGGGCTGGTGGGGCGGCGCCTCTTGGGTGCGCGCTTGGGACCCTCGAGCGCACCTTCGGTCTTCGGCACGGCGCCGGCGCCGATGCCGTGGGCGAGTCCGGGGGCGGGCTCGCTGGTCATCATCTCGCGCGGCACGACGAGGACGGCGCGGACACCGCCGTACGCCGAACTGCGCAGCGAGACCTGCATGTCGTACTGCGAGCACAGGCGCCCTACGACGGCCAGGCCCAGGCGCGGGGAGTCGCCGAGGTCCTGGAGGTCGACGCCGGCCTGGGCCCGCTCCAGCATGCCTTCGGCCTTGTTGCGGGCCTCCTCGCTGAAGCTGACGCCGGCGTCCTCGATCTCGACGGCGACGCCGGTCTGCACCTCGGTCGCGGTGACGTGGACCTTGGTCTGCGGCGGCGAGTAGCGGGTGGCGTTGTCCAGGAGTTCCGCGACCGCGTGGATGACCGGCTCGACGGAGATGCCGCGGATGTTGACCTGGGCGATGGAGTCCAGCTTGATGCGGCGGTACTCGAGGATGCGGGACATGCCGCCGCGCAGCACGCTGTAGAGCGGGACGGGGTCGGGCCACTGGCGGCCTGGGCGGCCGCCGCCGAGCACGGAGATGGAGTCGGCGAGGCGGCCGATCAGCGCGGTGCCGTGGTCGATGCGCAGGAGGTCGTCGAAGACCTCGGGGTTGCGGCCGTGGTCCTCCTCCATCTCCCGCAGTTCCTTGTTCTGCTGGTGGACGATGGCCTGGACGCGGCGGGCGATGCTGACGAAGGACCGCTGGGCGGAGTCGCGCAGGGCTTCCTCGCGGTCGATGATGTCGAGGACCGTCTTGAGCACCATCAGCTGCGACTCGGGGAGTTCGCGGTAGGAGGGGTCGATGTCGCCGATGCGGCGAATCACCTCACCGGGCGAATTTCCGGATCGCAACCGGTGGATCGCGGCGGGCGCGATCTCCTTGGCGAAGCGGAGCATCTCGCCCTCGTGGGAGGCGACCCGGCGTTCCAGATACGCGGTGTGACGAGCGTGCTCGTCCCGCAGGTCACGCAGGGCCCGGCCGCGACGTACCGCTTCGGCCGCCGCCGCGAGCACCAGGAGCATGGCGACGCCGCCGCACCAGCCGACGGCTGTGCGGGCGGGCTCCGACACTGCGGCGGCTGCGGCTCCGGTCGCCGCGGCCATCAGTATCGCGGGCAGCAACAGCACGCGCGCGTAGGGAAGTTCACGGCGTCCGGGTGGGGATTGAACACTCACCATGTAGGCCCTCTGAAACATATCGGCTGGGAGGCGCATATTTGGGGAACAAGCGCCCGAATACATCTCAACTCGGTGCGCTGCGGGCGAGCTTAGTCCGACCGGATCATCGCCGTGTCATATTCGGCAAGCGCCTGAAACGCACCTCGCGACAGGAGTACTCTCAGCTCCATTTACACGCTGAGCCGCCATTCGCACACGGTGTGTCACCGTGAACAGACATGCGAAAACCACTCACCGTGACGAGTGAAGAGCCGCTTCCCGTAGGGAGATTCAGACCCCGGCGATACGCAGGGCGGCATCGGCCGTCGCCTCCGCGAACACCGACACCGGGCGCTCGGGGTCGGAGCGGTGGACGAGGATGACGCCTTCGATCAGCCCGAAGACCAGGTCGGTGCGCAGATCCAGCTCGCTCTTGGCGAGCGCGCCCCCGGCCACGGTCGCGGCGAGCAACTGACGGTAGGCGTCCTTGAGTTCGGCGCGCACGGCGTGGAACCCGGCGAACCTCTCGGCGCGCACCTCGGGCAGCAGATACAGGCCGCCCAGATTGTGCGGGCCACCGCACAGCACCTCGACGTCGGCGCGGCACAGCTCCCACAGCCGGTCCCCGGCCGGTGTCGCGTCGTCGGCGAGGAGCTCACGCGCGTACGCCAGGGACGGGGTGACCGTGGACTCCAGGAGCTGGGCGAGCAGTTCCTCCTTGCCGGAGACGTAGTGGTACATGGAGGCCTGGCGCATACCCGCGCGCTCGGCGACGGCCCGGGTGGTGGTGGCCGCGTAGCCACGGGTGGTGAACAACTCCGCGGCGGCGGCGAGGAGTTCGTCGCGCGGCTCAAGGCCGCTGTCCGGCCGCTGCGCGGCGCGCGGCCTGCCGACCCGTCGCCCACCTGTCGCTCCCATGGGTTCGATCCTCGCACAGGGCGCCGCCCGGTGATCTCGGGCCGACCGGGGGGTGAGCCCTCGGTAACCGCCCCGCAACACCCGGGCAACCCGAGCGAACCACCCCGCCCCTAATTTCTGTCGCACGACAGAAATAGACCGGAGCCGGAGGTCCCGCGATGGCCACAGCGACCACATACGGAGCGCGCGATCACGCCCGCGCCCAGCAGGGCACGCGCACCGAGACCATGCCGGTGGTACCGGCCGCCGACTGGCCGGATCCCCCCTGCGAGGCGGGCCATCTGGTGTGGGCCGAGACGGTCGCGGGCGGCAACTACACCCACCGCCTCCTCGCCCGCGGCACCGAGCTGCGCCTGACCGACCTGCGCGGCGACGCCTGCGCCCACCTTCTGCTGTACGCGGCGGACCGCCCCTGGGAGCGGCTGAACGTCGCCGACACGGTGAAGGTGCAGTGGAACGCCTACCTCGGCGAGGGCCGGCTGCTCCTGTCCGACCAGGGCCGCGTCCTCGCGACCGTCGTCGCCGACACCTCCGGCCGGCACGACACGCTGTGCGGCACCTCCGGCCTCGTACGCAACACCGAGCGGTACGGCGACGGCACCCCGCAGTCCCCCTCCCCCGCCGGACGCGAGCTGTTCAAGCTGGCGGCGGCCAAGAACGGTCTCGAGCCCCGTGATCTGCCGCCCTCGCTCTCCTTCTTCCAGGGCGTGGAGGTCCGCGAGGACGGCGCCCTGGACTTCACCGGCTCGGCCGGAGCGGGCGCCCACGTCACCCTGCGCACCGAGCAGGACGTCACCGTGCTGATCGCCAACGTCCCGCACCCGGCCGACCCGCGCCCCGACTACGTCAGCACCCCGCTGGAGGTCCTCGCCTGGCGCGCCGGACCCACCGCACCCGGCGACCCGCTCTGGGAGGCCACGCCCGAGGGCCGCCGCGCCTTCCTGAACACCGCCGAATTCCTCGCCGCGAGGGGGCTCGCATGACGTCCGTGATTCCCGCGAAGGCCGTCGGTCCCGTGAAGGCCGTCGTTCCCGCTCGCGCCGCCTGGTCCGCCGTCCTGCGTTCCGGCGAGACGCTCACCCTCACCGATCTGCACGGCAACCAGGCCGTCGACTTCCTCGTCTACGACGCCCACGACACGTCCGTCCGCTACAGCGCGCCCGACACCATCCACGCCCAGGGCGGCATCTTCCTCACCACGGGCAGCGTGCTGATGTCCAACGAGCACACACCGCTGATGACGGTCGTCGCCGACGACGTAGGCCGCCACGACACGGTCGGCGGCGCCTGCTCCAAGGAGTCGAACACCCTCCGCTACGGCCACCACACCTGGTCGCAGCACGCCTGCGTGGACAACTTCCTCGCCGAGGGCGCCCGTTACGGTCTGGGCAAGCGGGACCTGGTCTCCAACATCAACTGGTACATGAACGTGCCCGTCGAGAAGGACGGCACCCTCGGCATCGTGGACGGCATCTCGGCGCCGGGTCTCTCCCTCACCCTGCGCGCCGACCGCGACGTCCTCGTCCTCGTCTCCAACTGCCCTCAGATCAACAACCCCTGCAACGGCTTCGAGCCGACCGCGGTGGAAATGACGATCGGGGCCGCCGAATGAGCTTCGACACGCTGCTGGTCGCGAACCGGGGCGAGATAGCGGTACGGATCATCCGTACGGCACGGGAGTTGGGCCTGCGCACGGTCGCCGTGTACTCCGATCCCGACCGCTCGGCACCCCACGTCCGACTTGCCGACGAAGCGGTTCGACTCGGCCCGGCGCCCGCGAAGGAGTCCTACCTCGACGCCGACCTGGTCCTGAAGGCCGCCAAGGACTCCGGGGCGGGGGCCATCCACCCCGGGTACGGCTTCCTGTCCGAGGACGCCGAGTTCGCGCGCCGCTGCGAGGCCGCCGGGATCGTGTTCGTGGGCCCGACGCCGGAGCAGCTGGAGCTGTTCGGCGCCAAGCACACCGCGCGGGCGGCGGCCGAGACCGCGGGGGTGCCACTGGCGCCGGGGACGGGCCTGCTGGCCTCCCTGGAGGAGGCGCGCGCACAGGCGTCCGCGATCGGCTACCCCGTCATGCTCAAGGCGACCGGCGGGGGCGGCGGCATCGGCATGTCGGCCTGCCGCTCCGCCGCCGAACTCACCGACGCCTGGGAGCGGGTGCAGCGCGTCGCCGCCGCCTCCTTCTCCTCGGCGGGCGTCTTCCTGGAGCGCCTGGTCGAGCACGCCCGCCATGTCGAGGTACAGGTCTTCGGCGACGGCACGGGCCGGGTCGTCACCTTCGGCGACCGCGACTGCTCCCTGCAACGCCGCAACCAGAAGGTCCTGGAGGAGGCACCGGCCCCCGGACTCCCGGACCACGTGCGCCGACAACTCAGCGACTCCGCACGCGACTTGTGTGCCTCCGTCGGCTACCGATCCGCCGGGACCGTCGAGTTCGTCTACGACGCCGCGCGCGAGGAGGCGTACTTCCTGGAGGTCAACACCCGTCTCCAGGTGGAGCATCCGGTCACCGAGGAGATCTACGGCGTCGACCTCGTCGCCTGGATGCTGCGTCTGGCCCGCGGTGAGAGGGACGTCGTCCGCGCCCCCGGCCCACCGCGCGGGCACGCCGTCGAGGCCCGCGTCTACGCCGAGGACCCCTCTCGCGAACACCGGCCCAGCGCGGGCCTGTTGACACGGGTCGAGTTCCCGCCCGGCGTCCGCGTCGACGGCTGGGTGGAGACCGGCACCGAGGTGACGACGTCGTACGACCCGATGCTCGCGAAGGTCATCGCGTACGGCTCGGACCGCGCGCACGCACTGCGCCGGCTCGACGAGGCGCTGGCCCGCACCCGTGTCGACGGCATCGAGACCAACCTCGGCCTGGTCCGCGCCGCCCTCGCGGACCCGCGCTTCACCCAGGCGACGCACTCGACCGCGACCCTGGCGAGCATCGCCGACCCCACCCCCCGCATCGAGGTCGTCTCCGGCGGGACCCTCACCACCGTGCAGGACTGGCCCGGCCGCACCGGCTACTGGCAGGTCGGCGTCCCTCCGTGCGGCCCGATGGACGACCGCGCCTTCCGACTCGGCAACCAGGCGCTCGGCAACCACGAAGGCGCCCCCGGCCTCGAATGCACCCTCCAGGGCCCCTCGTTGAGGTTCACCCACCCCACCACCGTCTGTGTCACCGGCGCCCCGGCCGAGGTCACCGTGGACGGTGTCCCGGTCCCGCAATGGGAACCGGTGACGGTGCCCGCGCGCGCGACGCTCTCCATCGGTGCCCCTCGGGAACACGGCCTGCGCACCTACGTCCTCGTCGCCGGCGGCCTCGACGTCCCTGCCTTCCTCGGCAGCGCGAGCACCTTCACCCTCGGCCGCTTCGGCGGCCACGGCGGCAGGGCCCTGCGCACCGGTGACGTCCTGCACGGCGGAACCCGGACCACCGGAACCCCGGTCACCGACCGCCCCTCCTACGGCTCGACCTGGCACATCGGCGCCGTCGAAGGCCCGCACGCGGCACCGGAGTTCTTCACCGAGGACGACATCCGCGACTTCTACGCGGCCGACTGGAAGGTGCACTTCAACTCGGCCCGCACCGGCGTCCGTCTCGTCGGCCCCAAGCCCCGCTGGGCCCGCACCGACGGCGGCGAGGCGGGCCTGCACCCGTCCAACATCCACGACACCCCCTACTCGGTCGGCGCCGTCGACTACACCGGCGACATGCCGGTACTGCTCGGCCCCGACGGACCGTCCCTCGGCGGCTTCGTGTGCCCGGCGACGGTCCTGAGCACCGAGCGCTGGAAGCTGGGCCAGCTGCGCCCGGGGGACACCGTGCGCTTCACTCCCGTGACCGTGGACGGCTCCCCCCGCCCGGAGATCGTGGACGGCGGCATCCTCGCCCGCGACGGGGACGTGACGTACCGCCGCAGCGGCGACGACAACCTGCTCGTCGAATTCGGCCCCATGCAACTCGACCTGGCGCTGCGCATGCGCGTCCACGCCCTGATGGAAGCGGTGGCCGCGGACGGCCCCGAGGGCATCACGGACCTCACCCCGGGCATCCGCTCCCTCCAGATCCAGACGGACCCGACCCGTCTCTCCCCACCCCGACTCCTGGCCGCCGTACGCGAGATCACCGCAGGTCTCCCGCCCACGGACGAGCTCGTCGTCCCCTCCCGCACCGTCCACCTCCCCCTGTCCTGGGACGACCCGGCGACCCGCGAGGCGATCGCCCGCTACATGGCGGGCGTCCGCGACGACGCGCCCTGGTGCCCCTGGAACATCGAGTTCATCCGCCGGGTCAACGGCCTGGCGTCCGTGAACGACGTGTACGACACGGTCTTCGCCGCCGAATACCTCGTCCTGGGCCTGGGAGACGTGTACCTGGGCGCCCCCGTCGCCACCCCCCTCGACCCCCGCCACCGCCTGGTGACCACCAAGTACAACCCGGCCCGCACCTGGACCGCCGAGAACTCCGTCGGCATCGGCGGCGCCTACCTCTGCGTCTACGGCATGGAGGGGCCCGGCGGATACCAGTTCGTGGGCCGCACGACCCAGGTGTGGTCGGGGTGGCAGCAACGCGGCGCGTTCGAGCCGGGGGCCCCTTGGCTGCTGCGCTTCTTCGACCGGATCAAGTGGTACCCGGTCGGCCCGGACGAACTCCTCGACCTGCGGGCCGACATCGCCTCGGGCCGCTTCGTGCCCCGTATCGAGGAGGGCACCTTCTCGCTCGCCGAGTACCAGGGCTTCCTCGCCGAGAACGCCGCGTCCATAGGGGAGTTCAAGGCGCGGCAGCAGTCGGCGTTCACCGCGGAGCGCGACGCGTGGGAGGCCGCCGGCGAGTTCACCAGGGCGGAGACGGCGGCCGTACCGGCTCCCCCGGCCGAGGTGACGGTCCCCGCGGGAGGAAGCCTGATCGAGGCCGAGTTCGCCGCCTCCGTATGGCAGTTGAACGTCGCACCCGGTGACGAGGTGACGGCCGGACAGCCGCTGCTCGCACTGGAGGCGATGAAGATGGAGTCCAGGGTGCACGCGCCGGTCGACGGCGTGGTGGCGGAGATCCTGGCCAGACCGGGCGACCAGGTGGAGGCGGGGACGGCACTGCTGGTCCTCGCGCCCGCGAACTGAGAGGAACCCCATGACCGACGCTCTCACCCGCGTCCGCGCCGCCTACGCCCGTATCGAGGCCGTGGACCGACCGGAGATCTGGATCGACCTGCGCCCGCAGGAGGAGGTCGAGGCCGAGGCCCGTGCCGTCGACGCCCGCGAGGGCCTCCCGCTGGCCGGGCGTCTGTTCGCCGCCAAGGGCAACATCGACGTGGCGGGCCTGCCGACGACCGCGGGCTGCCCGGCGTACGCCTACCATCCCGAGGCGGACGCTCCCGTGGTCGCCCGCCTGCGCGCGGCCGGCGCGATCGTGCTGGGCACCACGAACCTGGACCAGTTCGCGACCGGCCTGGTGGGCACCCGCTCCCCGAACGGCGCCGTCCGGGGCGCCCATGATCCGTCCCGCGTCAGCGGCGGCTCCAGCTCGGGCTCGGCGGTCGCGGTGGCCCTCGGTCTGGTCGACTTCGCCCTGGGCACCGACACGGCGGGCTCGGGCCGGGTACCGGCCGCGTTCAACGGCATCGTCGGCCTCAAACCCACCCGGGGCCTGGTCCCGACGGCCGGAGTGGTCCCGGCCTGCGCCTCCCTGGACTGCGTGACGGTCTTCGCCCGCACCCTCGCGGAGGCGGAGCAGGCCCTGTCCCACATGACGACGGCCACCCCACCGCCCGTCCCCGGCCGGCCACCCGGCCCCTGGCGGACAGCGGTCCCGTCCCTCGACCAGCTGGGCGAACTGGACGAGGGCTGGGCGGAGGCCTACGAGGCGGCGGTGGCGCAGCTGGCATCCACGGGCGTCGAGATCCAGCCCCTCGACCTCACCCCGTTCACCGAGGCGGCCGCGATGCTCTACGAGGGCGCGTTCGTGGCCGAGCGCTACACAGCGGTGGGGAGCTTTGTCGACAAGTTGCTGGCGGAGGGAGGTGAGGGCCTGGACCCGACCGTCGCCGGCATCATCACCCGGGCCCGCGACATCCCGGCCCACCAGCTCTACGCCGACCTGGACCGCCTGTCCGCCCTGCGCACCCGAGCCCTGGCGGAACTCTCGGACGCGGACGCCCTGTTGCTTCCCACGACCCCGGGTCACCCCACCCTGGCCGAAGTGGCCGCCGATCCCCTCGCCACCAACGCCCGCCTGGGCCGCTTCACCAACTCGACGAACCTCTTCGACCTGGCGGCGGTGGCGGCACCGGCGGGCGAGGTGAACGGCCTCCCGTTCGGCGTGATGCTGATCGGCCCGGCGTTCACGGACGAACGCCTGACGAGGATCGCGGCCCTGCTCCAGCCGCGGACCCGACTTGCGGTGGTGGGCGCCCACTTGTCGGGCCAGCCCCTGAACCCCCAGCTCCTGTCGCTGGGCGCCCGCTTGGAACGCACGACCACAACGGCCCCGGCCTACCGCCTGCACGCCTTGCGGACGACCCCACCGAAGCCGGGCCTGGTGCACGTGGGCAAGGAAGGAGCGCCGATCGAGACAGAGATCTGGCGCCTCCCGGCAGAGGGCCTGGGCCGCCTCCTGTCCGCACTCCCCCGCCCGATGACCCTGGGCAGCGTGGAACTGGCGGACGGCAGCCGGGTCCCAGGCTTCCTCTGCGAACCCACTGCCCTACGCGATGCCGAGGACATCACGGCACACGGCAGCTGGCGGAACTACCTGAAGCACACGGGCAGATGACGAGCCTAGGGGGCGCGGGAACCCGCCCTCCAAACCCTCACCCCACCGACGAGTAGGCCACAACCCCCCGCAGCAACTGATCCACAGCCTTACGCGCTGTCTTGGCCACAGAAGACCCCTCCCGAGAAGGCGCCGCGGCCGAGATCTGCCCCAACACATCGATCACCTGCTTGCACCACCGCACGAAGTCCCCGGCCGGCATCTCAGCCTCCCGAAGCACCTCGTCCAGTCCCTTCCCACTGGCCCACATGTACGCGGCCCAGGCGAACCCGAGATCCGGCTCACGCTGCCCGACCCCTTCGGACTGCGTGATCCGGAAGTCCTCCTCAAGGGCGTCGAGCCGCCCCCAGATCCGCACCATCTCCCCGAGCGCGGCCTTCGCCGCACCGGTCGGCACCTTCGGTGCCATCGCGTCGTCACCGACCCGCGCCTCGTACACCAACGCCGAGACACACGCGGCCAGCTCCGCGGGAGCAAGCCCCTCCCAGACTCCCGCCCGCAAGCACTCGCTGGCCAGCAGATCGAGCTCGCCGTAGAGCCGCGCAAGCCGCTTCCCGTGTTCGGTGACCTCGTCGGCCCGCAGATAGTCCAGCTCGGTCAGCAGCGCGACGATCCGGTCGAAGGTCCGCGCGATGGTGTTCGTTCGGCCCTCGATGCGGCGCTCCAGCTGCGAGGTGTCCCGCAGCAGCCGGTGGTACCGCTCGGCCCAGCGCGCATGGTCCTCCCGCTCGTCGCACCCGTGGCAGGGGTGCGCCCGGATCTCCGTCCGCAGCCGTGCGATCTCACGGTCGTCGGCGGCCTGCGACCGCTTCTTGCGGGCCCGCTCCGGCGGAATGTGCCCGGCCTTGGTGCGCAGCGCGGACGCCAGGTCCCGACGGGACTGCGGCGAGCGCGGGTTGAAGGACTTCGGGATCCGCATCCGGTCCAAGGCCTCGACGGGGACCGGGAAGTCCATCGACGCCAGCCGCTTGACCTGCCGTTCGGCGGTCAGCACCAGCGGCCGCGGCCCGTCATGCTGCTCGAACCCGCGATGCCCGTTGGACCGGCCGGCGGGCAGCCCCGGGTCCAACACCAGCGCCAGCCCGGCGTACTTGCCGGTCGGCACATGGATGACATCGCCCGGCTTGAGCTTCTCCAGCGCCGTCGCGGCTTCCGCACGCCGCTGGTTGGCGCCCTGGCGGGCCAACTCGGTCTCGCGGTCCTTCAGTTCCCGCCGCAGCCGCGCGTACTCGTCGAAGTCGCCGAGGTGGCAGGTCATGGACTCCTTGTAGCCCTCAAGACCCTCCTCGTTGCGCTGTACCTGCCGCGAGATGCCGACGACGGACTTGTCGGCCTGGAACTGCGCGAACGACGTCTCCAGCAGTTCGCGCGACCGGTGCCGCCCGAACTGCTCGACCAGGTTGACCGCCATGTTGTACGACGGCTTGAAGCTGGACCGGAGCGGATACGTGCGCGTGCCCGCCAGGCCGGCCAGGTGCTCGGGACTGCTGCCGCGCTGCCACAGCACCACGGCATGGCCCTCGACGTCGATGCCGCGCCGCCCCGCACGCCCCGTCAGCTGGGTGTACTCGCCGGGCGTGATGTCGGCGTGCTGCTCGCCGTTCCACTTGACGAGCTTCTCCAGCACCACGGAGCGGGCGGGCATGTTGATGCCGAGCGCGAGGGTCTCCGTCGCGAACACGGCCTTGACCAGGCCACGCACGAACAGTTCCTCGACGACCTCCTTGAACGTCGGCAGCATGCCCGCGTGGTGGGCCGCGATGCCGCGCTCCAGGCCTTCCAGCCACTCGTAGTACCCGAGGACGTGCAGATCCTCGGTCGGGATGGAGGCGGTGCGCTCCTCGACCAACGCGCGCACCCTGCCCCGCGCCTCGTCGTCGTTGAGCCGCAGCCCGGCGTACAGACACTGCTGTACGGCCGCCTCGCAGGCGGCTCGGCTGAAGATGAACGTGATGGCGGGCAGCAGCCCTTCGGCGTCGAGCCGCTCGATGACCTCGGGACGGCTCGGGGTCCACACCCGCGAGCGCTGTCTGCGCTCCCGCTCCCGGTCGGCCTCGCGCATCGCCCTGCCGCGTCTGCGGTCCTGGTAGGAGGGCCGCTGGGCCTCCATCCTGGCCAGCCGGGTGAGGTCGGGGTTGACGGCCTTCTTCTGACCCTCGCCCTCCTCGAACAGGTCGTACATCCGCCGTCCGGCGAGCACGTGCTGGAACAGCGGCACGGGCCGGTGCTCGGAGACGATCACCTCGGTGTCACCGCGGACGGTGTCGAGCCAGTCGCCGAACTCCTCGGCGTTGGACACGGTCGCCGACAGCGAGACGAGCGTGACCGACTCGGGCAGGTGGATGATCACCTCTTCCCAGACGGCACCACGGAAGCGGTCGGAGAGGTAGTGCACCTCGTCCATGACCACGTAGCCGAGTCCGAGGAGGGTCTGCGAGCCCGCGTACAGCATGTTCCGCAGCACCTCGGTGGTCATCACGACCACCGGCGCCTCGGAGTTGACGCTGTTGTCGCCGGTGAGCAGACCGACCTTGTCGGCGCCGTAACGGCGGCACAGGTCGGCGTACTTCTGGTTCGACAGCGCCTTGATGGGCGTCGTGTAGAAGCACTTCTTGCCCTGTTGCAGGGCGAGGTGGACGGCGAACTCGCCGACGATCGTCTTGCCGGAGCCGGTGGGGGCGGCCACCAGCACGCCCTTCCCCGCCTCGAGCGCCTGGCAGGCCTCGATCTGGAAGGGGTCGAGGCCGAAGTCGTACATCTCGCGGAAGCCCGCGAGCGCGGTGGCCTGCTCGGCAGCCCGCAGGCGGGCAGCCGCGTACCGCTCGGCCGGTGAGAGGTCCTCTGTCATCGTGCTTTCGAGCGTACCGGGCCTCACTGACAACAGGACGATCATTATCCGGATCCGGCCCGCTGAAACCTTGTCTTTACGCAGCTCACAGGCCTACGACGCGCACGGCACCGCCGATGCAGCGCGCGAGAAGCGGAAGCGCCCCGAGCGGCTCCCCGTCCGCGTACCCGGTGATGCCGGGCGCGCTGATCTCGACCTTCGCCGCCCGGTACACGCTGACCTTGGGATGGTCGACGTGGGTGCCCTTGTAGACGCTCGGGAAGACCCGCAGCAGCGTCGCGCGCGTACAGTCCCCGACGACGGTGACGTCGAACAGGCCGTCGGTGAGGTCGGCGCCGGGGCAGATGCGCATGCCGCCGCCGTACGACGATCCGTTGCCGACCGCGACGAGGGTGGCGTCGACCTCCCGGACCTCGCCGTCGTCGAGGCGGACGCGGTACGGGAAGGGGCGGAACGCGGCCAGTTCGGCGAGCATCGCGAGGTCGTACTTGAAGCGGCCGGTGGGCCATCTCATGCGGTTGCCGCGGTCGTTGACGCGGGAGTCGAAGCCGGAGGCGAGGACGGTGCCGAACCAGCGGCCGTCGACCTGGCCGAGGTCGATGTCGCGCAGGTGGCCGCCCTTGAGGTCCTCGGCGATCCGCAGGCCCGCCGCGGCGGGGTCGCGCACCGGCAGGCCCAGGGCGCGGGCGAGGTCGTTGCCGGTACCGACGGCGACCAGGCCGAGCGGGGTGCGGGTGCCGGCGACGGCCTGGAGTGCGAGGTTGGCCATGCCGTCGCCACCGACGGCGATCAGGGCTCCGGTGCCGTCCGCGACGGCGGCACGCGCGCGTGTGAGGGCGTCCTCGGCGTTCTCCCCGAGGACCGTGCGCACACGGAAGCCGGCCGCCCGCAACGCGGAAGCGGCCGGCTGCGCCGCGTGGGCGCCCCGGCCGCGGCCCGCGGTGGGGTTGACGAAGAGGGTGATCTCGCTGGTCACGTCACTGACCCTACGAGCCGCTTCGGGATCTTCAGGTCACGTCGTCATAACCGTTGACCCGGTCCGGACCCGACGACTGCTCGGGCGCCCCCCGGCTCGCGGAGACCGTCTCGACCTCGCCGATGTCCTCGGGGGTGAGATCCAGGTCGGAGGCCTCGTCGTCGGCGGGGCCCAGGGCGTCGCGGCGACGCCGACGCTTGTCGTTGACCAGGGAGAACAACGTCGCACCGAAGTACAGCACCCAGATCGGTCCGGCCAGCGCGAGCATGCTCAGCGGGTCCGTGCTCGGTGTCGCGACGGCGGCGAACACGGTGATACCCATGATCATCCCACGCCACCAGCCGAGCATCCGCTTGCCGGTGATCATCCCGGTGAGGTTCAGGAAGATCAGCAGCAGGGGCAGCTCGAAGGAGAGACCGAAGACGATCACCATGCGCGTGACGAGCTGGAGCAGATCGTCGAGCGGCAGCTGGTTGTCGATGCTGCCGTTGGGGGTGAAGTCGATCAACACCTTCGCGGTGGTGGGGAGCACCGAGTACGCGAAGTAGGCGCCGCCGATGAACAGCGGGGCACCGGTGAAGACGAAGGCGTAGGCGTACTTCTTCTCGTGCCGGTGCAGACCCGGGGCGACGAACGCCCAGAGCTGGTACAGCCAGATCGGCGAGGCGATCACGATACCGGCCATCAGCGAGACCTGAAGGGCCAGGTTGAAGGGCGCGAGCAGACCGTTGATGGTGATCCGGGCGCACTTCTCGGCGGCTTCGTCGGAAGACCCCGACCTGGCGAGTTCCGCAAAACTCTGCGAGCAGCCGATCGAGTCGAGGATCGGCTTCGTCAGGAAGTTGATGATGTCGTTGTAGAAGAAGGCGGCGACGATCGTGACGACGACGATGGCCAGCAGGGCCTTCGCAAGCCGGTTGCGGAGCTCACGAAGGTGATCCGCAAGGGGCATCCGCCCCTCGGGATCCTTCTCCTCTTTGCGGGCAGACTTCAGCAACCCACGTTCCCATCTCGTGCGGCGGGCCGGAGGTCACCGGCCCTGCGTCAGCGCTTGGTCGTGTCCGTCGGCTCGGTGACCGGGCGGGAGCTGGTCACGTCGCCGGGAGACGCCTGGATGATGCGCTGCGCCGAAGCCTGCTGGTCGTCCGTGTGGGGCGGGTCGGCCGGGGCGGGGGTGGTCTTGCCCTCGTCCTTCATCGCCTTCGCCTCGCTCTTGAGGATGCGGGCGGACTTGCCGAGCGAGCGCGCCATGTCGGGAAGCTTCTTCGCGCCGAACAGCAGGATGATGACGACGAGGATGAGAATGATCTCGGGGGCGCCGAGCCTTCCGAACATAAGTCTTTACCTTCTCACCGAGGCGGCTGGGGTGGGGTGCTGTCCGACCGGTCGGACAGGTGTCCGAACGATCGTGTTGTCAGCGATCGTAACGCTCAGGGGTAAACGTGAGGCAATCCCCGTGCGTACTCCCGGTCCGCGGTCCGGGCCTCGTTCTCCGGTCCGCGACCAGCAGCGTACCTGCCCATGCCATCCGGGTGACAGGGCGAAGTGACCCAAAACGCTTGCGGCGCAGGACTCACATGCGCTGCACAGCAGGTCTCACAGCGCGTCCACAGAGCGGGCGGTGCTCTCGGCGGCCTGTTCGAGGTCCGCCGCGGCCCGACTGATGCGCTGCGCGGAGTCCGTCACCTGCCGTCCGAGGCGCTGCGCCTCCAGGAAGACCCGTACGGCGAGCACGCCGAGCACGGCGATCCCCAGGAAGCCCACAGCGACGGCGAACATCGACCAGAACATGGAGTCGACCCTAGAGGGTGGAGTGCAGGCGCAGTGTCCTGACCCCGCCGCCGGTGAGCAGCTCCACGATCCGCTCCCCCGCCGGCTTGCGCACGGAAACCCCGCAGTCCGGGCAGGTGAACGAGTAGAACGTGGTCTTGCTGGTGGCGCCGATGGCCAGCCGCAGAGCGCTCGCGGCGAGCTCGAAGCGCCCCCGGCAGTCCGGGCAGCCGGCCCGGAACACCATCGGGGAGACGCTTCTCATCCCCGAGAAGGCAGCCGCCACGGACATCCCCACCGCACCGGGGGAAGCCGTACCGGAGGTGGCCGCACCGGAGGTAGCCGCACCGGAGGTAGCCGACTCGCTCAAAGCCCCTGCTCCTGCCTGTCGTCCTGGCCGTCGACCCGTACGTCGACCTGCACCTCGACCCCGTCGTACGCCGCCAGCGCCTCACGGGCCGCCTGCCGGGCACTGTCGGCAAGCCCGCTCGGCGAGACGATGCGGCCGTCCCGGCCGAGCCGCAGCGCCAGCCGACGCAGCGAGGCCGGATCGGGGGTGCGCAGGGTGATACGCAGCCCGCCGTCCGAAAGCTCATCCGCACTGTCGTGCGGGTAGTACTCGGCGACCCAGCGACCGCCCGGGCCCACCTCGACGACGACCTCCGGGTCCTCGGCGGCCGGCTGCACCAGCGCCTCGGAGAGGTCCCGCAGCTCGATCTCGGGCGGCGCGGACGGCTCGTCCAGGATCCTGATCTCCGCGACCCGGTCGAGCCGGAAGGTGCGGCGCGCCTCGGAGCGGCGGCACCACGCCTCTACGTAGGTGTGCCCGACGCTGACCAGGCGGATCGGGTCGATCTCGCGCTCGCTGAGCTCGTCGCGGGCGGGCGAGTAGTAGCGGATCCACAGCCGGCGCCGCTCGGAGATCGCGCGGTCGACGTCGGCGAAGACACCGCCCTCCGACTCGAAGGTCACCGACAGCCGGGAGCTCGCCCCCGCCTGCTCACCGGCGGCGGCCTCCACCTTGGCGGTGGCCCGCAGCAGCGCCTGCCGGTCGCCCTCGCGCAGACCGGGCAGCGTGGACACCGCGCGGGCGGCGACGAGCAACGCGGTGGCCTCGTCGGCGGCGAGCCTCAGCGGCTCGGCGGTCTCCTCACCGAGCGCGGCCGGGTTGTGCCACCAGATGCGCTCACCGTCGGTGTCGATGTCGAGGAGGTCACCGCCACGGAAGCTGGTGCCGCACATGGGCAGCACGTCGAGGTCCGAGACCAGCTCGTCCTCGGTGATCCCGAAGGCACGGGCCACGTCCTCGACGCGGGCGCCGGGCCGCTCCTTGAGATAGGTCACCAGCGACAGCATCCGCCGGGTCTGGTCGATGGCGTTGACGGGCCTGACCGGTTTGCCTGCCACAGTTGTTTCCCGCTCCCCCTCAGCCCTTGGCCACGGCACGCAGCCGGTCCACCACGTCGGCCCGCAGCTCGGCCGGCTCCAGGACGACCACGTCAGGACCGAACTCCACCAGCCAGGCGTCCAGGCCGTGGCCGTACGGAATCTCCAACTCGTCCCAGCCGTCCCCGAGTTCCCGCACCTCGGTGGCCTTCGCCCGCAGCGGATAACCGGCGTCCGTGCGCAGCCGGATCAGCGCGCTGCGGTCGGCGGTCTCCCCCGCCCAGCTCGCGACGGTCTCCCGGACGGTGACGACATCGGGCACCGGCGCGGTGAAGCTGCTGCCGCGCGAGCGCACCTTGCCGGTGATCCGCGACAGCCGGAAGACCCGCTCGGCACCCCGGTCGCGGTCCCAGCCCGCCAGGTACCAGTGCCCGCGCCAGCACTCCAGGGCCCACGGCTCCACATGCCGGGTCTCCGGGTGGGCGGCGGTGGCCTTGCGGTAGTCGAAGACGACCGGGCGCCGGTCGCGGCAGGCCAGCATCAGCGGCTCGAACGCGGCCTCGTGCACCGGGATACGGGGCTCCAGGGCGCCGTGCGCCTCGTACGGGTCGACGTCCTCCGGCAGTCCGGCCGCGCGCAGCTTCTGCAACGCGCCGCTGGCCGCGCCCGCGAGGCGCGCCTGCTGCCACACCTTGGCGGCCAGGCCCAGGGCCGCGGCCTCCTCGGCGTCGAGCGTGATGGGCGGCAGCCGGTTGCTGTCCCTGCGGGCGAGATAGCCGACCTCGCCGTCGAGGTTCTCCACGGTCTCGATGACGAGTCCGAGTTCGCGCAGATCGTCCTTGTCGCGCTCGAACATGCGGTTGAAGCTGTCATCGGAACTTGCTTCGAGGTAGGCCTCGATGGACTCACGCAGCTCACGCTTGCTGAGCGGCCTGCGCGTCCCCAGCAGACACAGCGCCAGGTTCATCAGCCGCTCGGCCTTGGCAATGGCCATCGACGCCCTTCGCCTCCCTATGTGCTTGACGACGACGACCGTACCGCCCCGCGGTGGCGAGGCAAAAGCCGAGGGCCCATGCCCGGACAGGCATGGGCCCCAGCCGATCGAGACCGATCGTGCGACGATCACACGTCAGACAGGACGATCAGACGGCGATCAGGTCGACCACGAAGATCAGCGTCTCGCCCGGCTTGATCGCCGGGGTCGGGCTCTGGTTTCCGTAGGCGAGGTGCGCGGGGATGGTCAGCTGGCGACGGCCACCGACCTTCATGCCCTGCACGCCCTGGTCCCAGCCCTTGATGACCCGGCCGCCACCGAGCGGGAACTTGAACGGCGTACCGCGGTTCCAGCTGGCGTCGAACTCCTCGCCGGTGCTGAAGGCGACACCCACGTAGTGCACGGTCACGTTCTGACCGGCCTGCGCGACCTCGCCGTCACCCTCCCAGATGTCCTTGATCTCAAGGTCCGCCGGGGGCTCGCCGCCCGGGAAGTCGATCTCGGGCTTGTCGATGCTCACGTCACTAGCTCCTGCTTGTTCACGGAAAGGCAACAGGGACAGTCTTACACCCCGGCAGGGCTCACATCTTCGCGAGGATGTCCACGGTGAAGACCAGCGTCGAGTCCTTCGAGATGCCGCTGCCGCTCGGCGGGTTGTCGCCGTAGCCCAGGTCCGGCGGAATCACGATGAGGACGCGGCTGCCGACCTTCTTGCCGGTCAGCCCCTGCGCCCAGCCCTTGACGACCTGCTGCAACGAGAACGACGTCAGCGCCTTGCGGCTGTACGTCGAGTCGAACTCCTTGCCGGTGTCCCACAGCACGCCCTTGTACTGGACGAGGACGGTGTTCTCCGCCTTGACCTCGTCACCGTCACCCTCGATCACGTACTCCGCGACCAGCTTCTTCGGCGCGTCCGCCTTGGGGACGTCGATGGTCGGCGCCTTGCCGTCGGTGTTGGTGCTCACCTTCGGCAGGCCGCTGTCGTCCTGCGCGACCGTCTTGCCCTTGGCCGAGCTCTTCGCGTTGAACGTGCCCTCGATGTCGACCACGAAGACCAGCGTGTCGGTGCCCTTGATCCCCGCCGAGGAGTTGCCCTCCTTGCCGTACCCCCACGTGGGCGCGGTGGACAGCAGCACCCGGCTGCCCACCTTCTTGCCCGCAAGCGCGTAACGCCAGCTGTCGATGATCGCGCTCTGCGCGAGCTGGATCACCAGCGGCGTCTTGCGGTCGTAGGAGTTGTCGAAGACCTTCGCCGTGTCCCAGATCTGACCCAGGTAGTTCGCCTGGATGAAGTCGTTCTCCGCGACCGTCTGGCCGTTGCCCGCGATCACCGTCTTCACCGCGACCTGGTCGGACGGGTCACCGCTGCCCTTGGCGACCGTGGGCTTCTCGCCGAACTTGGTCCCCGCCGTGATCGCCGGCAGCGGACCGTCGACGATCTTCGGCGCCGGCGCGGCGGACGTCGCCGACGCCGACGGGGAAGGACTGTCGCTCGCCTTGGACTCGCTCGCCCCCTCGTCGTCGTTGCACGCCGCGAGCGTGGCCATTCCTGCGGGTACGGCAATGAGAAGTGAGCGTCGGCGCACGGTGGAGGCCTCGTAATCGATCGATCTTGTTGATGGCGTGCGCGCAACTCTACGGCGTGAGAAGGGCGCCGTACGGAAAACGTACGGCGCCCGTGTTGTGTTCCGGCAATCCGACCGGAACACCCGACTCACATACCGGCGATCAGCTTCTCCACCCGATCGTCCACCGAACGGAACGGGTCCTTGCACAACACCGTGCGCTGCGCCTGGTCGTTCAGCTTGAGATGGACCCAGTCGACCGTGAAGTCCCGGCGCTGCTCCTGGGCCCGGCGGATGAAGTCACCGCGAAGACGGGCCCGAGTGGTCTGCGGCGGCACGGACTTGCCCTCGAAGATCTTCAAGTCGTTGCAGATACGGGCCGCTTGCCCCTTCCGCTCCAGAAGGTAGTACAGCCCACGACGGCGGTGGATGTCGTGATACGCGAGGTCTATCTGCGCGACCCGCGGATGCGACATGGTCATGTTGTGCTTGGCCCGGTACCGCTCGATGAGCTTGTACTTCATCACCCAGTCGATCTCGGTGCCGATCCGGTCGAGGTCCTCGGCCTCGATCGCGTCCAGCGTGCGGCCCCACAGCTCCAGGACCTGCTCCACGGTGCCGGTGCGGATGCCCCGGCGCTCACAGAAGTCCACGGCCTTCTCGTAGTACTCGCGCTGCACCTCCAGCGCGGAGGCCTCCCGGCCGCTGGCCAGACGCACCTTGCGCCGGCCGGTGATGTCATGGCTGACCTCACGGATCGCCCGGATCGGGTTCTCCAGCGTCAGATCACGCATCACGGTGCCCGCCTCGATCATGCGCAGCACCAGATCGGTCGCGCCGACCTTCAGCAGCATGGTCGTCTCGGACATGTTCGAGTCGCCCACGATGACGTGGAGACGACGGTACCGCTCGGCGTCCGCGTGCGGTTCGTCACGCGTGTTGATGATCGGGCGCGAGCGGGTCGTCGCCGAGGAGACGCCCTCCCAGATGTGCTCCGCCCGCTGGCTCACGCAGTAGACCGCGCCCCGCGGCGTCTGGAGCACCTTGCCGGCACCACACAGAAGCTGTCGCGTGACGAGGAACGGAATGAGGATGTCCGCGAGCCGGGAGAACTCCCCGTGACGTGCGACGAGATAGTTCTCGTGGCAGCCGTAGGAGTTACCAGCCGAGTCGGTGTTGTTCTTGAAGAGGTAGACGTCGCCCGCGATTCCTTCCTCGTGCAGGCGTCGTTCGGCGTCCACCAGGAGTCCTTCGAGAATGCGCTCGCCTGCTTTGTCGTGCGTGACCAGTTCCGTCACGTTGTCACATTCGGGAGTCGCGTATTCCGGATGTGACCCGACATCGAGATAGAGGCGGGCGCCGTTTCGCAGAAAGACGTTACTGCTGCGGCCCCATGACACGACACGGCGGAAGAGGTACCGCGCCACCTCGTCGGGAGACAGGCGGCGCTGTCCCCTGAACGTACATGTGACGCCGTACTCGTTCTCCAGCCCGAAAATGCGGCGGTCCATGAGTGAACATTACGCCCGATCCCCTGTGCTGAAACGGGGTTCGGCAGCACGGTTTGGATCATTTTCCGATGAAGCCGCAACCACCGCCCCCCTGCCGGGAGCTGCGAGGACCCGTCCGGTGGCCAGCAGAACCAGCAACGACACGCCCCCGGCGATGCCCGGCACGGCGAATCCCCACAGGGCCCCGCCCCGCTCCACGACCGGCCCCGCGAGGCCCGTTCCGACCGATGAACCCACCGTGAACGTCGTCACGAGCCAGGAGAACGCCTCCGTGACCGTACCGCGCGGCGCGTGCCGGTCCACGAGCACGAACGCACACGCGATGGCAGGCGCCAGGAACAGCCCGGCGAGCACCGTCAGCAGCACCATGGGAACCGGGCCGGGCAGCAGCGTCAACGGCACCTGACACGCCGCCAGAAGAGCGACCAGCACCTGGAGTCGACGCGCCGGCTCACCGGTCCACCGCCGCGCCCCGTACACCGTGCCGCCGACCAGGGCACCCAGCCCCAGGCCCGCCATCATCCAGCCGTACACCGCGTCACCGCCGTGCTCGTCCGCGTACGACACGGAGGTGACCGCTACCGAACCGAGCGCGCCGCCCACGAACAGGAAGGCCGCCAGCAGCGCCAGCAGCCCCGGCGAGCGCAACGCGCCCAGCCAGTGCGCCTCCCGCGGCGCCGACCGCCACGCGCGCGAGGGCGGCGACACGACCACGGAGAGCGCGCCCAGCACCCCGAGGACGTTCAGCACCAGCAACGCCGCCTGCGCCGACCACAGCGACGCGCACACCGTCAGCAGCAACGGCCCCACGGTGAACATGACTTCCTGGGCCACCGCGTCCATGGCGTAAGCGGTGTGCACCTGGTCCTCCTTGGGCAGGACCGTCGACCACAGCGCCCGCAGACCGCCCTCCAGCGGCGGGGTGAACAGACCGGCGGCGGCCACGGCGGCATAGGAGAGGCCCAGCGGCTCGGTACCGGTGAACGCGAACACGGTCATCGCCAGTGCCGACAGGACGGCGGCGGGCAGCTGCACCCGCGGCTGCCCGTACAGGTCGACCAGCCGCCCCAGCACCGGCTGGCCCACGGCGTTCGCGACGCCGTACACCGCCGCCAGCGCGCCCGCGAGGCTGTAGCTGCCCCCCTCGGCGCGGATGAACAGCACGATCGCGATCGCCGCGATGGCGTTGGGCAGCCGCCCCACGAGCGTGCCGACGAGCAGCCGCGTCGCATGCCTCGCCCTGAGGATCTCCCCGTAGCCCGCGGCCATGATCCACCTTCCCGTCGGCGACAGCACCGAAGTGTTACGTATAACGTCCGTCGTCATACGTACCATGTGCGCTGTTCCCCAGTCCAGACGAAAGAGCAGGCACCCGGTGGCACGAGGAGGCAGCACCCGCCCCACCAGCCGTGACGTGGCCCAGGCCGCCGGCGTCTCCCAGGCCGCGGTCTCCCTCGTCCTCGGCGACAAATGGCGCGGCCGGGTCTCCGAGAAGACCGCGCAACGCGTCCGCGAAGCCGCCCGCGACCTCGGCTACCGCCCCAACCTCGCCGCCCGCAACCTCCGCCTAGGCCGCACCCGCACCGTCCTCCTGGTCGTCCCCGCCCTCACCACCGAGTTCTTCGCCGGCGTCTACACCGGCGCCGCCCGCGTCGCCGCCACCCACGGCTTCGGCGTCGTCCTCTACCCCTCCCCCGAAGGCGTCGGCCCCGCCAGAAACCCCTTCGCCTCCGCCCAGGCCGCCCTCGACGGCGTCCTCGCCTCCTCCATGGCCGCCGACGCCCTCACCGCCATCCGCGGCGACCAGCTCCCCCTCGTCATGCTCGACAGCGACCCCGAAGGCAGCCTCGGCGCCGCCACCGTGAACCTCGACATCACCGACGGCACCCGCCAGGTCGCCGACCACCTCCTCGGCCTCGGCCACCGCCACTTCCTGCACCTGGCCGCCGACATCCCGTCCTGGACCTTCGAGGTACGCGCACGCGCCCTCGCCGAACGACTCGACGCCGTACCCGGAACATCCCTGCGCACGGCCCCCACCCCGATGTCCATCGAAGGCGCCCTGGCGGCCACGGAGACGGCCTTCGCGGCCCCCGGCCCCCGCCCCACCGCCCTCGTCTGCGACGACGACAAACTCGCCGCCGGCGCCTACAAAGCCCTGCGCCGCCAGGGCCTGCGCATCCCCGAGGACGTCTCGGTCACCGGCGTCGACGACATCGCCCTCGCCGCCGCCCTCGACCCCGAACTGACGACCGTACGACTGGACGCCGAACTCTTCGGAGAACGCGGCATGCAAGCCCTCCTGTCCGTCCTGGACGGCCGCACACCGGACGGCGGGGACATCCCGGTCGAACTCGTCGTCCGAGCCTCCACAGCCCCACCCGGCACCCTCTGAACGCCCTGTGCCCCGGCCGGGAGACCCGGGCCGGGGCACAGAAGGGAAAACGCTCGGAACAACCGAAGCCGATCCTCGAGACCGGACTACTACTCCTCCTCGGAGCTCTCCGCCTCGGTCTCCGCACCATCGGTCTCCAGCAACCGCGCCAGCTGACGACCCACGATCCGCTTGAACTTCCGCTGCTGCGGCCGCGTACGGTCCAGCACCGCGACCTCCAGCCGCTCCGCCGGAATCTCCCGCTCCGTGCCGTTCGTGTCCCGCGACAGCGCCTGCACCGCGAGCTTCAGCGCCTCGGCCAGACTCATACCGTCCTGATGACGCTGATCCAGATAGCTGCTGATCTGCTCAGCGTTGCCACCGACCGCGACCGAACCATGCTCGTCCACGATCGAACCGTCATGCGGCAGCCGATAGATCTGGTCACCCTCAGGCGTGTCACCGACCTCCGCCACGACCAGCTCCACCTCGTACGGCTTCTCGGCCGCGGAGGAGAAGATCGTGCCCAGCGTCTGCGCGTAGACGTTCGCCAGACCACGCGCCGTCACGTCGTCACGGTCATAGGTGTACCCACGAAGATCGGCGTACCGCACACCGCCGATCCGCAGGTTCTCGTACTCGTTGTACTTACCGGCGGCCGCGAAACCGATCCGGTCATAGATCTCGCTGAACTTGTGCAGCGCACGGGACGGGTTCTCACCGACGAACACAATGCCGTCGGCATACTGCAGCACAACCAGGCTGCGACCACGCGCGATGCCCTTACGGGCATACTCCGCCCGGTCGGCCATCGCCTGCTGGGGGGAGACATAGAACGGCGTCGACACCGGTTATCCGTCCCTTTCTGTAGAAGTCACTGCGATCACCCGGACAAGAACAGAACGCCCCGCGCCTACAGCAGCGCGGCCCGCGGACCGTCCGGCTGCTCCAGACGCCGCTCCAGGATCGAACGGGCGATCTCGGACGACTCCTCGTCGGTGAGCCGACGGAAACCGTCCTCGGTGATCACGGTGACGATCGGATAGATCCGGCGCGCGACATCGGGACCACCGGTCGCCGAGTCGTCGTCAGCCGCGTCGTACAGAGCCTGCACCACGAGCGTGGTCGCCTGCTCCTCGCTCAGATCGTCACGGAACAGCTTCTTCATCGCACCGCGCGCGAAGATCGAGCCCGAACCGGTCGCAGCGTAGTTCTGCTCCTCGGAACGGCCACCCGTGACGTCGTACGAGAAGATCCGACCCCGCTCCCGGTCGACGTCGTACCCCGCGAAGAGCGGCACGACGGCCAGCCCCTGCATCGCCATACCAAGGTTGGACCGAATCATGGTCGACAGCCGATTGGCCTTGCCCTCCAGCGACAGCTGAGCACCCTCGACCTTCTCGAAGTGCTCCAGCTCCAACTGGAAGAGCTTCACCATCTCGACGGCGAGGCCGGCGGTGCCTGCGATACCGACGGCCGAGTACTCGTCCGCCGGGAACACCTTCTCGATGTCCCGCTGCGCGATGACGTTCCCCATCGTCGCCCGCCGGTCACCCGCGAGCACGACGCCCCCGGGGAACGTCACAGCCACGATGGTCGTCCCGTGCGGCGCCTCGATCACACCCTGCACAGGCGGGAGTTGACGCTTACCGGGCAGCAGCTCCGGCTGGTGCTCGGAGAGGAAGTCCATGAAGGACGAGGACCCAGGCGTCAGGAAGGCAGCTGGTAGACGCCCGGTGATACGAGTGTTGGCTTCCACGCGATTCCTTCCAAGTAAGCGGCGGCCCGACGGACGGCGTCGGGATCGTCTCCCAACTTGCCGATGGCCGAATTGCAGTTGAAGCACAGTACGCCTCGGACCCTACCCGTCTTGTGGCAATGATCCACATGCACGGCCGGAGCCTTCAGACAGATCACACAGAGCCCCATCTAAGGGGCGACCATCTCGTCACGCTCGGCTTCGGTCATGCCGTACTGACGCTTCAGGTGGTCCTGTCTTCCCTGGACCGCCCGGCACGCCTTGCAGCGTGTCGACAGGCCGTCGGACGCTGTTGCGTTGCGATGCCACTCGCTGTGCGGCTTGACCTCGCCACATGTCCGACAGAGCTTGTGCCCGGCCGGGACTTCCACGTGCTCTCGAACCGCCTTGCCCATGGCTTCCCGGCGCCGCCGGTAGTGCGCGGCGCTGTACTCCGCCACGCACTCCCGGCAGTGCACCTGGAGGCCATCAAGCCGATTCCTGTCCCGCGCAAATGCAGCAAGCGGCAGCTCTCGCCGGCACTTTCTGCACTGCTTCGCGTTCGACTCGTCAGCCACCCTACTCCCCTGCCACCTTCACTTCGAAGGCAAGGAAGCCAAATGACCTTTACTCTCCACCTTTTTGCACGAATGAGCGCACGAAGTCCTCGGCATTTTCCTCGAGTACGTCATCGATTTCATCGAGAACGGAGTCCACGTCATCGCTCAGCTTCTCGTGGCGCTCCTTGAGGTCCTCGGAGCCCTGCGCTTCCGCAGTCTGCTCCTCGGCCTCTTCCGTGGAGCGCGTCGCCTTCTGCTGGCCGCCGCCGGTGTCCTTGGTCGCCATAACCCTCACCCCGCTCGTTTCGCCCGACATGGTCGCCAGGTCGGCTATCCGCCGATCGGTGATGATCAGACCCTACAAGCCGGGTCTGACATCGGCCCCGCAGTTTCCTCAACGTGCGGGAGCCATCTCGATGATTCCCGGACAGGGGGATTTCCACCCTGCCCGGCCGACACTGCCCGGGTACCCGCTCAGCCGCCCGAAAGGACCCTGACCAGGTCTTCCGCCGTGCGACAGCGGTCCAGGAGCTCCTTGACGTGATTTCGCGTTCCGCGTAGTGGTTCGAGGGTTGGGACCCGCTGGAGGGAGTCCCGGCCCGGGAGGTCGAAGATGACCGAGTCCCAGGAGGCCGCGGCGACGTCGTCGGCGTACTGCTCCAGGCAGCGGCCGCGGAAGTAGGCGCGGGTGTCCTCCGGGGGCTTGGTACGGGCGCGCTCGACGTCGGCCTCGTCCAGGAGCCGCTTCATGCGGCCGCGAGCCGCGAGACGGTTGTAGAGGCCCTTCTCGGCGCGTACGTCGGCGTACTGGAGGTCCAGGAGGTGGAGCTTCGCCGCGTCCCAGTCCAAGCCGTCCCGGCGGCGGTAGCCCTCCATGAGCTCCCGCTTGGCGACCCAGTCGAGTTCGCCCGCGAGGCTCATGGGGTCGTTCTCGAGTCGGTTGAGAGTGTCTTCCCAGCGGGCGAGGACGTCCTTGGTCTGTTCGTCGGCGTCGGCGCCGAAGCGCTCCTCCACGTATTTGCGGGAGAGCTCGAAGTACTCCATCTGGAGTTGGACCGCGGTGAGTGTCCGGCCGCTGCGGAGGGTGACCAGCCGTTGCAGGGTCGGGTCGTGGGAGACCTGGTGGAGGGTGCGGACGGGCTGGTCCACGGCCAGGTCCACGGCGATGAAGCCGTCCTCGATCATGGACAGCACCAGGGCCGTGGTACCGAGTTTCAGGTAGGTGGAGATCTCGGAGAGGTTCGCGTCGCCGATGATCACGTGCAGGCGGCGGTACTTCTCGGCGTCGGCGTGCGGCTCGTCGCGGGTGTTGATGATCGGGCGCTTGAGGGTCGTCTCCAGGCCTACCTCGACCTCGAAGTAGTCGGCGCGCTGGCTGATCTGGAAGCCGTGTTCGTGGCCGTCCTGGCCGATGCCGACGCGGCCCGCTCCGGTGACGACCTGGCGGGAGACGAAGAAGGGGGTGAGGTGGCGCACGATGTCCGAGAAGGGGGTTTCCCGCTTCATCAGGTAGTTCTCGTGCGTGCCGTAGCTGGCGCCCTTGTTGTCGGTGTTGTTCTTGTAGAGGTGGATCGGTTGGGCGCCGGGGAGCTGGGCGGCGCGTTCGGCGGCCTCGGCCATGATGCGTTCGCCGGCCTTGTCCCAGAGGACGGCGTCGCGGGGGTTGGTGACTTCGGGGGCGCTGTATTCGGGGTGTGCGTGGTCGACGTAGAGGCGCGCGCCGTTGGTGAGGATGACGTTGGCGAGGCCGATGTCCTCGTCGGTGAGCTGGCTGGAGTCGGCGGCCTCGCGGGCGAGGTCGAAGCCTCGCGCGTCCCGTAGCGGGTTCTCCTCCTCGAAGTCCCAGCGAGCCCGGCGGGCCCGGTGCATCGCCGCCGCGTAGGCGTTGACGATCTGGGACGAGGTGAGCATGGCATTGGCGTTGGGGTGGCCGGGGACGGAGATCCCGTACTCCGTCTCGATGCCCATTACTCGCCGTACGGTCATGCGGCCCTCCTTGCCCGGCGGCGCCCTCGGTCGGGGGCGGCGCTCAAGTACCGCTGGCGCTCCGGTGCGTGTGCGGTGCCCGTCCCCGCACTGCGCGACTCGGCGGTACCGAAGAGCCTAGAACGGCTTTGCGCTGGTGGGGAGATCATTTGCGTCATTGCCTTGCATGCTCTTGGTGGGACGGTGTCCTGAAAAACAGTCGGCTGCGGGTACCCGGTGAGGGCACCCGCAGCCGCCCTGTTTTTTACAGGTACTGTCCGGTGTTCGCCACCGTGTCGATGGAGCGTCCGGTGTCGGCGCCCTGCTTTCCGGTGATGAGGGTACGGATGTAGACGATCCGTTCGCCCTTCTTTCCGGAGATGCGGGCCCAGTCGTCGGGGTTGGTGGTGTTGGGGAGGTCCTCGTTCTCCTTGAACTCGTCCACGCACGCCTGGAGGAGGTGGGAGACGCGGAGGCCCTTCGAGTTGTGGTCGAGGAAGTCCTTGATCGCCATCTTCTTGGCGCGGCCCACGATGTTCTCGATCATGGCGCCGGAGTTGAAGTCCTTGAAGTAGAGGACTTCCTTGTCGCCGTTGGCGTAAGTGACTTCCAGGAAGCGGTTTTCCTCGGATTCGGCGTACATGTGCTCGACGGCCGTCTGGATCATGCTTTCGACGGTGGTCGTCCTGCTGCCGCCGTGCTCTCCGAGGTCGTCGGAGTGGAGCGGGAGGCGTTCGGTGAGGTACTTGCCGAAGATGTCCTTGGCGGCCTCGGCGTCGGGACGTTCGATCTTGATCTTCACGTCCAGGCGGCCGGGGCGCAGGATGGCGGGGTCGATCATGTCCTCGCGGTTGGAGGCGCCGATGACGACCACGTTCTGCAGGCCTTCCACGCCGTCGATCTCGGCGAGGAGCTGGGGGACGATGGTGTTCTCCACGTCCGAGCTGACGCCGGATCCGCGGGTGCGGAAGAGGGATTCCATCTCGTCGAAGAAGACGATGACGGGGGTGCCTTCGGAGGCCTTCTCACGTGCACGCTGGAAGACGAGGCGGATCTGTCGCTCGGTCTCGCCGACGTACTTGTTGAGGAGTTCGGGGCCCTTGATGTTGAGGAAGAAGCTCTTGCCCTGGGCCTGGCCGGTGACCTCGGCGACCTTTTTGGCCAGCGAGTTGGCGACGGCCTTGGCGATGAGCGTCTTGCCGCATCCGGGGGGTCCGTAGAGCAGGACGCCCTTGGGCGGGCGGAGTTCGTGCTCCTTGAACAGGTCCGGATAGAGGTACGGCAGTTCGACCGCGTCGCGGATGGCTTCGATCTGGCCGCCGAGGCCGCCGATCTGTTCGTAGCCGATGTCGGGGACTTCTTCGAGGACGAGTTCTTCGACCTCGCTCTTCGGAACGACTTCGTAGACGTAGCCGGAACGGGGTTCGAGCAACAGGGCGTCGCCGGGGCGGATGGTGATGTCCAGCAGTGGCTCGGCGAGCCGCACCACCCGCTCCTCGTCGGTGTGCCCCTGCACGAGGGCGCGTTCGCCGTCCTCAAGGATCTCCTTGAGGGTGACGATGTCGCCGACGCTCTCGAACTCCATGGCCTCGACCACGTTGAGCGCTTCGTTGAGCATCAGTTCCTGGCCGCGCCGGAGCTCTTCGAGGTCGACGCTGGGGCTGACGTTCACCCGGAGTTTGCGTCCTCCGGTGAAGATGTCGGCGGTGCCGTCCTCGTTGGCCTGAAGGAACACTCCGAAGCCGGCCGGGGGCTGTGCGAGCCGGTCGACTTCTTCCTTGAGGGCCACGATCTGGTCGCGGGCCTCGCGGAGCGTGTTCGCGAGTCGCTCGTTCTGGGCGGACACGCCGGCCAGATTGGTCTGCAACTCGACGATCCGCTCTTCGAGAATCCTCGTGTGCCGCGGAGAGTCGGCGAGCTTGCGTCGCAGGACGGCGATCTCCTGCTCAAGGTAGGCAATCTGCCCGGCCGGGTCGTCGGACCCTCGTCCCGGGCGGATGCCGCGGTTCATGTCGTCGTCGTGGGCTGCCACGGTCCTCACCTCCTCCAAGGGGAGCTGGACGCTTCCAGACCCTACCTGGGTGGGTGTCGATTGAAACCCCTAGATCACAAACAGTGTCAAGGTGTGTCGTCGGTCACCCTGCGCTCTCCCTCACGCCGTCTGAATACCCAGTCAACGCCATTCAGAAGCGGACTGTTCCAAGGCGGGAGTGCTCGAAATGTTCCATGGCGGGCGCGAGTTGCTCGCAGCGCCGCCGGTCGGGGGGCTGTGGCTCCGGCCGATCGGGCCTTCGGCGGCCGCCCCGCGGGGGCGTGGCGTGGGTCGGGTGGTGGCGGGGTGGTGATGACGGAGCGTGTGCGGGCGGGTGGGCTGCGTCATGGCGGGTCGGCTCATTGGGGGGTCGGGGTGGGCCGTCGGGGCGGTGGCACGGGGGGCGCACTGGTGTGGGCCGGGGGCTTGTCCGACCGGTGTGCGAGTGGGGTTCGAGGTGCTTGCGAAGGGTGCTCGACGTGTCTTCCAGGCGACCCCCTGGGCCCAGGCTCCTCGACGGGGGTCTGTCAGTCGGCGGAGGTAGGGTCGGGGGTGTTGAGCACTGGAGGTGGCGGGAGACGTGAGCGTGCAGCAGGAGGCCGTGGTGGACGGTGAGGCTCTGGAGGTCTGGATCGACCAGGATCTCTGTACCGGCGACGGCATCTGTGTCCAGTACGCGCCCGAGGTGTTCGAGCTGGACATCGACGGTCTGGCGTACGTGAAGGGCGCGGGCGACGAGCTGCTTCAGGCCGAGGGCGCGACGACGCCGGTTCCGCTGCCGCTGCTGACGGATGTGGTGGACTCGGCCAAGGAGTGTCCGGGCGAGTGCATCCATGTGCGCCGGGTGTCGGACCGGGTCGAGGTGTTCGGGCCCGACGCGGGATGACCTGAGCCGGTGGGCGCGGGCGTCAGACGCTCTGTGCGCCGGCGGGGGTGGAGCGGACGAACGCGCCGTTCTTCCACTGCCACTTCACACTGGCCTTCACGTCCGGACAGCAACTGGGTACGGCGTCCGAGGAGTAGCCGAGTGTGTCGGCGAGGACGGTCGCGTCGGAGACGGTGAGGGTCTTGACGGTGGTGCGGTCCTTGGGGTCGATCAGGGTCGCCACGACGCGGGGGGTCTTGGTGTCCGCGGCCTGGGTCAGGACGTAGACGCCGTCGGGCGGGGTGCCCATGGGGGCGTCGCAGTGGACGACGGCCACGGTCTCCGGTCGGCCGTCGCCGTCGAGGTCGCCGGTGGCCTTCTTCACCACGAGGGCTTTGACCGGGCCGCAGTCGATCGGGAAGTCGACGCGGGCGGCGTTCGGGGCGGTGGCGCTCGCGGGGGCTTTCTGGGTCTGCGGACCGGCGGCCTGTGCGGCGGTGGCCGGGTTCGGCTGGAGCACCGAGGAGAGCGCGACGACGCCTGCTACGGCCGTGGCGGTGGCGACCCAGTGGATGGGGCGGGTGTGCGTGTGAGCGAGTTCCGGAACCGCGGATTGCTGCACTAGGGGTGACTCCCGAGAGGGCTGTGGCGGTGGGGGTGTCCCGCATGGTGCCACACGTCACAGGGGAGCGGAACGGCGGGGTCAGTGCTTGTCCGTCCGAGGTCTCGGGTTCCGCGGTGTCGGCAACGAAAAGGCGCCGGGGCCGAGTTCCGGAGCTGGTGTCGGGAACTCGGCCGCGGCGCGGTTGCGTTGTACGCGGCACGGGGCCGCCTCAGCGGCCGGAGCCTCCGTCGGCGTTGGGGCCGGCGTAGTCCTCGCCGTAGGCGCCCTTGGCGGGGCGGCGGCGGCGCATGGGCGGCTCGACGCCGTCCGCGAGGCGGCGGGCGGTGAGGAGGAAGCCGGTGTGGCCGATCATCCGGTGGTCCGGGCGGACGGCGAGGCCCTCGATGTGCCAGTTGCGGATCATCGACTCCCAGGCGGTCGGCTCGTTGAAGGAGCCGATCTCGCGGATGGACTCGACGGTCCGGGCGAGCTGGGTGGTGGTGGCGACGTAGCAGCACAGGATGCCGCCGGGGACGAGCGCCTTGGAGACGGCCTCCAGGCATTCCCAGGGGGCGAGCATGTCGAGGATGACGCGGTCGACGTCGGTGTCGGACAGGTTGTCCTGGAGGTCGCCGACGGTGAGCTGCCAGGCGGGGTGCGGGCCGCCGAAGTAGCGCTCGACGTTCTGCTGGGCGATCTCGGCGAAGTCCTCGCGGCGCTCGTAGGAGTGCAGCATGCCCTGGTCGCCGATGGCGCGCAGCAGGAAGCTGCTGAGCGAGCCGGAGCCCACGCCGGCTTCGACGACGCGTGCGCCGGGGAAGATGTCGGCGAAGGCGAGGATCTGTCCCGCGTCCTTCGGGTAGACGACGGCAGCGCCGCGGGGCATGGACAGGACGTAGTCGGGGAGCAGGGGGCGCAGCGCGAGGTAGGCGACGTTCCCGGTGGTGCGGACAACGCTGCCCTCGGGAGCGCCGATCAGTTCGTCGTGCGGGAAGGAACCCTTGTGGGTGTGGAAGTTCTTCCCGGCCTCGAGCGTGAACGTGTAGTGGCGGCCCTTGGGGTCGGTCAGCTGAACCTGGTCCCCGACCTTGAAGGGCCCGCGCCTGCGGGCGGCACCGGTCGGTTCGGACATGTGAACAGCCTACCGGGGTTTGTGGAGGCCGCCGACCACTAGGAGGGGCGGGCCATGGCCTTGACGAAGGCGCGCTCGACGTCGGCCGCGGACAGGACGCCGTAGATCTCGCCGGTGTCCTCGATGACGAGGTACTCGGTGGCGGGGGTGGCGCGCAGGGTGTCGAGGAGGTCTTCGCCGGCGAGTTCCGCGGAGACGCGCATGCCGTCGGTGAGGTCCTGGGCGAGGCCGCTGACGGCGACCCAGGGGCGGCGGTGTTCGGGTACGCCGACGATGGCGGCCTCGCGGACGAGGGAGAGGGGCTCGCCGTCGGCGTCGACGACGACGAGGGCGCGGGCGCCGGCTTCGTTGGCGCGGCGCAGGGCCTCGGAGAGGGGGGTGTCGGTCTCGACGGGGACGGCGCGGCGGGTGAGGTTGCGGGCGCGGAGTTCGGGGAGGTGTTCGCGCAGGCGGGCCATGCGGAGGCTGTTGCCGGCGCCGGTCCAGATGATCGCGGCGAGGATGGCGGCGAGCAGGGCGTCCATGACGGTGTCCATGCCGACGTTGTCCTCGGCGTTGGAGCCGAGGGCTCCGGACTGGGTGAGCAGCGGAAGGCCGATGAGAACGGAGACGGCGAGGGCGCGGCCGACCCAGGCGGCGGCGATGGTGCCGCTCATGGGCCTGCCGGTGATCTTCCAGACGACGGCCCGGAGCATGCGGCCGCCGTCCAGGGGCAGGCCGGGCAGGAGGTTGAAGGCGGCCACGATGAGGTTGGAGATCATCAGGCCGGCGAGCAGGACTCCGGGGACCGTGCCGGGTTCGACGGGCTGGAGGGCGACGTAGAAGACGCCGGCGAGGACGAGGGAGAGCAGCGGGCCGACGAAGGCCAGTACGAATTCCCGGCCGGGGGTCTCGGCCTCTTTCTCGATCTCGGAGACGCCGCCGAAGAACTGGAGCTGGATGCGGCGCACGGGCAGCTTGAAGCGGAGGGCGGCGACCGTGTGGGCCAGTTCGTGGATGAGGACCGAGGCGTAGAAGGCGACGGCGAAGAAGAGGGAGACGAGGTACCGGGCGGCGCCGAGTTCGGGCAGGACGCGGTCGAGTTGTCCGCCGAACACCCAGGTGATGAGCGCGGCCACGAGGAACCAGCTGGGCGCGACGTACACGGGTACGCCGAAGGGGCGTCCCATGAGGATGCCGCCCCCGGGTTCGCGCGGGCGGCGCGGCGGGCGCCTCTTGGTGGTGCCGGCGTGGGCGAGGGTGCGGTGGTCCTGCGGGGTGGGGTTGTTCGGGGCCGGGTGGGCGTCGGTGGGGGGTGCGGGCGGGGGCGTGTCGGTCGTGCCGTCGGCCGCGGGGGCTTCCGTCGCCTTGTCCTGCCGGTGCGCCTCGGCGACCGGGGTGCTCTCCGGGGCGGCGCGATCCGAGGTGGGCTCAGCCGTGGCGCGGGGCGGGGAGGTAGGGGTGCCGGTCGGAGAAGCCGGAGTTTCCGTGCCCCCGGTAGGTGAGGAAGCCGTCCCCTCGCTCGGCGAGGCGTCCGTGCGCCCGGTCTGCGAGGCGTCCGTGTCCTCGCTCGGCGAGGCGTCCGTCGGGGTCGGAGGGGCCGGGGAGGCGGTGGCGTCCGGGGCGGTGGTCGTGTCGTCGGGCTGCGGCGTTCCGGTCTTCGAGGGTGCCTCGTCCGCTGTCCCGGTGCCGTCGGCGGTGTCCGTCGCGTCCGCGGGGGGTTGCTCGGGTGCGGGCGGTGGAGGGGACGCGGGGTCGGCGGCCGGGGCCGTAGGGCCTGCGTGCTGGGTCGGCTCGTCGTTGCCGGACCGCGGCTGCCCGCTCCCGCCGCTCTCGTCCACGGTGTCCCCTCGTTCGAAGCGTCTTCCGCGCCTGCCGGCGGAAGGGTCTCGTGGTCGATGGTATGCGGCGGCCGTGGCACGTTCCGCCCCGGCACCCCCTGTGTTTCCGTGGCTGTCGTGCGCGGGCGCGGCCGCGAGTGGGTCACTGTCAGTGGTGGGCCGTATGGTCTGTGGTCATGGAGACGAGCACCGAGGGCGCGGCCGAGGCCGCCGGCGGCGGGGTCGCGGATGTGGCCCCACCGGTCGTGGGCGAGCAGGCGGCGACGGCACAGGACGTGACGGTCACGGCCGAGGCGCGTGTCGCCATAGCGCCCGCGTCGTTGTCGCCGTCGCGTGCGAGCGACTTCATGCAGTGCCCGTTGCTGTACCGGTTCCGGGTGATCGACCGGCTGCCGGAGAAGCCGAGTGAGGCGGCGACGCGGGGCACCTTGGTGCATGCGGTGCTCGAGCGATTGTTCGACGCTCCGGCGGGCGAGCGGACGCCGCCGCGGGCGAAGTCGCTCATCCCCGGTCAGTGGGACCGGTTGCGGGAGTCGAGGCCCGAGGTCGTGGAGCTGTTCGCCGACGATCCGGAGGGTGAGCGGCTGACGCGGTGGCTCGGGGAGGCCGAGCAGCTGGTGGAGCGGTGGTTCAGTCTCGAGGATCCGACGCGGCTGGAGCCGGCCGAGCGGGAGTTGTTCGTCGAGGCCGAGCTGGAGTCCGGGCTGAAGCTGCGCGGGATCATCGACCGGGTGGACGTGGCGCCGACGGGGGATGTGCGCATCGTCGACTACAAGACGGGCAAGGCGCCGCGCCCGGAGTACGCCGAGGGTGCCCTGTTCCAGATGAAGTTCTACGCGCTGGTGGTGTGGCGGCTGAAGCGGGTCGTGCCGCGGCGGCTGCAACTGGTGTATCTCGGCAGCGGTGACGTCCTGACGTACGACCCCGTTCTGGCCGATCTGGAGCGGGTGGAGCGCAAGCTGCTGGCGCTGTGGGAGGCGATCCGGCTGGCGACGGAGACGGGCGAGTGGCGGCCGAGGCCGACGAAGCTGTGCGGCTGGTGCGATCACCAGGCTCACTGCCCGGAGTTCGGTGGCACTCCCCCGCCGTATCCGCTGCCGGTGAGGGCGGCCGAGTCCGGCCAGGCCCAGCAGGGCAGAATGGGGCCGGGCTAGCGAAGGAGTGTCACGTGGCCATCCGCGTCCTACTGGTCGACGACCAGCCGCTGCTGCGTACCGGCTTCCGGATGATCCTGGAAGCGGAGCAGGACATCGCTGTCGTCGGGGAGGCCGGGGACGGCCTCCAGGCGCTCGACCAGGTGCGGGCGTTGCAGCCCGACGTGGTGCTGATGGACATCCGCATGCCGCGGATGGACGGCGTCGAGGCGACACGGCAGATCACCGGGCCGGGGCGGGACGGCCCGGCGAAGGTACTGGTGCTGACGACGTTCGATCTCGACGAGTATGTGGTGGAGGCGTTGCGGGCGGGGGCCAGCGGCTTCCTGCTCAAGGACGCCCCGGCCAATGAGCTGGTGCAGGCGATCCGGGTGGTGGCCGCGGGTGAGGCGATGCTCGCGCCGAGCATCACGCGCCGGCTGCTCGACAAGTACGCCACGCATCTGCCGTCGGGCGACGAGCCGGTCCCCGACACGCTGCACACGCTCACGGACCGTGAGGTCGAGGTGCTGAAGCTGGTGGCGCGCGGGCTGTCGAACGCGGAGATCGCCGCCGATCTGTTCGTCAGCGAGACCACCGTGAAGACGCATGTGGGCCATGTGCTGACGAAGCTGGGGCTGCGGGACCGCGTGCAGGCGGCGGTGTACGCGTACGAGAGTGGGCTGGTGCGCCCCGGCGCGCAGTAGCGGAACCATGGATACGACGGCGAAGGGCGCCCTCTCCGAGGAGGGGGCGCCCTTTGTATTGCCGTGCCGGGGTCGTACCCGGGCCGTGCCGGGTCAGCCCTTGCTGATCTCCCAGAAGCGGAAGACGGTCGAGGCGTCGAGGCAGTACTCCAGGCCGTAGACGTTGTCGCGGACGACGGCGTACTGCTTGGCCTGCCACAGGGGCAGGACGGGGAGTTCGGCGGCGACGGTGTCCTGGAGGCGGGCGTAGTCGTCGTCGGTGGCGGAGCGGTCGCTCTGGGCGGCGGTGCGCGGGATGAGCGTGTCGGTGATCATGCTGTTGGTGTAGTTGTTGCTCAGCACGTTGCCCTCGCCGAAGAAGGGGGCGGTGAAGTTGTCGGCGTCCGGGTAGTCGGGGACCCAGCCCTTCACGTAGACGCCGTACTTGCCCTTGGCTATGTCCTTCTCGTACTGGTCGTAGGCGACGGACTCGACGTCGGCGTCGAACAGGCCGCTCTTGTTGAGCTGTTCGGCGATCGCCTTGAGTTCCTGGTCGGTGGAGGGGCCGTAGCGGGTCGGGGTGGACCAGAGGGTGAGCTTGACCTTGCCGGTGATGCCTTCGGCGTCGAGGGCGGCGGCGGCCTTGGCCTTGGAGGGGCGGGCGCCGTAGGTGTCGAAGAAGGCCGTGTTGTGGCCCGCGATACCGGCCGGGATGATCGAGTACAGCGAGGTGGCGGTGCCCTGGTAGACCTGGGCCATCAGGGCGTCGCGGTCGAGCAGGTAGGCGATGGCCTTGCGGACGCCGAGTTTGCCGGTGACCGGGTCGTCCATGTTGAAGACGAGGTGCTGGACCTCGGCGCTGGTGCCGTCGACGACCTCGACCTCGGCGTCGGTTCCGGCGTTCTCGATGTCGGAGATGTCGCTCGCGGTGAGGCCTCGGTAGGCGATGTCGATCTTGTCGTCGGTGAGGGCCTGCTTCAGCTCGTCCTGGTCGCCGTGGAAGAACTTGAGGGTGACGCCGGAGTTCTTGACGTCGGCGTTGCCCTCGTAGTTCTCGTTGACGGAGAAGACGGCCTCGCTGTCGCCGAAGGAGTCCAGCTTGTAGGGGCCGGAGCCGATGGCCTCGCCGTCCTCGCGCAGCTTGCCGGCGTCGTACTGCCGGTGGTCGACGATGGAGCCGGCACCGGAGGCGATCTTGCTCGGGAAGGTGGCGTCGGGGGTGTTCAGCCGGAAGACGACCGTGTTCTCGTCCGGCGTCTCGACCTTGTCGAGCATGGGGAACATGATCGCGGGGCCGGCGTCGTCGTTGATCTTCAGCATGCGGTCGAAGGAGAACTTGACGTCCTCCGAGGTGAGCGAGTCACCGTTGCTGAACTTCAGGCCGTCCTTCAGCTTGCACTTGTAGACCTTGGTCCTGGTGTCGCTGAACGCGCAGCTCTCGGCGAGTTCGGGTACCGGCTCGGTGCCGCCGTTGGGGAAGCTCAGCAGCGACTGGAAGACGTTGTTGAACAGCAGCCATGAACCGGGGTCGTAGCCGGACGCCGGGTCGGTGGCCAGGACGTCGTCGGACATCCCCATGACGACGGCGGAGCCGCCGCTTCCGGATGCCCCGTTCTCCGTGCCGCATCCGGTCAACAGGCCGGAGGCCAGCCCCGCCATGATCGGCAGGACTGGCCACTGGTTGCGCATGTTCACGTACGAGTGCCTTGTCGTCGGTGGTCGAATCCCGGGCCGGCCGTCCCGGGCCCCGGGCAGGGGACGGATCAGCCGCTCACGCCACGGCCGAGCTCCCACAGCTGAAGGGTGGAGGAGGAGTTGAGGGCGTACGCGGTGCCGGTGATGTCGTCGCGGGCGGCGACGTACTGCTTGCCCTGCCACAGCGGGAGGACCGGGACGTCGTCGGCGACGATGTCCTGGATGTCGGTGAGGCTGGTGGAGGCGGACAGCCGGTCGGCCTGGCGGCGGGACTCCGGGATCAGGGTGTTGCGGATCTCGCTGTTGGCGTAGGGCGAGCCGAGGAAGTTGCCCTTGTCGAGGAACGGCGCGAGGTAGTTGTCGGCGTCGGGGAAGTCAGGGAACCAGCCCATGCCGTAGACGTCGTACGCGCCCTTCTGCTCGGCGGGGCGGAAGGTCTTCCAGGCTTCGCCCTTGATGCTGACGTCGAACAGGCCGCTGGCGTTGAGCTGCTTTTGGAGCTGCTCGAACTCCAGCTTGGTGGCCGAGCCGTAGTGGTCGGTCGTGTAGTGCAGGGTCAGCTTGACCGGGGTGGTGATGTTCGCCTTGGTCAGCAGGGCGGCGGCCTTGGTCTTGCTGGGGTCGCCGTACTTGTTGAAGAACGAGTTGGAGTGGCCGACGATGCTCGCCGGGACCAGCGAGTACAGCGGCTCGGCCTCGGAGCCGTAGACCTTGGCGACGAGTTCGCTGCGGTTGACGATCTGGGCCATCGCCTGGCGCACGGCCCTGGTCTTGACCGTGGCGGCGTCGGTGTTGAAGGCGAGGTAGCGGATCTCCAGGCCGGGCATCTCGACCAGGTCGACATCGCTGTCGGAGGACGCGCCGAGCTTCTCGATCTGCTCCGGCGACATGGTGCGGCCCATGACGTCGATGTCACCGTCCTCGAGGGCGGTGCCCATGGCGTCGGCGTCCGCGTAGGTGCGCAGCTCGACCTTGTCGTTGTTCACCTTCAGCGTCCCCTGGTAGTTGGGGTTCTTGGTGAACACGACGCTGACCAGCTGGTCGTCCTTGACCTCGGTCGACATGGTGTACGGGCCGGAGCCGTCGACGTCGAAGCCGTCGCGCAGCTTCTTGGGCTCGTAGTCGTCGGGGCTGACGATGCCGGCGACGGGGGTCGACAGCTTGTACGGGAAGGTGGCGTCGGCCGTCTTGAGGTGGAAGATCACCTCGCGGTCGCCCTTGGTCTCGACGGTGTCGATGGTGGACAGCAGTCCGACCGGGCCGCCCTCGGCGTTGATGTCCCGCGCGCGGTCGATGGAGTACTTGACGTCCTTGGCGGTGACGGCGTCGCCGTTCGCGAACTTGAGCCCCTCGCGCAGCTTGCAGGCGTAGCGCTCGTTGCCGGTGTCGGTGAAGCCGCAGCTCTCGGCGGCCTCGGGCACGGGCTCGCCCTCGCCGCGCGGCTGGATCATCAGGGTCTGCACGGTCTGGCGCAGGATGTTCCAGATGCCGGCGTCGTAGGCGTAGGCGGGGTCGAGCGGGGCGGGGGCGTCCTTCGAGGCAGTGACCGCGTCCGTGGTGCCGACGACTATCGCGTCTCCGCCGCCACTGCCGCCGTCAGATCCGCCGCACGCGGCGAGAACCGGGGCGAGCAGACCGATCACGGCCGGCAGCACCAAAGTCTTGCGGTTCATGCTCGAGTTTCTCCAGAGCTGTCGAGTCCGTGTATCCGGCATGCATGGGTGGTGCGGCGGATCCACGGGGGGTGCGGTGATGTTCTCGCGACGAGATTAGTCCGCGCCCGAAGGGCGGTTCGCAGGCACCGGAGTTGAGGTGCCATCACGGAGCGAAACCGGGTGCGGACACACCGAAAACCCGACAGGGGAAGGATTAGTGCAGGTTTCCATCAATCGGGACACAAGGGCACGGCGCAATCCCCTCATTGCGGGCCGCAAGCACAGGCCGCGCCACCTGTCGACCTCCTGTGAAGTGGGGAACGTCACATGCTCAACAAGGTGTAGCCGTACCGGAATTCGGCCACCGGTCAAGACCTCTGCCTGGATTCGAATTCCTTTGCGTGCGAGCCCGGGAATTTCCTCGTTATCGACACTGCACGCTGGGTGAACGCTCAGCGCATTTCCGTCATCAGACCGCGCAGAAATGCCAGGTCGACCTCTTCGAGCGAGCCGACGACGGTGCGGCGGGCGGCGGGGGCGATGGGGGCGACGGACGGCACCACCACGACCTGGCAGCCCGCCGCCTCGGCGGCGGCCACGCCGGTGGCGGTGTCCTCGACGACGGCGCATCTGGCCGGATCCACGCCGAGCCCGGCGGCCGCGAAGAGATAGGGGTCGGGGTGCGGCTTGGTGCGGGCCACCTCGTCACCGGCGACGGTGAGGCTGAAGTGCTGGGGGCCCAGAGAGGTCAGGACCCGGTCGATGATGCGCCGGTGGGAGGCGGAGACCAGGGCGGTGGGGATCTCGTACTCGGCGAGTTCGGCCAGCAGCCGCAGGGCGCCCGGCATCAGCGGCAGGGTGCGGCCGATGCGGTCCTCGAAGCCGTCGTTGAGCAGCACCGTGAGTTCGGGGAGGGTGATGTCGGCGCCGGTGGCCTCGATGAGGAACCCCGCGCTGCGGGTCATGGGGCCGCCGACCACGACATGGCGCCAGGAGTCGTCGAGGGTGTGGCCGAGACCGGCGAAAATCTCGACCTCGACGTCCCACCAGAAGCCCTCGGTGTCCACCAGGGTGCCGTCCATGTCGAGGAGCACGGCCTGCAGGGCCGACCCTTCGGCCGTACGGGTTCCGAGCGCGGGGACCGTACTGGTCATGTAGGCGCACCTCCTTGAGGGACGATCAGGCCGGTTCCCATGGAGGGAACCGGCCTGCGATGGACCGTCCAGTGTACGACTGTCCCGGAGGATGCGCCTCGTTTAATCGAGGTGCTCCGGGGCACATCTCAAGTACCACGGAGGGCGGTCTTGAGCTGCGCTTATGCCGGTTTCGAGGACCCCGCTAGCGAGCGTTGAAGTACTTCGCCTCCGGGTGGTGGATCACGATGGCGTCCGTGGACTGCTCGGGGTGCAGCTGGAACTCCTCGGACAGGTGGACGCCGATGCGCTCGGGCTGGAGCAGGTCGGCGATCTTGGCGCGGTCCTCCAGGTTGGGGCAGGCGCCGTAGCCGAGCGAGAAGCGGGCGCCCCGGTACTTCAGGGCGAACATGTCCTCGATGTCGCTGGGGTCCTCGCCGGCGAAGCCCAGCTCCGAACGCACGCGTGCGTGCCAGTACTCGGCGAGGGCCTCGGCCAACTGGACGGACAGGCCGTGCAGTTCGAGGTAGTCGCGGTAGGCGTTCGCCTCGAAGAGCTTCGCCGTCCGCTCGCCGATGCGGGAGCCGACGGTGACGACCTGGAGGCCGACGACGTCGGTCTCCCCCGACTCCTCCGGCCGGAAGAAGTCGGCCAGACACAGCCGACGGCCACGGCGCTGCCGCGGGAAGGTGAAGCGGGTGCGCTCGTTGCCCTGGTCGTCGAGGATGATCAGGTCGTCGTCCTTGGAGACGCACGGGAAGTAGCCGTAGACCACGGCCGCTTCCAGCAGGTTCTCCGTCTGGAGCTGGTCGAGCAGCCCGCGCAGCCGCGGCCGGCCCTCGGTCTCGACGAGCTCCTCGTAGGTGGGCCCGTCGCCCGTGCGCGCCTGCTTCAGCCCCCACTGTCCCTTGAAGAGGGCGCCCTCGTCGAGCCAGGAGGCGTACTCCTTGAGCTGGATGCCCTTGATGACGCGGGTGTCCCAGAACGGCGGCGTGGGGATGCGGTTGTCGGTGGCGACGTCGGAGCGGACGTGCCCCTCCTCGGGGCGCTCCTCCTCGACCTGTACGGAACTGGCGCGCACCCGGCGCTGCTTGAGTTCCGGCAGGACAGCGCCCGGCACGCCCCGCTTCACACCGATCAGCGCGTCCATCAGCCGCAGACCCTCGAACGCGTCCCGGGCGTAACGGACTTCACCCTCGTAGATCTCGTGCAGATCCTGCTCGACATACGCCCGGGTCAGCGCCGCACCACCCAGGATGACCGGATAATTAGCGGCCATGCCACGGGAGTTGAGCTCCTCCAGGTTCTCCTTCATGATCACCGTGGACTTCACCAGCAGCCCCGACATACCGATCACATCGGCCCGGTGCTCCTCAGCCGCCTCCAAAATCGCCGAGACCGGCTGCTTGATGCCCAGGTTGACCACGTTGTAGCCGTTGTTCGACAAGATGATGTCGACCAGGTTCTTACCGATGTCATGGACATCCCCGCGGACCGTGGCCAGCACGATCGTGCCCTTGCCCTCCGCGTCCGACTTCTCCATGTGCGGTTCGAGATAGGCGACCGCCGACTTCATCACCTCGGCCGACTGCAACACGAACGGCAACTGCATCTGCCCCGACCCGAACAGCTCACCGACGACCTTCATACCGTCCAGCAGGGTCTCGTTGACGATGTCCAGCGCCGGACGGGTCTGGAGAGCATCGGCAAGGTCCTGTTCCAGGCCGTTCTTCTCGCCGTCGATGATCCGCCGCTTCAGCCGCTCCTCCAAAGGCAGCGCCGCCAGCTCCTCGGCCTTGCCCGCCTTCAACGACTTCGCGGTCGCGCCCTCGAACAACGCCATCAGCTTCTGGAGCGGGTCATAGCCCTCGGCGCGACGGTCGTAGATCAGATCGAGGGCCGTCCGCACCTCCTCCTCGCTGAACCGCGCGATCGGCAGGATCTTCGACGCGTGCACGATCGCCGAGTCCAGCCCCGCCTTCACACACTCGTCCAGGAAGACCGAGTTGAGCAGGATGCGGGCCGCCGGATTCAGACCGAAGGAGATGTTCGACAAACCCAGCGTCGTCTGCACATCCGGACGGCGCCGCTTGAGCTCACGGATCGCCTCGATCGTCGCGATACCGTCGCCCCGCGACTCCTCCTGACCCGTGCAGATCGTGAACGTCAGGGTGTCGATGAGGATGTCCGACTCATGGATCCCCCAGTTCCCCGTCAGATCGTCGATCAGCCGCTCGGCGATCGCGACCTTCGTCTCCGGGGTACGGGCCTGGCCCTCCTCATCGATCGTCAGCGCGATCAGCGCCGCCCCATGCTCCTGCGCCAGCTTGGTGACCTTCGCGAACCGCGACTCGGGGCCGTCACCGTCCTCGTAGTTGACCGAGTTGATGACCGCACGCCCGCCCAGCTTCTCCAGCCCGGCCTGGATGACATCGACCTCGGTCGAGTCCAGAACGATCGGCAGCGTCGACGCGGTCGCGAACCGACCGGCCAGCTCCTCCATGTCCGCCACACCGTCACGGCCGACATAGTCCACACACAGGTCCAGCATGTGCGCGCCCTCACGGATCTGATCCCGGGCCATCTCCACACAGTCGTCCCAGCGACCCTCCAGCATCGCCTCACGGAACTTCTTCGACCCGTTGGCATTCGTCCGCTCACCGATCGCCATGTACGCCGTGTCCTGACGGAACGGCACCGTCTGGTACAGCGAGGCCGCGCCCGGCTCGGGACGCGGGTTGCGCTCGGCGGGGGTGAGGTCGCGGACGCGTTCGACGACCTGACGCAGATGCTCGGGGGTGGTGCCGCAGCAGCCGCCGATCAGGCTCAGGCCGTAGTCGCGTACGAAGTTCTCCTGGGCGTCCGCCAGGCCCTCGGGGCCGAGGGGGAAGTGGGCGCCGTCCTTGGTGAGGATGGGCAGGCCCGCGTTCGGCATGCACAGCAGCGGGATGCGGGAGTGCCGGGTGAGGTAGCGCAGGTGCTCACTCATCTCGGCGGGTCCCGTGGAGCAGTTCAGGCCGATCATGTCGATGCCGAGCGGCTCCAGCGCGGTCAGCGCGGCCCCGATCTCGGAGCCGAGGAGCATGGTGCCGGTCGTCTCGAAGGCCATGGAGACGACGAGCGGTACGTCGGCGCCGGTGGCCTCCATGGCGCGGCGGGCGCCGAGGACGGAGGCCTTGGTCTGGAGCAGGTCCTGGGTGGTCTCCACGATCAGGGCGTCGGCGCCGCCGGCGAGCAGGCCCTCGACGTTGGCCTGATAGCCGTCGCGGATCGTGGCGTAGTCGATGTGGCCGAGGGTGGGCAGCTTGGTGCCGGGGCCGACGGAGCCGAGGACCCAGCGCTGGCGGCCGTCCCGGGCGGTGTACTCGTCGGCGGTCTCGCGGGCGATGCGGGCGCCGGCCTCGGACAGCTCGTGGACCCGGTCCGCGATGTCGTACTCGGAGGCGGCGGTGTGGTTGGACCCGAAGGTGTTGGTCTCGACGCAGTCGACGCCCACCGCGAAGTACGCGTCGTGGACGGAGCGGACGATGTCCGGGCGGGTGACGTTGAGGATCTCGTTACAGCCTTCGAGGTTCTCGAAGTCCTCAAGCGTGGGGTCCTGCGCCTGGAGCATGGTGCCCATGGCTCCGTCGGCGACCACCACACGGGTGGCGAGCGCCTCGCGGAGCGCGGACACACGGGTCCGGCTGTCGGCGGAAGGGGACGGTGGCAACGAGGCCATGAAAGGGCTCCCTTTGGGTGCGACGGCTGTCGGCTTTGCGTCCTGCCGCGGGACTTCCCACAGCGGGCGCACGCCGTCAGGGTAGCCGGGACCGGACCCGGATGGTCAGGGCGTCCACGGGGCGGACGAGGATGACGGGCAGGTCACCAGCGGGATACGAGTGACGCAGGACTGCGCGTCGAGTGGCGCAAACGTGTCGTCCGACTATTGGCGGTCGGTCGGCATGGACTAGTAGTGTTCGACATTGCCGAACGGCGGCAGCGACGTCGCGGGTCGACGGCGAAGGGGACGGAGGCAGGGACGGCGATGGCACGGAACATCCAGTCGCTCGAACGGGCGGCCGCGATGCTGCGGCTGCTCGCGGGCGGCGAGCGGCGGCTCGGCCTGTCGGACATCGCCTCGGCCCTGGGCCTCGCCAAGGGCACCGCGCACGGGATTCTGCGCACCTTGCAGCAGGAGGGCTTCGTCGAGCAGGACGACGCCTCCGGGCGTTATCAGCTGGGCGCCGAGCTGCTGCGTCTGGGCACGACCTATCTCGATGTGCACGAGCTGCGGGCGCGGGCCCTGGTGTGGACCGACGACCTGGCCCGTTCCAGCGGCGAGAGCGTCTATCTCGGGGTCCTGCACCAGCAGGGCGTGCTGATCGTGCACCACGTCTTCCGGCCGGACGACAGCCGTCAGGTGCTGGAGATCGGGGCCATGCAGCCCCTGCACTCCACGGCGCTGGGCAAGGTGCTGTCGGCGTACGACCCGGTGGCGCACAGCGAGGCCATCGAGGCGGACCGCAAACCGTTCACGGATCGCACGGTGTGCGAGCTGGAGGCGTTCGAGAACATCCTCGACATCTCCCGCGCCCGAGGCTACGCGGCGGACGTGGAGGAGACCTGGGAGGGCGTGGCCGGCGTGGCCGCGCCCATCCATGACCGGCGGCGGATGCCGGTGGGCGCGGTCGGCATCACGGGCGCGGTGGAGCGGCTGTGCCGGGACGGCGAGCTGCGGCCCGAGCTGATCGCGGCGGTACGCGACTGCGCCCGCGCGGTGTCGCGGGATCTGGGCGCGGGGCGCTTCTAGAACTCGGTAAGAGCAGGCCGGGACGCCAGGGCGGCATCCCGGCCTTCGCCATACCCTGAAGTGGACATATCGGTCTGTAGGTCCCGGATGTCCCATCCGGAGATCGATAGCTCACAGCAATCAATAACGATCGTGCTTTCGATAACAGAACCCTTGACGCACACGTAACGCCGGAGCAAGACTCCCGTCCATCGGTCGGCATTGTCGAACACCTACCGGCAATACGCGCTAGAGTGTGACAACGCCAAGGGCCGGCAACGCTCTCACCCCCGAGGGCACGCGAACCACCGGTGGGACCCGGGGTTCTGCTTCCCCTGGACGAAGGACAAAGGAGTCGCGGGTGTCCAGCTCCGACATCTTCATCGGCGAGACCATCGGTACCGCCATACTCATCCTGCTCGGCGGCGGCGTCTGTGCGGCCGTCACGCTGAAGGCCTCAAAGGCCCGTAACGCCGGTTGGCTCGCCATCACCTTCGGGTGGGGTTTCGCCGTACTCACGGCCGTCTACACCTCCGCGCCGCTGTCCGGCGCGCATCTGAACCCGGCCGTCACGCTCGCCCTCGCGCTGAAGAAGAACGGCATCGAGTGGAGCCAGGTCCCGACCTACTGGGGCGGACAGCTCCTCGGCGCCATGATCGGCGCCACCCTGGTCTGGGTCGCCTACTACGGCCAGTTCCACGCGCACCTCACCGACAAGGAGATCGTCGGCGGTCCGGGCGCGCAGGCCACGAAGGCCAAGGCCGTCGAGGCTCAGGAGCAGGGCGCCGGCCCCGTGCTGGGCATCTTCTCCACCGGTCCGGAGATCCGGAACGCCATCCAGAACGTCGCCACCGAGGTCATCGGCACCATCGTGCTGGTGCTCGCCGTCCTCACGCAGGGCCTCAACGACGGCGGCAACGGTCTGGGCACCCTGGGCGCCCTGATCACCGCCCTGGTCGTCGTCTCCATCGGTCTGTCCCTCGGTGGCCCGACCGGCTACGCGATCAACCCGGCCCGTGACCTCGGTCCGCGTATCGTGCACGCCCTCCTGCCCCTGCCCAACAAGGGCGGCTCCGACTGGAGCTACGCCTGGGTCCCGGTCGTCGGTCCGCTGATCGGCGGCGCGATCGCTGCGGGCATCTACAACGTCGCTTTCGCTTAGAGGCAGCACTTCCCGAAGCAGCACTTCCCGAAGCAGCACCTTCTGACAAGCACTCGTAGCAAGCAGCCGTAGACAGACCGCTTATCCACGGAACCTCAGGAGCACACCGTGACCGACGCGCACACCGCCGGCCCCTTCATCGCCGCTATCGACCAGGGCACGACCTCTTCCCGCTGCATCGTCTTCGACAAGGACGGCCGGATCGTCTCCGTCGACCAGAAGGAGCACGAGCAGATCTTCCCGAAGCCGGGCTGGGTCGAGCACAACGCCAACGAGATCTGGACCAACGTCCAGGAAGTCGTCGCCGGAGCCATCCAGAAGGCCGGCATCACCCGGGACGACATCAAGGCCATCGGTATCACCAACCAGCGTGAGACCACGCTGCTGTGGGACAAGAACACCGGTGAGCCCGTCCACAACGCCATCGTGTGGCAGGACACCCGCACCGACGCCCTGTGCAAGGAGCTCGGGCGCAACGTCGGCCAGGACCGCTTCCGCCGCGAGACGGGTCTCCCCCTCGCCTCGTACTTCGCCGGCCCGAAGGCCCGCTGGCTGCTCGACAACGTCGAGGGTCTGCGGGAGCGCGCCGAGCGCGGCGACATCCTCTTCGGCACCATGGACACCTGGGTCATCTGGAACCTGACCGGTGGTGTCGACGGCGGCAAGCACTACACCGACGTCACCAACGCCTCGCGCACCATGCTGATGAACCTCCACACGCTGGAGTGGGACGAGAAGATCGCCGAGTCCATCGGCGTGCCGCTGTCGATGCTCCCGGAGATCCGCTCCTCCGCCGAGGTCTACGGCGAGGTCACCGGCGGCAAGCTGGGCGAGCTGCTCGGCGGCATCCCGGTCGCCTCCGCACTCGGTGACCAGCAGGCGGCCCTGTTCGGCCAGACCTGTTTCGCCGAGGGCGAAGCCAAGTCGACGTACGGCACCGGCACGTTCATGCTCATGAACACCGGCGAGAAGATCATCAACTCGTACTCCGGTCTGCTGACCACCGTCGGCTACCGCATCGGCGACCAGGCTCCGGTCTACGCCCTCGAGGGCTCGATCGCCGTCACCGGTTCGCTGGTGCAGTGGATGCGCGACCAGATGGGTCTCATCTCCACCGCCGCCGAGATCGAGACGCTCGCGCTCTCGGTCGAGGACAACGGCGGCGCCTACTTCGTGCCGGCCTTCTCCGGTCTGTTCGCCCCGTACTGGCGCTCCGACGCCCGCGGTGTGATCGCCGGTCTGACCCGGTACGTCACCAAGGCGCACCTGGCCCGCGCCGTCCTGGAGGCCACCGCCTGGCAGACCCGTGAGATCACGGACGCCATGACCAAGGACTCGGGCGTCGAGCTCGCGGCCCTCAAGGTCGACGGCGGCATGACCTCCAACAACCTGCTGATGCAGACCCTCTCGGACTTCCTGGACGCCCCCGTGGTCCGTCCGATGGTCGCCGAGACGACCTGCCTCGGCGCCGCCTACGCCGCCGGTCTCGCCGTCGGCTTCTGGACCAGCACCGACGACCTGCGTGCCAACTGGCGCCGGGCCGCCGAGTGGACCCCCCGCATGGACGCGGACGCCCGCGACCGTGAGTACAAGAGCTGGCTCAAGGCCGTCGAGCGGACGATGGGCTGGCTCGAGGACGAAGAGAGCTGACGAGAGCCACTCGTAGGCTCAGCACGCTCTGATGAGGAGTAAGAACCCGAAATGACCAGTCAGACCACCCTCCAGTCCGTGCCTGCCCTCGGTACGCGCCCGGCCTCCGGCTCCAACCCGAGCCGCGCCGAGACCCGGGAGCAGCTCGCCAAGGCGTCGTACGACCTTCTCGTGATCGGCGGCGGCATCCTGGGCATCTCCACCGCCTGGCACGCCGCGCAGTCCGGCCTGAGGGTGGCTCTGGTCGACGCCGGCGACTTCGCCGGCGCCACCTCCTCCGCCTCCTCCAAGCTTCTCCACGGCGGTCTGCGCTACTTGCAGACCGGCGCGGTGAAGCTGGTGGCGGAGAACCACTTCGAGCGCCGTGCGGTGTCTCGCCAGGTGGCTCCCCACCTGGCGAACCCGCTCACGTTCTACCTGCCCGTGTACAAGGGCGGGCCGCACGGCGCGGCGAAGCTCGGGGCGGGCGTCTTCGCCTACTCCGCGCTCTCCGCGTTCGGTGACGGCGTCGGTCACCTCCTGTCCCCCGCCAAGGCGGCGCAGGACGTGCCCGAGCTGCGCACCGACAACCTGAAGGCCGTCGCCGTCTACGGCGACGACCAGATGAACGACGCCCGTATGGCGCTGATGACGGTCCGCGCGGCCGTCGAGGCGGGCGCGGTCGTCCTCAACCACGCCGAGGTGACCGGCCTGCGCTTCACCAAGGGCCGGGTCACCGGTGCCGAGCTGCGCGACCGCACCTCCGGTGACGAGTTCGGCGTCAACGCCCGTCTGGTGCTGAACGCGACCGGCCCGTGGGTCGACCACCTGCGCAAGATGGAGGACCCGAACGCGGCTCCCTCCATCCGTCTCTCCAAGGGCGCGCACCTGGTCCTGAAGCGGACCGCGCCGTGGAAGGCCGCGCTCGCGACGCCCATCGACAAGTACCGGATCACCTTCGCTCTCCCGTGGGAGGACATGCTGCTCCTCGGTACCACCGACGAGGAGTTCGAGGGCGACCCGGCGGACGTCAGGGTCACCGAGAAGGACACCGCGCAGATCCTGGACGAGGCCGCGTTCTCCATCCGGGACCAGCAGCTCGACCGGGACCTGATCACGTACGCCTTCGCCGGTCTGCGGGTGCTGCCGGGCGGGCCCGGCGACACCGCCAAGGCCAAGCGCGAGACCGTCGTCACCGAGGGCAGGGGCGGCATGCTGTCCGTCGCGGGCGGCAAGTGGACGACGTTCCGGCACATCGGCCGTACGGTCATGCAGAAGCTGGAGGCCCTGCCGGGTCACCCGCTGGGCGACGACTTCGAACCGATCTCGTCCCTGCCCAAGAAGCTCCCGCTGCCGGGTGTCGCCAACCCGCGCGCGGTCGCGCACCGGCTGCTGGTCGACAACCCGGCCCCCGGCCCGCGCATGGCCGCCGACACGGCCAGGCACCTGGCGACCCACTACGGCTCCCTGGCCTTCGACATCGCCCGCCTGGCGAACGAGAACCCGGAGCTGGGCGAGCGCGTCCACCCCGACGCCCCCGAGATCTGGGCGCAGGTCGTGTACGCCCGTGACACCGAGTGGGCCGAGACGCCGGACGACGTGCTGCGCCGCCGCACGACGCTGACGATCCGCGGCCTGGCCACGGACGAGGTGCGGGCGAAGGTCCAGGACCTGCTCGACAAGAAGTAGGCGCTACGACTCGAAGGGCGCGGTTCCTCCTGACGGGAACCGACCTGACCGAGGCCCGGCCCTCCTCCCCTATGGGGCCGGTACGCGAGAGGGGCGACTCCACGCCGATGGAGCCGCCCCTTTCGCATGCCGCGTTGTCAGTGGCGGGTGTGTCGTTCGACGCCGAGTCAGCTCAGTGAGGCGACGACCTCGCGTACGGCGGCCGTGTCCCGCAACTCCGCGCGGCGCACGATCAGTTCGCGGCCCAGCAGCAGCGCCCTGCGGGACGCCGGGGCCGGGTCCGGGAGGGTCGTCAGGTCGGTCAGGTGGGCGAAGCCGATGATGCGGCGGACGATCTCCGTGCCGGCGTAGCCGACGGACTCCGTCCAGACGCGACGCAGGAAGCGATCGAGGTAGGCGTCGTCGAAGAAGGTGTCGACGCGGGTCGGCCAGAGACGACGGAACTCCGTCTCGAACGCCTGCCAGGACAGCCGGAGTTGGTCGGCGTGGTCGGACAACGTGCCCAGGGCCCGTGCCCGTTCCTCGGACACCAGCACGTTGGCCCAGTAGAGGCCGAGGTCGTAGCCGATCGGGCCGACGAAGGAGAACTCGGGGTCGAAGACCCGGACGACCGGGGCGCCTTCGCGGTCGCCGACCATGATGCTGCCGGTGTGCAGGTCGCCGTGGAGGAGGGCCTGGGCGCTGGTCATGAAGGTGTGCCGGAGGTCGGCGACCTCCGTGCGCAGGCGCGCGTCCGCGCGGAACTCCGCCGCCAGGTCGGCGACGCCCTCGTGCCAGTGGTTGTGCTCGTGCTCGATGTACGGCTCGGAGAGGACCACGTCTTCCGTGATCTTGCACAGCTCGGGGCTGACCGAGGCCGCGATGAGGGCCTTTCGCTCGGCGGAGGGCATCCCGAAGTCGCTGGTGGCGAAGGAGAGCTGGGCCACGAACTCGCCCACCCGGGCCGAGGTGTTCGGGCCGTACGCCGCGCCCTCGTTGAGGAGCGTGCGCAGGACCTCCAGGTCCGACATGTCCTCCATGACGAGCGCGTAGTTCTCGGGGTCGTAGCCGTGGATCACCGGGATCTTGTCGGGGGCGACCTTGGCGACCTGGTCGTAGGCGCGGGCCTCGGCGTCGGCACGGTCCGGGTTCATCGGCCAGGACGGTCCCGCCACGCGGACCCACGGCAGGGCCTGCTTCACGGCGAGGCTGTGGGTGCCGTCGGGCGCGGTGGCGAGGAAGACGCGGTTCATGTTGCCGTCGGAGACCTCGCGGACCTCCGGATCGGCGGCCTCGTCCCAGTGGCCGCGCTCGCGCAGGTACGCCGGGATGTCCTCGGTCTCCAGGATGCGGTAACCCATGACTCTCCTTAAGCCGTGCGGCGCTTGGACAAAGTGAAGCTGAAGACCAGGGCGAGGATGAGGACCGCGCCCTCGACGACGTCCTGGGTGTAGTACGGCAGGCCCTTGATGGTCAGGCCGGTGGTGATGATGCCGATCAGGACCGCGCCGAGGGCCGTGCCCCACACGTTCGGGCGGCCCCGGCCCAGGACGGAGGTGCCGACCAGCGCGACCGCCACGGCCTCCAGGAGCTGCGAGGTGCCGGCGGACACGTCGCCCTGGCCGATGCGGGAGGCCAGGATCAGGCCGCCGACGGAGGCGAGGACGCCGGACAGGACGTAGGCGAGGGCCCGGTACGCGCCGACGCGGATGCCGGCCAGCCGGGACGCCTCGGGGTTGGCGCCGATGGCGTACAGCACCCGGCCCCAGCGGGTGCGGGCGAGGAAGACCCAGGCGACGACGGTCAGTCCGCCGAAGACGAGGACCGAGATGGGGACGCCGAGGACCGTGCCGCGGTCGATCTTCAGGAAGCCCTCGGTGAACTTGCCGGGGGCGGTGGTGCCGTCGTCCAAGGTCATGCCGGGGGTGATGGACTGCCCGTCGACCAGGACGAGTTTGAGGCCCTGGACGATGAACAGGGTGCCGAGCGTCGCCAGCATGTCGGGGATCTTCAGTACAACGATCAGCAGGGCGTTGAGCAGGCCCACCACGGCACCGGCCGCGAGCACCGCGATGATCGCGACCGTACCGATCTGGTTGTGGACGACCATGGTCTGCGCGGCGACGGAGACGCCGAGGCCCGCGACCGCGCCGACGGACATGTCCATTCCGCCGACGGCCATGGTGAGGGTGACGCCGAGGCCGAGGATGGCGGCCACGGAGACATAGCGCAGGGTGTCGAGGAGGGTCGCCGACTCGCGGAACGAGCCCTCGCTGAGCGCGAAGTAGAGGAACAGCGCGACCGTCACGAAGATGAAGCCGTACTTGATGACGGCGTTCTGCAGGCGGGCGGCGGGGGTGGCCGTGGCGGACGGGGTCGCCGTCTTCACCGGGGTGCTCTGGGCTGTGGTCATGGGGTGCTTCCTTCGGCGGCGGCGGGCGCGGGCGTCACACCGACGCCGAGATGGTCTGGATCACGCGGTCGCGTTCCGCGTCCTCGCCGTAGGCGTCGAGGTGGATCTCGCCGGCGGCCAGCACGACGACCCGGTCGGCGACCTCCAGCACCTCGTCGACGTCCGCGGACAGGACGAGCACGGCGGCGCCCTCGGCGGCCAGGGCACGGGCACGGCGGCCGATGTCCCGGCGGGCGCCGATGTCCACGCCTCGGAACGGCTCGTCCAGGATGAGGACGCGGGGTGTCTCGGCGAGCCAGCGGCCGACGACGACCTTCTGCTGGTTGCCGCCGGACAGCTCCTCGACGGTGCTGTGCTCGTCGCGGGTGACGACGCCGAGGGCGTCGATGGTGTCGCGGCCGAGGGCGTCCTCCTTCGCCGTGTTGACGAGGCCGAGCCGGGACAGCGACTTCAGGAACGGCAGCGAGATGTTCTGGGCGAGCGACCAGCCGGGGACGAGGGCATCGGCGTGCCGGTCCTCGGGGACCAGGTGGATGCCGCCGCGGATCGCGTCGGCGGGGCGGCGGGGCGTGTACCGCTTGCCGTCCAGCTCGATCGCGCCGCTGGTGAAGGGTTCGGCGCCGAACAGGCCGCGGGCCAGCTCGGTCTTGCCCGCGCCCAGCAGTCCGACGACGCCGGTGACTTCGCCGCTGCGAAGGTCGAGGTCGAGGGGCGTGCGGCCCTCGAAGAGACGGACCCCTCTCAGCGAGAGGACCACCTCACCGGACGGCGCCCCTTCCCGCACCGGCCGTGCCGTGGTCGCCTCCTGGGCCTGGGCGAGCATCGCGCGCAGGGCCGCGTCCCAGTCGAAGGGCTTGGCCTGGTCCTCGGTGAGACGGCCGTCCCGCAGGACGACCAGCCGGTCGGCCAGGGCGTCGATCTCGCCGAGGCGGTGGGAGACGTAGAGGACGGCGATGCCGTCGTCGCGCATCTTCTCGACGAGGGCGAAGAGGCGTTCCGCCTCGGCCGCCGACAGCGCGGAGGTCGGCTCGTCGAGGATGAGGAGGCGGGGGCGGGTGGCCAGGGCGCGGGCGAGGATGAGCAACTGGCGGTCGGAGATGCCGAGTTCGGTGACGTCCCGCTTGAGCACGGCATCACTCCAGCCCAGTTCCAGGCCCGCCTGGATCTCGCGGGCGCGGGCCAGCAGCTTGGCGCCGTTGAGGAAGGGGTTGCCGCGGCGCTGGGCGAGTTCCTCGAAGGCGAGGTTCTCGGCGACCGAGAGGCCGGGCACGATGCCCTCGCCGATGCGCTGGTGCACGGTCTGGATGCCCAACTGCCGGGCGGCCAGCGGTGACTGGAGGGCCGCGGGCTCTCCGGCGACCCGCACCTCGCCGCCGTGGTCCGTGTGCACGCCCGACAGGATCTTGATCAGCGTGGACTTGCCGGCGCCGTTCGCGCCGAGCAGCGCGACGACGCTGCCCGGTGCGATGTCCAGCGAGACGGACTCCAGGACCGTCTTGCCGCCGAAGGCCATGCTGACGTCGGTCAGGGAGACCGCCGGCGTCCCGGTCGTCTCAGTGGGCGACATTCGAGATCCAGTCCGCGGTCGAGACCTGGGCCAGGTTCAGCGCGGGCAGCGCCTCGCGCAGCTGGTCCATGTTCGCGATCTTCTTCTCGCGCAGGAAGTCCTGTGTGATGGCGACGGCCGGGAACTCGACGGAGGTCTTGTTCAGTTGACCGGCCAGCTCAAGGGCGGTGGTGCGGACGACGGCGGCGCCGACCGCGGACGGGTCGGTGCCGGCCGTGGCGACCCAGGGGCTGTCGGCGGCGGTCATCTGCTGGATGTCGGCGTTGGAGACGTCCGCACCGAAGACCTTCACCTTGTCCTGGAGCTTCTTGTTCTGCACGGCGAGGACGGTGCCCTTGGCGAGCTCGTCGTAGGGGGCGAAGACACCGGCGACGTCGCCGTGCTGGGTGAGCGCGGCGGAGACGAGGGGAACGTTGTCAGTGGCCGTGGAGTCGGTGACCTTGCCGACCTTGAACTCCTGCTTCCAGCCCTGCGCGGCGAGTTCCTTCGCCCAGACGGTGTTGCGCTTGTCGAGGGCGGCGTAGCCGGCGACGTTGACGTAGCCGACCTTGGCGTCCTTGCCGACCTCCTTGGCCATCACGTCGAGGACGGCCTGCGCCATGCTGGCGTCGTCCTGCTTGGTGGAGACGACGCCCTTGGTGGCCGTCTCGACGTCGTAGACGACGACCTTGATGCCCTTCTTCACGGCCTTGTCGATCTCCGGCTGGATGGTGGCCGGGAAGCCGTGGTCGATGATGATCGCCTTGGCGCCGGAGTTGATGGCCGAGGAGAGGTCGGTGGCCTGCTTGGCGTTGTCGGCCTGGGCGTCGTACACGGTCAGGTCGATACCGAGGGCCTTGGCCTGCGCCTTGGCGCCGTTGCCCCACTGCTCGAAGTAGTCGCCGGCGCCGCTCTGCCGGACCAGGGCGACCTTGACCGCGCCCGCGCTGAACGGGGCGGGCTTCTTGCCGGTGGCGGCCGAGGCGGAGGCTGCGGTGTCGCCGGCGTCCTTGGAGGCGTCGGTGGACTGGGAGCAGCCGGACAGCACGAGCGCGGACACGGAGGCGAGGGAGAGCGCGGCGAGGGGCAGACGGGTGCGGGACATGAGGGGCTCCAGGTGCGGGGTGGTGCTGAGCGGAGGAAGGGGGTGCCGGGCCCGGAGCGCGAGCAGGGAGGGAATGCGCCACTGCGAAAAGGGCAGGGCGGGGCTCCGGGAGGGGTCAGCGACAGCTGGCGGTGGTCGTCCGGAGCAGGTCCACGTACAGCCGCCGTACAAGCAGCAGCGTCTTCACACGCAGATCATGAGAACGATTTCAGCCATACGTCAAAGGCACGGAAGCGGTTTCTCAGCACGTGAGACAACGACTACGTCACACCCGATTGACCTGACATGGCGGGTTACCATCGCGGGACCGGCACCCGACCCGGCACAGTGAGGCCCCGATGACGACACCAGCCGCAAAAGCGCTGCGTATGCCCTGCATGCGCCGCTGTTGTCGCGCGCTGTGTCGCGGCTGACCGGCTGTCCCGTCCTGTTTCGCCGCTCCCTCTTCCTCCTCTCTTCCTCCCCCGCCAGTCCGGTGCTTGTCTCGGTATCCGGACTTTCCTTCCAGACTCCTGGAGTTGTTCCCATGACGCTGCTGACCACCTGGTCCGAGTCCGGCCCCGAGACGCAGGTCCGCCGTACCTCGGACCCCGCCGAGATCGCCGAGGCCCTCAAGCCGCTCGGTGTGCGTTACGAGCAGTGGCCGATCCGCGAGGACGTGCCCTTCGACGCCGACAGCGACACGGTCTTCGCGGCGTACGGCCCCGAGATCGAGAAGCTGAACGCCGAGGAGGGCTTCACCACCGTCGACGTCCTCGGTCTGCACCCCAGTGACGACCCGGAGTTCCCGGCGAAGGCCAAGGCCGCCCGCGAGAAATTCCTCCAGGAGCACACGCACGACGACGATGACGAGGTCCGCTTCTTCGTCTCCGGCTCCGGCATCTTCTACCTCCATGTGAACGGCGAGGTGCACGCGGTCTTCTGCGAGAAGGGCGACCTGCTGGGCGTCCCGCGCGGCACCACCCACTGGTTCGACATGGGCACGAACCCGTCGTTCACCGCGATCCGCTTCTTCCACGAGGAGGACGGCTGGATCGGCAACTTCACCGGCTCGCCGATCGCGTCCCGCTTCCCGGACTACGACACGATCGCGGCGGGTTACGAGGCGGACAAGGCTTCCGCATGAGCCTGTTGTACGACGTGGACGCCGTGGTGCTCGACATCGAGGGCACCACGAGCGCCACGGGCTTCGTCGTCGACGTCCTCTACCCGTACTCCCGCTCACGTTTCGGAGCACTGCTCTCCGAGCGGAGCGGTGATCCGGACGTCCAGCGGGCCGTCGCCCAGGTCCGCGAGGAGCTCGGCGACCCGGACGCGGACGCGACGGCCGTCGAGAAGGCCCTGAACGCCTGGCTCGACGAGGACCGCAAGGCCACCCCGCTGAAGACCCTTCAGGGCATCATCTGGTCCGAGGGCTTCGCCCGCGGCGACCTCGTCTCGCACTTCTACGACGACGTCGTACCGCGCCTGCGCGCGTGGCACGCGGCGGGCGTCACGTTGTACGTCTACTCGTCCGGGTCGGTGGCCGCGCAGCGGGCGTGGTTCACCAACAGCCCGGAGGGCGACCTCACATCGCTCGTCTCGGGGCTGTACGACACGGAGAACGCGGGGCCCAAGCAGGAGCCGGAGTCGTACCGCCGTATCGCGCGGGCGACCGGCGTCGAGCCCTCCAGGCTCCTCTTCCTCTCCGACCGCCCCGGCGAGCTGGACGCGGCCCGCGCGGCCGGCTGGCACGCGGTCGGCATCCGGCGGCCCGGGGAGCCGTACTACGAGCAAGGCGTCGGCGACCACGCGCAGGCGGGGACGTTCGACGGGATCACCGTTTCTAGGAGCACCGCATGACCGCCGAGATCAGCGCACTCGACCTGGAGGAGGCGGGGGCGGTCCTCGCCGCCGAGTCCGCCCGCTTCGCCGCCTTCGGCTGGATGCGGGGCACCTCCGGCAACCTGTCCGTGGTGCTCACCCGTGACCCGCTGCGGCTCGCGGTCACCGCGAGCGGCCACGACAAGGGAGAACTGACGCCCGCCGACGTGGTGTTGGTGGACGGGCAGGGCGCTGCCGTCCAGGGCGGCAAGCCGTCCGCCGAGGCCGAGCTGCACGCGCGCGTCGCCGCGCTGACGGGCGCCGGGGCCGTCGTGCACGTCCACACGGTGGCGTCCGTGGCCATGGGGCGGCGCGATCCGGGCGGGATCGTCTTCCGGGACCTGGAGATGCTCAAGGGCGTCGGCCAGCCCGCGCACGACGTCGAGGTGACACTGCCGGTCATCGCCAACAGCCAGGACATGAAGGTGCTCGGGGACCGACTGGAGGAGGCGCGCAACCCGCGGATGCCGGCCGTCGTGGTCGCGGGGCACGGGCTGTACGTGTGGGGTGCCGACCCCCGTCAGGCGCGGCACCACACCGAAGTGGTGGAGTGGCTGCTGGAGTTGGAGCTGTCGCAGCGCTGAGCGGCACGGAGAACATGCAGAAGGGGACCCCCGGGATCGGGGGTCCCCTTCTGCGCCTCACGTCTACTTGAGGTGATCGCCCGGCAGTTGGCCGGCGGCGACCTCCAGGACGCCCCGCTCCGTCACCAGTCCCGTCACCAGCCGCCCCGGCGTCACGTCGAAGGCGGGGTTGTGGCCGCGCGACTCGGCGGGCGCCGTCCGCACCCCGCCCCACTCCAACACCTCGGCCTCGCCGCGGAGTTCGATGTGGATGTCGTCGCCGGTCTTGGTGGCGAGGTCGACCGTCGTCGTCGGCGCGGCCACCAGGAACGGGATGCCGGCGTCGGCGCAGGCGAGCGCGACGCCCACGGTGCCGACCTTGTTGGCGGTGTCGCCGTTGGCCGCGATACGGTCCGCGCCGACGATCGCCGCGTCGACCTCGCCGCGCAGGATGGTTCCGGCGGCGGCCCCGTCGGCCTGGACGTAGTGCGGTATGCCCTCCTGGACCAACTCCCAGGCGGTGAGCCGGGATCCCTGGAGGAGCGGGCGGGTCTCGTCGGCGTACACCACCTCCAGGCGTCCGCGCGCGTGGAGTTCGCGGATGACGCCCAGGGCCGTGCCCCAGCCGGCGGTGGCGAGGGCGCCGGTGTTGCAGTGGGTCAGGATGCGCAACGGCCGGTCCTCGGCGACCATGTCGAGCAGCCAGTCGGCGCCGTGCGCGCCCATCGCGCGGTTCGCCTCGACGTCCTCGCGCTGGACTGCCGCGGCCTCCGCGAGCACCGCGTCGAGGCCCTCCTCGAAGCGGGTCATGACCCGGTCCACGCACACCATGAGGTTGACGGCCGTGGGGCGGGCCGCGCGGACCCGGGCGACGGCCGCGCGGACCTCGTCCACCGACCAGCCCTCGCGCCGCCCCTCGATGAGCGCGAGCGCGACTCCGTACGCGCCGGCCGCCCCGATGGCGGGCGCGCCGCGCACCACGAGACGCTGAATCGCGTCGACCAAGGTGTCCACATCGCGGACATCCATCGTCTCGGTGCGCTGCGGCAGCAGCGTCTGGTCGATGAGGGCGAGGCTCTCCCCGGTCCACTCGACCGCGCGCAATTCCTGGGGCATATCGGGACACTCCTGATGTTCCGGTGGTCTCCGCCACCGTACATGACCTGCACGAACCATAGTTCGAGACAGTCGAGCAGATGTCCGGAAACGGATGCTACTGTCCAGCGATCAGTCCGCAGACCGAGACGAAGGAGGAAAGACCGTGCTGCTGACCAAGCGCCGTTTCCTCGACTTCGGCCGGTGTGCCGGCGACGGCTGTCGACGCTGACCCCCGTCCCCGCAGCGTCACCCCATCCACCCCCACGCGCTCCCGGCGGAGCGCGCATCGCCGTATCCGGAAGGTCTCCCCGATGCTTCGCAGATCCCGTCGTACCCTCCAGGTCGCCGCCGCCTCCGCGCTGCTGGTCACCGCGGCCACCGCCTGCAACGCCGCCGCGAAGAGCGACTCCGCCGGCGCGAGCGCGGGCAGCGACACGTCGTTCACGCTGGTCACCCCGGACGCCGTCGGCCAGAACGAGTTCCTGAAGCTCGCCGTCACCGGCATCGAGTCCGCGGCGAAGAAGCACGACGGCACGCAGAAGGTCTACGAGTCCACCGACAGCGCCTCCCAGCAGCAGAACGTGCAGGCCGCGGTCGACGCCAAGCCCGATGTCGTCGTGCTGGTCGGCTTCGAGTTCGCGGACATCGTCGCCCAGCAGGCCGAGAAGAACCCGAAGCAGCAGTTCCTGATCATCGACGCCTGCACCACCAAGACCTTCAAGAACGTCGGTTGCGCGGTCTTCCGCGAGCACGAGGGCGTCTACCTCGCCGGCGCCGAGGCGGGTCTGCTCAGCAAGTCCGGCAAGGTCGGCGCGGTCGACGTCCTCGACACGCCCCAGTTCCGCCGCTACAGCGACCCGTTCGCGGCCGGTGCCAAGAAGGTCGCCCCGAAGACCACGACGGACACCCGTTTCGTCGGCGGCCAGTCCCCGTTCGACGACTCGGCCCGCGCCAAGGAGCAGGCGGGCACCCTGCTCGCCAAGGGCTACGACCAGTTCATGGCGGCCGCCGCGGCGGGCAACTACGGCGTGTTCGAGGCCGCGAAGGCCAAGGGCGCCTACGCCTACGGCGTCGACGTCAACCAGTGCACCGCGGCGCCCGGCACGGTCGTCGACAACGTGATCAAGCGCACGGACATCGCCGTGGAGAAGGGCATCGAGTCGGTGCTCGGCGGCAAGACGGGCACGACCGTCTCCTACGGCCTCAAGGAGGGCGGCATCAGCCTGACCGGCCTGGAGGACGGCGTGGAGACGTCGAAGTGCGTGATCGCCGACCACCCGGACGTCCTCGCGAAGGTCAAGGAGCTGCGCGACCAGATCGTGTCCGGGAAGCTGACGGTCGATGACCCCGCCGCGAGCTGACGCCCAGGACGTCGCCGTCGAACTCCGGGGAATCACCAAGCGGTTCCCCGGCACGCTCGCCAACGACGCCGTCGACCTGACCGTCCGGCGCGGCGAGATCCACGCCCTGATGGGCGAGAACGGCGCGGGCAAGTCCACCCTCATGTCGATCCTGTACGGCATGACGCGCGCCGACGCCGGTTCGGTCCTCGTCGACGGGCGCGAGGCGGACTTCGCCAGCCCGGCCGACGCGATGGCCGCCGGACTCGGCATGGTCCACCAGAGCTTCAAGCTGTTCGACTCGCTGAGCGTGGCCGAGAACGTCGTCTACGCCGCCGAGCCGCGCCGCTTCGGCCTGGTGGACCGGGCCGCGGCCCGCCGCCGGGTGCGTGAACTCGCCGAGGAGCACGGCCTGGCCGTGGACCCGGACGCACGCGTCGGCGATCTGCCGGTCGGCCTGCGCCAGCGCGTCGAGATCCTGAAGCTGCTGCACCGTGGCGCCCGCACACTGATCCTCGACGAGCCGACGGCGGTGCTCACGCCCGCCGAGGCGGACGCGCTGTTCGCGGTCCTCAAGTCCCTGGCCGCACAGGGCCGTACGGTGATCCTCGTCACGCACAAGCTGCGCGAGGTCCTCGAAGGCAGCGACCGAGTGACCGTCCTCCGCGACGGCCGGGTGGTCGCCCGTCCGGTCACCGCGGAGACCTCCGCCGACGAGATCGCCGCCGCGATGACCGGCCGCGCGGTCGACTTGGACCGCATCCATGCGCAGGGCACCCCAGGTGACGTGGTCCTGGCCGTGTCCGGACTCACCACGGACGGGGTGCGCGAGGCCTCGCTCACGGTGCGGGCGGGCGAGATCGTCGGCATCGCGGGCGTCGCGGGCAACGGCCAGAGCGAGCTGATCGAGGCGCTGGCCGGGCTGCGGCCGACCAGGGCGGGCAGGGTGACGCTCCTCCAGCAGGACATCTCCCACGCCTCGGCCACCGAACGCCGCCTCAAGGGGATCGCGTACGTCCCCGAGGACCGTCACGCGGTCGGTACGGCCCCTGCCGCGTCCGTCGCCGAGAACCTCGCGATGGGACATCACCGTACGACCCTGTCGTCCCGCGGCCTGCTGCCCCCGGCCGGAGTCCGGTCCCACGCACGGCGGTTGATCGAGCGCTTCGGCATCAAGGCCCCGTCCCCCGAGGTGGCCGCCTCGGCGTTGTCCGGCGGCAATCTCCAGAAGCTGCTCATCGGCCGTGAACTCGCGCACGAGGCACCGCTGTTGCTTGTCGAGCAGCCGACCCGCGGGGTGGACATCGGTGCCATCCAGAACATCCACGACCAGCTGATCGCCTATCGCGACGCCGGTCACGCCGTGCTCCTCGTCTCGGCCGAGCTGAGCGAGATCCGGGGGCTGGCGGACCGGGTGCTGGTCATGTACGAGGGCCGGATCACGGCGTCGTACGACAAGAACGAGGCGGACGAACGGACGCTGGGCCTCGCGATGGCGGGCGGCGCCTCAAGGGAAGCCGTCACGGTGGAGGCCGTCGACTGACATGAACAACCGGATCCTCGGAGCCCTGCGCTCCCCCATCACCTTCTCCGTGCTCGCGGGCGTGCTGATCGGCGCGCTGTTCCTCGTCGGGACCGGCGCGGACCCGATCGCGTCCTACGAGGCGGTCCTCACCGGCTCGTTGGGCGCCGACGGCATCGGCTCCACCCTGACGACCGGCACCAGTGTGCTCGGCATGGCGCTGGCGCTGGCGATCCCGCTGCGGGCCGGGCTGATCAACCTCGGCGGCGACGGGCAGATGGTCCTCGGCGGCATCACGGCGGCCGTGACCGGCCTCCACTCCCCGCTTCCGGCCCCGCTGACCGTCGTGCTCGCGCTGCTCGCGGGCATGGCGGCGGGCGCCGCGTACGCCGCTCTGGCCGCCCTGTGCGAGAACCACTTCGGCGTCCCGCTGCTGGTCAGCAGCCTGCTGCTGAGCTACCCGGCGGTGTCGCTCGCCTCCTATCTGGCGCGCTACCCGCTGAAAGAGCCCGGCTCCAGCCTGCCGCAGACCCGTTCCCTGCCCGACGGGGTGGCGCTGCCCGCGTTCGGTGACTCCACGGTCACCTGGGGGCTGGTTCTGGTCGTCCTCGCGGCGGCCGCCTACTGGTTCACCGACCAGCGGACCGCGATCGGGTACGAGATCCGTATGACGGGTCTCAACGCGCGCTTCTCCGCCTACGCGGGCGTCGAACGCCGGGGTCTCACCCTGAAGTTGATGTCCGTCTCGGGTGCGACCGCCGGACTCGTGGGCGCCATCGGGGTGTTGAGCTTCCCGTACCGCTTCGTGGACGGCTCGCTGACCGCGCCCGGCTACACCTGGACGGGACTCACCGCCGCGCTGCTGGCGACGGCCGCCCCGCTCGGCACGGTCGTGGCGTCCTTCTTCTTCGCCGTCCTCCAGGTCGGCGGCCTGGCGATGGAGCGGACGACGGAGGTGCCGCGCGAGCTGACCCAGGTGCTCCAGGCGATCGTGATCGTGTTCCTGGCGGCCCGACTGCGCTTCCCCAGCCGGTGGTTCAACCGTCGTAAGGAGGCGGTGTGATGTTCTTCGACTCCGATCTCCTGATGTCGGCGCTCCGCGCGCTGACCCCGATCCTGCTGGCCGCGCTCGGCGGTGCGATCTGCGAACGTGCGGGCGTCTTCAACATCGGCCTCGAAGGCATGATGCTGATGGGCTGCTTCACGGCGGTGGCGACGAGCTGGTTCACCGGCAGCCCCTGGCTCGGCGTGCTGGCGGCGGCGCTGGCCGCGGCGGCGTACTCGCTGATCCTCGCGGTGGGGACGGTGACCCTGCGCGGGGACGCGGTCGTTCTCGGCGTCGCGATGAACCTCCTCGCCGTGGGTCTGACGAGTTTCCTCCTCCGTACGGTCTTCGGTGTGCAGGGCACTTTCGACGACCCGTCACTCGCCGGGCTGCCGCTGATCGGCGGGCTGAGCCCGCTCGCCTATCTGTCGTGGGCGGCGGTCGCGGTGGCCGCGTTGATGCTGTCCCGGCATGTGTGGGGGCTCAGGCTGCGCGGGGTCGGCGAGGCGCCGGACGCGGCGGCCACTCTCGGGGTGAGCCCCGCCAAGTACAAGTACGCGGCCGTGCTCGTCTCCGGCGTGCTCTGCGGTCTGGCCGGGGCCCAACTCGCGCTCGGCAACGTCACGTTGTTCACCGAGAACATGACCGCGGGCCGCGGCTGGATCGCCGTCGTCGCCGTGATGCTCGGCCGCGCCCTGCCCCTCGGCGTCCTGCTCGCCGCGCTGCTCTTCGGCCTCGCCGAGGCGGCCGGCTTCCGCCTCCAGGGCCTCGGTCTGCCCCAACAGGCAACCGACGCGGCGCCGTACGTCGTCACGCTCGGCGCTCTCTTCCTCACCACGGCACGCCGTCGTCGCCGTGTCCGCCCGTCGCCCACCGGAGCCGCCTCATGACGCAGGACCTGCTGCCCATCACCCGTATACCCCGCACCGGCCTGCCGGCCCACGCCGTCGTCGTCGGCGACCCGGCGCGCGCCGCGGCCGTCGCCGCCCTGCTCGACGGCGCCGAGGAGGTGTCCTACCACCGCGAGTACCGTGTGTTCAGCGGCAGTTGGAAGGGCCTGCCGGTCGTCGTCGCCTCGCACGGCGTGGGCGGTCCGGGCGCGATCCTGCTGTTCCAGGAGCTCGCGGACGCGGGCGTGCGGGTGCTGCTGCGGTTCGGTACGGCGGGTGCGATGAAGCCGGGGATCGCCGACGGCGACCTCGTGATCGCGGAGGCGGCCGTCCGCGACGACGGTGTCACCCAGCAGCTGCTGCCGCCGGAGTACCCGGCGGTCTCCTCCCCCGAGGCCGTCTTCGCGCTCCAGCGCGCGGCCCGCGCCGCCGACGCCCCGCACCACCGAGGCGTCGTCTGGACCCGGGCGGCCTTCCAGCCCGGTCTGCTGCCGCTCTTCTCCTACGACGGTGCCGGCCTCGCCGCCATCGAGATGGAGCTCTCCGCCCTGCTGGTCACGGCGTCGCTGCGCGGCCTGGTCGCGGGCGGTGTGCTGGTGATCGACGGGGCGAACGCGGACGAGCTGGTGGACGAGGGCGGCGAGAGCGCCTACGACCCGCACCGCGAGGTCGTCGCGGCGGGTGTGGAGCGGGGTGCCGTGGTGTCGCTGGAGGCGCTGCGGGTGCTGTCGGAGGAGTACGGGCTGTGAGCGTCGACCTGCTGGTGCACGGCGGTGACGTCCTCACCGTCGACGACGCCGGAACCGTCGTACGGGACGGGGCGGTCGCCGTCCACGAGGGTGAGATCGTCGCGGTCGGTCCCGCCGAGGAGCTGAAAGCGCGCTTCACAGCGGCCGAGGCCATTGACGCGTCGGGCTGCCTCTTCCTCCCCGGTCTCGTCAACACGCACACCCATCTCGCGATGACCCTCATGCGCGGTCTCGCCGACGACGTCACCCTCCAGGGCTTCCTGGAGCGGGTGCTGCCCGCCGAGGCCGAGCTGCTGGGGCCGAAGAACGTGGCGGCGGCGGTACGGCTGGCGGTCGCCGAGAGCGTACGGGCCGGGGTGACCTCCGCGCTCGACATGTACTGGTTCCACGAGGCGGCCGAGCAGGTGGCCCGGGAGACGGGCTGGCGGCTGCACACCGGGCCGACCTTCATGGACGTACCCGGACCGCCGGACGGCATCGCGTACGAGGACCGGCTGGACTGGGCGCGGCGGGACCTCCGGGCGCGTGGCCCGGCCCGCCCCGGCCACCGGCCCGTGGTGTTCGCGCACTCGACGTACACCCTCTCCCCCGACCAGCTCACCGAGATCTTCGCCCTGGCACGGGAGTTCGGCGCCCTCGTCCACATCCACGCGGCCGAGAACACCACCGAGGTCGCCACCGTCGAGGTCAAGTACGGCAAGCGGCCCGTGGAGTTGCTGGACTCGCTCGGGCTGCTCGGCGACGACGTGCTGCTCGCCCACGCCGTGGACCTGACCGGCCCGGAGATCGCCGCGCTGGCCCGCACCGGCACCTCGGTCGCCCACTGTCCGATCTCCAACCTGAAGTTGGGCTGCGGGATCGCGCCGGTGGCGCGGCTGCTGAGCGCCGGGGTGACCGTCGGGCTCGGCACGGACGGGGCCGTCAGCTCCAACACGCTGGACGTGCTGGGGGCGGTGCGGCAGGCGGCGCTCGTGCACAAGGCGGGCGGCGACCCCACGGCGGTCGGCGCCGAACAGGCCGTACGCATGGCGACGGTCGAGGGTGCGCGGGCGCTCGGGCTCGGGGAGCGGCTGGGCTCGCTGGAGGCGGGCAAGCGGGCCGACCTCGTCGTCCTCGACCTGAACGCGCCGCATCTGCGGCCGCTGCACGACCCGTGGTCGACGCTCGCCTACGCCGCGCACTCGGCGGACGTACGGGACACCGTGGTCGACGGGCGGGTGCTGATGCGGGACCGGGTGCTGACCACGCTGGACGAGGCGGCCGTGATCGCCGACCTGGAGGCGCTCGTCCGACCGGTCTGACCGTTCTGACCTTTCTGACGTCTCTGACCGGGGAATTCCCCCTCCGGAACGGCCTGTCGGCCTCCATAATGGCCTGAGACATCGGATGTCTCGACGGACATGCGCGTGAACCACTGGGAGGCCGGTTATGGCAGTGACCGACGAGGCGATCGAGAAGATCAAGGGCATGATCGTCTCCGGTGCCCTGCGCCCCGGCGACCGGCTGCCGAAGGAGTCCGAGCTCGCCGCCGAACTCGGGCTGTCCCGCAACTCCCTGCGCGAGGCGGTGCGCGCCCTGTCGCTGATCCGGATCCTGGACGTGCGGCAGGGCGACGGCACCTATGTGACCAGCCTCGACCCCCAACTCCTTCTGGAGGCCCTGAGTTTCGTCGTCGACTTCCATCGCGACGACACGGTCCTGGAGTTCCTCGCGGTGCGCCGCATCCTGGAGCCGGCCGCGACCGCGATGGCCGCCTCCCGGATCAGCGAGCAGCAACTGAAGGCGCTCTCGGCCCAGTTGGACAAGCTCGGCGACGACCCTTCGGTGGAGGAGCTGGTCGCCTGCGACCTGGACTTCCACCGGGGGATCGTGCAGAGCTCGGGCAACTCGGTGCTCTGCTCGCTGCTCGACGGTCTGTCGGGGCCGACGACCCGGGCCCGCATCTGGCGCGGCCTCACTCAGGAGGACGCCGTCAGCCGCACGCTGCACGAGCACCGCATGATCCTCGCCGCCCTGCGGGACCGGGACGGGGAGGCGGCGCGGTCGTGGGCGACGGTGCACATCGCGAGCGTGGAGCAGTGGCTACGCGCGTCACTGTGAAACGGGTGATTCGACACGGCGCTGATCACCGAGGGGTGTTCCGGGGTGGCTAATGGGGCAGTGATGCGTTCACTCCCCCGTGCAAGGGGGCTGCGGTCGCCCCCGCCGGACGCCGTAAGGTTGGGGCGTACGTGAGGGCACGTCGGAAGGAGGCACTGGGTGATCGAGCTCGAGGGGGTTCCCGAGCTGATCGACCCGGTCATGGTGGCCGCGTTCGAGGGCTGGAACGATGCCGGCGACGCCGCCTCCACCGCGGTCGCGCATCTGGACAGGGAGTGGAAGGGCGAGGTGTTCGCGGCGCTGGACGCCGAGGACTACTACGACTTCCAGGTGAACCGGCCCACGGTGTGGATGGACGCCGGAGTGCGCAAGATCACCTGGCCCACGACCCGGCTCTCCGTGGTCCGGGTCGGCGGTGACAAGCCGCGTGATCTGGTCCTGGTCCGAGGTATCGAACCGTCCATGCGCTGGCGCTCGTTCTGCAACGAGCTCCTCGGCTTCGCACACGAGTTGGGCGTGGAGCTGGTGGTGATCCTGGGCGCCCTGCTCGGTGACACCCCGCACACGCGTCCGGTCCCGATCAGCGGGACCACGTCCGACCCGGACCTGGCCCAGCGCATGGACCTGGAGGAGACCAAGTACGAGGGCCCCACGGGCATCGTCGGTGTCCTCCAGGAGGCGTGCACGCACGCGGGCGTGCCCGCGGTGTCGCTGTGGGCGGCCGTACCGCACTACGTGTCGCAGCCGCCCAACCCGAAGGCCACGCTGGCCCTGCTGAACCGGCTCGAGGACCTGATCGACGTCCGTGTCCCACTGGGTGAGCTGGCCGAGGACGCGCGCGCCTGGCAGGTGGGCGTGGACCAGCTGGCCGCCGAGGACAGCGAGGTCGCCGAGTACGTCCAGACGCTGGAGGAGGCCCGGGACACCGCCGAGCTGCCGGAGGCGTCGGGCGAGGCGATCGCCCGCGAGTTCGAGCGGTATCTGCGGCGCCGGGACGGCGGCGCGCCGGGTGGGCACGCGACGGAGAGCGGCGAGGGTACGTCGTATCTGCGCGACAGCCCCAGCGGCCGTACCAGACCGCCGAAGCCGCCGAAACCGAGCGCGGACACGGACCCTGAACCGGGTCCTGAGCCGGGTACGGAGACGGGAACCGACGGCGAGGATTCAGGGGATTCGTCGGAGGAGTGAGCCGTGGGACGGGGAAGGGCGGTGCGTTTCACGCGCACCGCCCTTTTCATGTCCCGGGGAGGGCGTCACACCTGCGGTACGGCCACCGCGTCGTAGTCGGTGTCCGGTGTGGGCTGTTCCACGTCGAAGCGGGCGTTGGGCAGATAGATCCGGTCGCCCCAGGCCGCCGCGGTCGTCGGGATGCGGAAGCGCGGGTCGGTGATCCGGGTGATCGCCGTGCCCTTGGTGCCGGCCGCGTTCAGGTGGAAGACGTCGATGGCGTTCTGCGCCTGCTGGACGACGTAGAAGGTCCGGCCGAGCAGCAACATGCCGTCCCCGTTGGGGAGTTTGGCACCGCCGAGGTCGACGGCGGTCGCGGCTCCGGTATGCGGGTCGACCCGCATGAGGGTGCCGCCGTCGGCGAAGCAGTTCACCACGAGCAGGGCGCGGCCGTCGGGGGTGCGCTCGATGCCGTTGGCGGTGAAGTCGGTGCCCTGGACCCAGTCACCGGACAGGGGCAGGGCCGTCAGGGCTCCGGGCCCGCCGTGCTTCTTGAGGGCCACGCGGTAGAGCTGGGCCTTGAAGGAGTCGGTGAACCAGGCCGCGCCGGGAGTGAGGATCACGTCGTTCACGAACGTGCCGCCGGTGGCGTACACCTTCTCGATCGCGCCCGAGCGGAGGTCCACCGTGCGGATCTCACCGCTGTCGCCGCCGGCGAGGAACAGCCTGCCGTGACCGGTCTTGAGGCCGACGGTGGGATGCCCGGTGCCGAGGCCCTTGCTGACGACGGAGCCGCGGCCGGTGGCGAGGCTCGCGCGGTAGATGTCGCCGTTGGCCAGGGAGCCGAAGTAGGCGAAGGGCTTGCTGCCGATGGTGATGCCCTCGGGCTGGAAGCCGTCGGGCAGCGGGAACTGGTCGGGCCAGGCGGGTTTCGCCGTTCCGGCCGCGTGCGCCGTACCGGCCGCGGTGCCGCCGAGGAGCGCCGCTCCGGTCAGCGCCGCGGCTCCGGTGAGAAGTCTTCTACGTGCGAAGGAACGTGCTGTGGGTGCCACTGTGCGTCCTTCTGCCAGGGGGCCGGCGATGGCCGGCCGAACGGGTCAACAGACGCTCCCACCCCATCACATGACCGTCACCCCCGCAGGCTTCGGCCGGATTGTGACGTGACGAACATGTCAGGCGGGACTGCACGTCCTGGCCAGGGGATCGACGTCGCGTGTGACACGAAGGGCGCTTCCTCCTGGCCGGAGGAAACGCCCTTCCCGATGCCTGCGGCTGCCTACAGCGCGACGCCCAGCAGCGCGTCCACCGCGCGCGAGACGACGCCCGGGGCGCTCTCGTCCGTGCCGCCCGACTCCTCCTGGAGGGCGGCCCAGCGGTCGACCGCGGCGAGCGCGGCCGGCGCGTCGAGGTCGTTCGCGAGGGCCTCGCGGAGCTCCTCGACGAGGGCCTCGGCGGACGGGCCGTCGGGCCGCGAGACGGCGGCGCGCCAGCGGCCGAGACGGGCGACGGCGTCCGTCAGCACCTGGTCGGTCCACTCCCAGTCGGCGCGGTAGTGGTGGGCGAGCAGGGCGAGCCGGATGGCGGCCGGGTCGACGCCGTCGCGGCGCAGCGCGGAGACGAAGACCAGGTTGCCCTTGGACTTGGACATCTTCTCGCCGTGCAGGGCGACCATGCCGGCGTGGACGTACGCCTTGGCCATGGGGAACTCGCCGGTCAGCACCTGGGCGTGGGAGGCGCCCATCTCGTGGTGCGGGAAGGCGAGGTCGGAGCCGCCGCCCTGGACGTCGAAGGTCATGCCGAGGTGGTCCAGGGCGATGGCGACGCACTCGATGTGCCAGCCGGGGCGCCCGCGGCCGAGCGAGCCGCCGTCCCAGCTCGGCTCGCCCGGTCGGGCGGCCATCCACAGCATCGGGTCGAGCGGGTTCTTCTTGCCCGCCCGGTCCGGGTCGCCGCCGCGCTCGGCGGACAGCAGCCGCATGGCCGCGGCGTCGAGGTTCGAGACCTTGCCGAAGTTCGGGTCGGACTCGACGGAGAAGTAGATGTCGCCTTCGAGCTCGTAGGCGGCGCCCGCGTCCCGCAGCCGTTCCACCAGCGGAACGATCCCGGGTATCGCCTCGACGGCACCGATGTAGTGCTTCGGCGGGAGCATCCGCAGGGCCGTCATGTCCTCGCGGAAGAGGGCCGTCTCCTTCTCGGCGAGGGCGACCCAGTCGACGGCGTCCCGCTCGGCGCGCTCCAGCAGCGGGTCGTCGACGTCGGTGACGTTCTGGACGTAGTGAACCTGGCGCTTGGTGTCGAGCCACACGCGCTGCACGAGGTCGAACGCGTTGTACGTCGCCGCGTGCCCCATGTGGGTGGCGTCGTACGGCGTGATGCCGCAGACGTAGATACGGGCGACGGGACCGGGGTCGAGGGGGACCAGACCGCCGGTCGCGGTGTCGTGGATCCTCAGGTCGCGGCCCTGACCAGGCAGGGCGGGGACCTCGGAAGCGGGCCAGGCATGCATGTCATGAGCCTAACCGGACGGATGTTCCGTATACGAACCGGACCGGGCCAGATGGCCGGTAAGGCGTTCTTGTGGACTGCCGTCCAGTGTGCTGCTAGACCGGCGGCCAGGGAATGGCCGGCCACTCGCCGCTCGGCTCCGGGTGCTTGCCGGTGGCGAGCAGGTCGTCGACCCGCGCGCGCGTGGCGTCGAGTTCGGCGGGGGTGATGAGTACGGCGAGACGCGCGGCCAGGGCTCCCTCGGCGCCGAGCGCCTCCTTGAGGCCCTTGAGGACGTCGACCGCCTCCCCCGTCAGGGGCTCGCCCGCCCAGCCCCACAGGAGGGTGCGGAGCTTGTTGTCGACGTTGAAGGTGACGCCGTGGTCGATGCCGTAGAGGCGGTCGCCCGCGGGCAGCAGATGGCCGCCCTTGCGGTCCGCGTTGTTGATGACGGCGTCGAGGACGGCGAGCCGCCGCAGCCGTTCGTCGTCTGCGTGCACGAGGAGCGCGGTCCTGCCTTCGTCGACCTCGGCGAAGCCGATGGCCTTCCAGCCGGGCTCGGGTTCCTCGCCGTCGACCAGGGCGAGCAGCTCGGCGCCGGGCGCGCCCTCGATCCACAGCTGGACCATGCCCTCGCCGAAGGGCCCGTCGCGCAGCACGGTGGGCGGTACGAGGTCCCAGCCGGTCGCCTCGGACACCTCGTAGGCGGCGACCTCGCGCTGGGCGAGGGTGCCGTCCGGGAAGTCCCACAGGGGGCGCTCGCCGCGGACGGGCTTGTAGACGCAGAGGGCCTCCTGGCCGTCGTGCGCCACGGAGCAGTGCAGCACCGCGTTGGAGGCGTCCCGGATCTGTCCGCGCACCGTCAGCTCACCGACGGTGAGCAGTTCTGCCGTGGTCACGCTCCGCGGCGGTATCCGTTCTGGCGCGGACATACGTGTCCTTCCGGGTCGAGCGGGAGACTGCACAGCGGGCAGGGCGGCCGTCCGGCGTTGACGACGTCCAGGGCCCGCTTGGCGAAGGCCCTGGCCTGTACGCCGGTGAGCCGGACCCGCAGCATCGGGGGGCCGTTCTCCTCGTCCTGGAGGAGGCGTTCCTCGGCCTCGGCGAGGTCCTCCTCGGAGTCGGCGTCGAGCTCCACGAGGGCCTGGGCCTCGACGATCATGCGCTGTTCCTCACCGTCCCAGGCCAGCGCCATGGTGCCGACGCGGAACTCCTCCTCGACGGGGGCGTCCAGCGGGGCGGTGTCGGAGATCTCGGTGGGCGCCATGGCCGGCACGGAGGCGTTGCCGCCGCTGCGCCGCACGACCTCGTCGAGCAGTTCGTCCATGCGTTCGGCGAGGGCGGCGACCTGGGTCTTCTCCAGGGCCACACTGGTCACCCGGGAGCCGGACGTGGCCTGGAGGAAGAACGTACGGCGTCCGGGCAGCCCGACCGTACCGGCCACGAAGCGGTCCGGGGGGTCGTAGAGGAACACCTGACGGGACACGTCCTGTCTCCTGGAGTCGTGGATGGGTGCGCCGCGCTTGCGACCGCTTCACCCTACTGCGCCCGACGATCACGGTGCGCCCGCACCACCCCCGACCGGGGCGTCGTCCGCGGGGGGCACCTCGCGCGGCGCCAGGGACGCGAAATCACCGGTGTCGCCGAGGCGTACGAGAAATGGGCGCAGACGGGTGTAACGGATCGCGGTGATGGAACACGGTTCCACGGAGATCCGCTGGAAGAGGTCGAGATGAAGTCCGAGCGCGTCCGCCACGAGCGACTTGATGATGTCGCCGTGCGAGCACATGAGGTAGAGGGCGTCGGCGCCGTGGTCGCGCTCCACGCGCGCGTTCCACTCCCGTACGGCCTCGGCGGCGCGGGTCTGCATCGCGCGCATCGACTCGCCGCCGGGGAACGCGGCCGCCGAGGGGTGGGCCTGGACGACCTCCATCAGGGGCTCGCCGCTGAGCTCGGCGAGCTTGCGGCCGGACCAGTCGCCGTAATGGCACTCGCCGATCCGCTCGTCGGTGTGCGCGGTGAGTCCGGGCCTGGCGTCCAGGAGGGGCTGGAGGGTCTCCTGGCAGCGTTGGAGAGGGCTGCTGACGATCTCGGCGAGGGGCAGCGCGGCGAGCCGCTCGGGCAGCGCGGCGGCCTGCGTCCGGCCGCGCTCGTCCAGGGCGACACCGGGTGTCCACCCGGCGAGCAGTCCCTCGGTGTTGGCGGTGGATCGTCCGTGCCGGACGAGGATCAGCGTGGGCATGCGGCCCAGGGTAGGCGCACGCGCGTGTGCGCCGGCGGGCGAGTGACGGGAGAATACGCACCGTGATCGTGGACTGTGCCGTCTACCGCGACGGGCACCGCACCGAGGGCCCCGACGACCTGTCCGACGCCCTCGCCGAGGCGCGGGCCGCGGGCGGGTTCGTCTGGATCGGGCTGCACGAGCCGTCGGAGCGGGAGTTCGCTCTCGTGACCGAGGAGTTCGGGCTCCACCCGCTGGCCGTCGAGGATGCCCTGAAGGCCCATCAGCGGCCCAAGCTGGAGGTCTACGACGACTCGCTGTTCCTCGTCCTGAAGCCGGTGGTGTACGAGCCCAGGAGCGACCGGGTGTCCAGCGGCGAGGTCATGCTGTTCCTCGGTGACTCCTTCGTGGTGACCGTCCGGCACGGCGAGGGCGCCCCGCTGAAGGCCGTACGGCGCCGTCTGGAGCAGGAGCCCGACATGCTGCACAAGGGCCCCACAGCGGTGCTCTACGCGGTCTCGGACGCCGTCGTCGACCACTATGTGGAGGTCGCGACCGAGCTCCAGACGGACCTGGAGGAGCTGGAGGCGGAGGTGTTCTCGCCGGACGGGGGCGGCGGCTCGCGGCACACGGCGTCGCGGATCTACACCTTCAAGCGGCAGATCCTGGAGTTCCGCCGGGCGACCGGCCCCTTGGCGCTGCCGCTGACCCGGCTGGCGGGGCTCGGCCAGTTCGGTGGCTCGGTGCCGTTCGTCAGCGAGAAGGCGCGGCCCTTCTTCCGGGACGTCAACGACCACCTCACGCGCGTGAACGAGTCCGTGGAGGGCCTGGACCGGCTGGTGTCGGACATCCTGTCGGCGCATCTGGCGCAGATGAGCGTCCGGCAGAACGACGACATGCGGAAGATCTCCGCGTGGGCGGCCATGGCCGCGATCCCCACGATGATCGCGGGGATCTACGGCATGAACTTCGACCACATGCCGGAGCTGCACTGGGTGTGGTCGTATCCGGCGGTGATCGCGCTGATGGCCGCCCTGGAGGTCCTGCTGTACCGGACGTTCAAACGCCGCGGCTGGCTCTAGATTCTCGGGGTCAGGCGAACTCGGGGGCCGCGGTGGCCGGGCCGCCGAGCGCGTCGCGCCGTTCGGGCATCTTCAGGGACACCATCCGGCGCCAGCCCGCGGCCCGTTCGTAGGCGTACACGGCGTGGATGCCCGCGGCGAGGACCGCCGATCTGGCCCTGGTCCAGCCCAGGATGCGGCCCATGTGGGCCATGACGGCGAGGCTGACGTCCCGGTAGACGCGGATCTCGGCGAGGGCGCACTCCCTGAGGATGCGCTGGATGTCCCGGCCGTGGCCCGCGCGCGCGAAGCGCAGCAGCTCCTCGTGGCAGTAGGCGAGGTGGTTGTCCTCGTCGTTGGAGATCATCTTCACCGCGCGGCCGAGTTCGGGGTGGTCGGCGAAGTGCTTGCGCAGCAGCTCCATCTGCTCGGAGGCGCGCTGCTCGGTGACGCGGCTGTGGGCGAGGTAGGTGACGATGTCCCGCACGGTCAGCGGCTGGTCGGCCTTGAGCTTGTCGTGGGCGAGACCGATGCCGTGCTGCTCCAGGAGCATCGTGTAGTCGGTCTCGGGGGGCACCGGGGCGGGGTCGAGGCCGCGCTTCTTCATCAGGGCGTTGAAGATCCGGCCGTGTTTGTCCTCGTCGGCGCCGTGCCGGGTGATCTTGGGGGCGAGTTCGCGCTCGCTCTCCGGGACGAGCGCGGCGATGCGGGCGTTCTCCCAGCCGCCCTGGGACTCGCCGCTGGCGGCGATGGAACAGAACAGGCGGAAGGAATCGTCGTTGTCGAGGATCTCGGTGAACAGACTCTTGGCCGAAAGCATCGTGGGCACCTCTCTGCGGGGCTCCGCGGCACTCCGCGAAGAACGAGTCAAATGCGGCGAGAGAGGTGCTGCAACAGCTGTGTCGGACAACTCCGCCAAAAGGAGGACCCACGGGGTCACGTCGGGGGCGTAACCCGGCGGGCACGCGCGCGTTGTTCTGCGTGACGGCCGTGGCGGGGAAGACCCCCGAGCCCCCACCACGGCCGCAGAAACTTTCCGGCCTCCTGCTGCCGGTGTTACGCGAGTCCGGCCGACTCCAGGGCCTCGGCCCCGGCGCGGAGGGCGGCGATCCGCTCGTCGAGCGTGAACCCGGCGGGGGCGAGGCTCATCGAGGTGACACCGGCCGCGGCGTACTCCTTCATCCGGTCCGCGATACGGTCCACCGAGCCGAGCAGCGTCGTCTGGTCGATCAGGTCGTGCGGGATCGCGGCCGCGGCGCCCTGCTTGTCGCCCGCCAGGTACTTCTCCTGGACCTCGGCGGCGGCCGCCTCGAAGCCCATGCGCTGGGCGAGCTGGTTGTAGAAGTTCTGCTTGGCGCTGCCCATGCCGCCGACGTAGAGCGCGGTGTAGGGGCGGAAGGTGTCGGCGAGGGCCGTCACGTCCTTGTCCTCGCCCAGGGCGAGCGGCACCGTCGGGTGGACGTCGAAGCCCTCGAGGGTCTTGCCCGCCTTCTCCCGCCCGGCCCGCAGGTACTTGATCGTGGTCTCCTCCAGGTGTGCGGCGGAGGGGAAGATCAGCAGGGCGCCGTCGGCGATCTCACCGGTCTGCTCCAGGTTCTTGGGGCCGATCGCGGCGATGTAGAGCGGGATGTGCTCACGCTCCGGGTGCACGGTCAGCTTGAGGGGCTTGCCCGGGCCGCCGGGCAGCGGCAGCGTCCAGTGCGCGCCCTCGTACGACAGCCGCTCGCGGGTCATCGCCTTGCGCACGATGTCGACGTACTCACGCGTGCGGGCCAGCGGCTTGTCGAACTTGACGCCGTACCAGCCCTCGGAGACCTGCGGGCCCGAGACGCCGAGGCCGAGGCGGAAGCGGCCGCCGGAGAGCGAGTCGAGGGTGGCGGCGGTCATCGCGGTCATCGCCGGCTGGCGGGCCGGGATCTGGAAGATGGCCGAGCCGACGTCGATGCGCTCGGTCTGCGCCGCGACCCAGCTGAGCACGGTGGGCGCGTCGGAGCCGTAGGCCTCGGCGGCCCAGCAGACGGCGTAGCCGAGGCGGTCGGCCTCCTGGGCGACGGCGAGATTGTCCGCGTCCATTCCGGCGCCCCAGTAACCGAGGTTGATGCCGAGTTGCATGGCCGATTCCCCTTACCGATCAGTAACGTCCCTTGTGGGCCGACCTTAGCGCGGGGTCATGGATCGGGGCAGTTCGCGGTCGTGTTCTTCCGCCCACAACAACGCCCGTGGCGATCACGGAAACTGGTTGTCCACAGGCCCCCACACCACTGGTTCAGGCCAGTAATGTCGGCGCTCATGGAGCAGAGGCATCTCGGCCGTACCGGCCTGCGTGTGTCCCGTATCGGACTCGGCACCCTCACGTGGGGCAGGGACACCGACGAGCACGACGCCGCGGACCTCTTGAAGACGTTCTGGGAAGCCGGCGGCAGCCTCGTCGACACGGCCGACGTGTACGGCGACGGGGAGGCGGAGTATCTGCTCGGACGCCTCATAGAAGGGCTGGTCCCGCGCCGGGACCTGGTCATCTCCACCAAGGCGGGCAGCGTCCCGGACCCGGACCGCCGCGTCGACGGCTCGCGCGGGCATCTGCTCTCCGCGCTCGACGCCTCGCTGGCCCGGCTCGGCACGGACTACGTCGACGTGTGGCACGTACACGCCCATGACCCCGACACCCCGCTGGAGGAGACCCTCCAGGCGCTCGACCTGGCGGTCGGCAGCGGGCGGGCGCGCTATGCCGCCGTCTCCAACTTCTGCGGCTGGCAGCTCGCCAAGGCCGCGACCTGGCAACTGGCGGCACCGGGCACCCGGACCCGGCTGGCCGCCACGCAGCTGGAGTACTCCCTGCTCCAACGGGGCGTGGAGCGCGAGGTGCTGCCGGCCGCGCTGGACCTGGGCATCGGCCTGCTGCCCTCCTCGCCGCTGGGCCGGGGGGTGTTGACGGGCAAGTACCGGGGGGACGCCACGCCCTTCGACTCGCGGGGCGCCTCCGAACATCTGGCGCCGTTCGTCGAGCCGTACCTCGACGACACGGCGAGCCGCATCGTGGACGCCGTGCAGACCGCGGCCGACGGGCTCGCGGTGACCCCGCTCCAGGTGGCCCTCGCCTGGGTCCGCGACCGGCCCGGGGTGACCGCGCCGATCGTCGGCGCGCGCAACGCGCAGCAGCTCACGGCGGCATTGTCAGTGGAGGCCCTTAGTCTTCCTGACGAGATCTGCCGGGCGCTCGACGATGTGTCGGCGCCCGTGCACCGCTATCCCGATCACGACTGGAGCACGCTGTGAGCACGGAGCCGGGGCCCACGGAGGAGACCGAGCCGAGCACGCCGGAGCCCGCTGAGGACACCGCGTCCGAAGGCGCCGAGGGCGACTCGGCCGAGGGCGCCGACGAAGCAGCCGCCGAGGCCTCCACGGCCGACGGTGAGCAGGGCGCGGGCGAGCCCGCTCCCCAGCTGTCCGAGGCCGAGGCCGAGCTCGCGGCGCAGAAGCTCGAACGGGAGCGGATCGAGCGGCGCAAGGCCGAGAAGCAGGGGCCCGTCGAGGCCGGGGCGAAGCTCAGCGGGAAGGCCGCCGATCTGCTCGCCGCCGTGCGGGCGGTGGAGAGCGGCGCCAAGCCGGTGGCGGCGGTCTTCAGCGAACCCCAGGCCCCCCGCAGGCCCGCCCCGGAACCCGTGCGCCGCCCCCGGCCCGTCGCGGCGGACGCGCCCACGGCCCCCGCCGCCCGGACCGTCGAGTCCGTGCGGAGCGTACTGGCCGAGGGCGGCGCCCCTGAAGCACTCGTCCCGCAGGTCGCCGCCGGCCTCGGAGAGGGCGCGGCCGAGCAGTTGCGCGCCGACCCCTGGCAGTTGCTGCGCGTCACCGGCGTACGGCCGGAGCAGGCCGACGGGTTCGCGCGGGCACTGCTCGGCGCCGAGTGCGGCCCGGACGACGAGCGCCGCGGCCGTGCCGTGACCGTCTGGCTCCTGGAGCAGGCCGCGCTGGCCGGGCACACGGCGCTCGAACTGCCCACGCTCGTCGCCGCGCTGGGCAAGCAGGGCGTGCCGGACGCCGACGCCGCCGTACAGAACACCCTCGCGGAGGGCGAGGCGCTGGTGTTCCAGGACGCCCTGGACCCCCGGGCCCCGGAGCCCGAAGGGGAGGACGAGGAGCGGCCGGTGCGGATCCTGGTCGGTCTGGAGCGGTACGCGCTGGCCGAGGAGAGCCTCGCCGACGGCCTGGGCCGGCTGATCAACTCGGCGCCGAAGCAGGACGGTTCGGCCGAGGACTGGGAGCATGCCGCCGCCTCCGCGCCGGGTTCGGCCGGTGAGCTGATCCGCGCGGTCGGGGGCCACGGCCTGGTCCTGCACACCGGCGGCGAGGCGTCCCTGGCAGAGCCGGCGGCACTGCTGCGGGCGGCGCAGCGGCTCGGCCTGCGCGCCTGGGCGGCGGCCCACGGCTCCCTGGGGCGCGACCGTTTCGCGGCCCTGGTGTCCGAGGCCGAGAGGACCACCGTCGTCACGGTCGGCGGCCTGCTCTCCGGCGCCGAGGGCCCCGGCCGGGACAGCGACGGCGCCCTGGACCTGGACCTCCTCGTCGTCCTGGACGCACCCCAGCTGGACGTGGAGACGGCGGCGCTGCTCACGGAGTCGTTGCCGGACGGGGCGCGGCTGCTGCTGGCCGGCGATCCGACGGTGCTGTGGTCGGCGGGTCCGGGCCGGGTCTTCGCCGATCTGCTGGCCGCGCGGGTCTGTCCCCAGGTCGCCTCCCGGCTCCCCGACCCCGGGCCGCTCGGTGAGCTGGTCTCCGGTATCGGCATCGGCGAGCTGAACCAGGTCGAGGCGCCCGGCAAGGAGATCGTGATCGTGCCGGTGCGGGACGCGGGCGAGGCCGTGCACCGGACGGTGCAGTTGGTCGCCGACTCCGTGCCCCGGGCGATCGGCGTCCCGCCGGAGGACACCCAGGTCATCACGCCGGGCCACGGCGGCGCGGCGGGCACCCGCACTCTCAACGCGGCTCTCAAGGAACGCCTCAACCCGGGCCCCGGCCGCTTCGGCGGCTTCGACCCCGGCGACCGCGTCGCCTACTCCCCCGCACCGGGCCGCACCGTGCCGGGCCAGGTGGTGAAGGCCGACGCCGAGGGCCTGCATCTGACCTGCGCCGGCGAGGACTTCGTCGTACCCAAGGATCGAGTGGAACAGTCCCTGCGGCACGGCTGGGCCCTCACGGCACACCAGGCAGCGGCGGGCCGCTGGCCGGCGGTGGTCGTGGTCCTCCCGGGCGACGCGGCGCAGTCCCTCACCCGCCCCTGGGTCTACACGGCCTTCGGCAGAGCGTCCCGCCACCTGTCGGTGGTCCACGGCGCGGAACAGGCCCTCCCGAGGGCAGTAGCCGAAATCCAGCCGAAGCCCCGCACGACCCGATTGCCGGTACTGATCAGCCCACAGCTGGGCCAACCCACCTAGGGGCGCGGGGCACTGCGCGACGAGCCCCCACCGCCCCGCAGTCACGCACCGACCGAAGCCCCCACGTCGATCCGTGCAAAAGAACTGCGGCGGTCACGGAAGCCGAACCTCCGTGACCGCCGCCGCTCAAGCCCAGCGCAGCGCAGCGCAGCGCAGCGCAGCTAAGCGTGCCGCTCCAGATCCTCGTCCTCATCCAGATCCGTATCGAGCTCGTCCAGCTCGTCGTCGATCTCCTCGTCGAAGACCGCGCTCACATCGAACCGGCACACCACCTGCTGCGGATCCACACCCTCGAACGGCTCCTCCAGCCACTCCCCGGGATCGGCCGCTTCGTCCGCCGCCGTCACCCAGAGCGTGGAGTCGCCCTCCTCAAGGCCGAACTCCTTGTGCCGCGACGCGATCTCGTCCGGCTCGTACTCACCGAACAGCAACCCCAGCGCCCCGTGCACCGTGCCGGAGGCCTCCGCGTCGGAGTCCGCCGCCTCGATGCGCTGGGCCTGCGCCAGCAGCCGCTGCGGCTCCGCGACCGCGTAGTCACGGCGGATCAGCACACTCAGCGCGTTGGGTTCCTCGGGGCCCGCGTACGGAGGCAGTTCTTCCTCCCCGCCGGGGATCTCGAAGGGCGTCACCTCGTCATAACGGTCGTAGAGCAGCTCGTCGTACGCCTCGGCGGCCGCGGCGAGTTCGTTGAACGCCTCGTAGACGGCCTGGTCGTCCTCCCCCGACCGGCGTTCGACCGCGGCCAGGTGGCGGTCGAGCGCGGTCTTGACCGCCTCGGCGGCGGCACGTACCTCGGCAGCGGTGGGCTGCACAGCATCAGACATAGTGCAGACGCTATCCGTACCGAGCCCCAGCCCGCACAATAGATGCGATGCCGGAATACGAATTTGTCGACGTGTACGTACCGCGCGGGGTCTCCCGCAAGGACGCCACACGTCTGCTGACGGACCATGCCGAGTACGGACACTGGGAGTTGGACCGCCTGAGCCTGCTGCGTGACGGAAGCCGCAGGGTGCGGCTGCGCCGCAGGATCATCCGCCAGGTGCGTGCCACTTGGTGAGGTGAGGCCAGGGAAACGGAGCGGGCCCCGCAGCTGCGGGGCCCGCTCCGTTCTGTGTGTGATCCATCACGCCGCGGCGCGTGCCTTGCGGTAGAGCACCGCGCCCGCCAGCAGCGCGCCCGCGCCGACCGGCAGGGTGAGACCCAGCGGGAGGTCGCTGCCCGTGTGGGCGAGCTGGGCGGAACCGAGGGGCTGGGTGACGGTCTGTGTCCCCGGGTGGCTGCCGCCCGAGGGTCCGCCACCCGGCGTCTCGACACCCGTGGCGGGCGGCGTGCCCGGGGTGCCGGGCAGTCCAGGTTCCACCGGGTTCCCGGGATTACCAGGGGTGCCGGGAGTACCAGGGTTCCCAGGGGTACCGGGGTTCCCAGGGGTACCGGGGTTCCCAGGGGTACCGGGGTTCTCAGGCGTGCCAGGGTTCCCAGGCGTGCCGGGAGGCGGCGTCTGGTGGTCCCCGCCCCCACCGGGCGGCGTGCCCGGGTGGCCACCCCCGTGACCACCCCCGTGATCACCGCCGTAGCCGCCACCGTTGCCGCACTCGTTGCCCGTGGTGGAGTTGCCGACCCCGATGACGTCGACGCTGTTGCCGCAGACGTTGACCGGCACGTCGATCGGCGCCTCGACATGGTTGCCGGAGCCGACGCCCGGCGAGTCCGAGGCGTGCCCGCCGGACGACGAACCGCCCCCGGAGCCTCCGTGTCCCCCATGTCCGCCGTGCCCACCGGAGTCCCCGTACCCACCGGAGCCGTGTCCACCGGAGCCGGACGAGCCGCTCTGGTTGGCGCACCTGTTGCCGGCCGCCGGGTTGAGCACCCCGACGACGTCGACCGTGTTGCCGCACACGTTCACCGGCGCGTGCACCGGCGCCTGCACCGTGTTGCCCGACAGCACGCCGGGTGAGTGGGAAGCTGAGCCGCTCGCCCCCGAGTCGGCGTGGGCGGCGCCCCCGGCCGCGGCGATCACGCCCGTGGCGGCCGCCACCGTCATCAGGCCTTTGCGGGTGACCTGTCGCATTTCCTGAATTCCCCCTGCCTTCGTTTCCGACCTGCGATCCTCGTGAAAAGACCGGTCGGCCCCGGAGCGCATGGCGCGCGCTCCGAGGCCGACGGACGTGAAATTGACCCTCAGTGGATCGGCGTCACTTGTTGATGCAGGTGTTGCCGAAGGCGGGGTTCAGCACGCCGATCACGGAGATCGTGTTGCCGCACACGTTCACCGGGATGTGCACGGGCACCTGGACGACGTTGCCGGACAGGACACCCGGGGAGTGCACGGCAGCACCCTGGGCACCCGCGTCGGCGACAGCCAGGCCCGCGCCGGCGAGAACGAGGCCACCGGTGGCAGCCGCAGCGGCGACGACCTTCTTGATCATTATTCCTCCTTGTTGGCAAAAGCGATCTCGTGTTGCCGATCGCATCACCTGTAACGAGGAGGGAGTAATGGAGCTACGAGCTTATGAGCGCATTCACCCTTCTCAGTCGCACTCGTACGCGCGCCCGATAAGCAACGTCAAGTTCAGGACGCGTCGATGAAACGGTCCAGCACCCGCACGCCGAACTTCAGCCCCTCCACGGGCACCCGCTCGTCGATGCCGTGGAACATGCCCGCGAAGTCGAGCTCCGGCGGCAGCTGCAACGGCGCGAAGCCGAAGCAGCGGATGCCGAGGTCGTCGAAGGACTTGGCGTCGGTGCCGCCCGAGAGCATGTAGGGCACGGCCTTCGCGATCGGGTCCTCGGCGCTCAGCGCGGTCTGCATGGCGTCGACGAGCCGGCCGTCGAAGTCGGTCTCCAGCGCCTTGTCGCCGTGCACGTCCTCGCGGCGCACGCGCGGGCCGAGGATGCGGTCGAGGTCGGCGAGGAACTCCTCCTCGTAGCCGGGCAGGAAGCGACCGTCGACATGGGCGGTGGCCTGGCCGGGGATGACGTTGACCTTGTAGCCGGCGCCGAGCATGGTCGGCGCCGCCGAGTTCTGGAGCGTCGCGCCGACCATCTTGGCGATGCCGCCGAGCTTGGCGAGGGTCTCGTCCATGTTCTCGGGGTCGAGCTCGGTGCCGAGGGCGTCGGAGAGCTCGTCGAGGAAGGACCGCACGGTCTTGGTGACCCGCACCGGCCACTTGTGCCGCCCGAGTCGGCCGACGGCCTCGCACAGCTCGGTGATGGCGTTGTCGGTGTTGGTCATCGAGCCGTGGCCGGCGGTGCCGTCCACGGTGAGCCGCATCCAGTGCATGCCCTTCTGGGCGGTCTCGACCAGATAGAGCCGCAGGTTCTCGTTGACGGTGAAGGAGAACCCGCCGACCTCCCCGATCGCCTCGGTGACGCCCTCGAACAGGTCGGGGTGCTTGTCGACGAGGTACCGGGCGCCGTACGTGCCGCCGGCCTCCTCGTCGGCGAGGAAGGCGAGGACGATGTCGCGCGGGGGCTTGCGCCCGCTGCGCAGCCGGTCGCGGACGACCGCGAGGGTCATCGCGTCCATGTCCTTCATGTCGACGGCGCCCCGCCCCCATACGCACCCGTCCGCGACCTCACCGGAGAACGGGTGGTGGGTCCAGTCCGCCGCGTTGGCCGGTACGACGTCGGTGTGGCCGTGGATGAGCAGCGCGGGCTTGGAGGGGTCCTCGCCCTCGATGCGGGCGACCGTGGAGGCGCGCCCCTGGTGCGATTCGAAGATCTGCGGGTCGAGGCCCACCTCGGCGAGCTTCTCGGCGACGTACTCGGCCGCCTTGCGCTCGCCCGGCCCCGAGTGGTCGCCGTAGTTGCTGGTGTCGATCTGGATCAGCTCGCGGCAGAGGTCCACGACCTCGTCCTCGCCGGTGACGTGCCTGGTCGTGTCCGTCCCGCTCACGCTGCTTCCTCCCGCTGTACCTGCTGGTGGTTCCCCTCATCCTCTCTCTCCGACCGGCTTCGCCCAAGACCGGACCCGGTCCGTCACACGCCGTTCACGCGGGAGCGAGGGGGTGATCGGGGCACCTCGAAAGCCTGGTAATGTTTCCTCTGTCGCCGCGAGGGAAACCCCGCACGACAGACACCTTGTCCGGGTGGCGGAATGGCAGACGCGCTAGCTTGAGGTGCTAGTGCCCTTTATCGGGCGTGGGGGTTCAAGTCCCCCCTCGGACACCAGCTGAAACCCCTGTTGATCAGGGGTTTTTTGCTTTTCTCGCAACCTTCGTGAAATCTCCGCCGCCAGGTCGGCAACCTCCGCGCCGTCCGCGGTGACCAGTCCCTGACACACAGCACCATCCAGCACCCCCCTTCAGGGACGAACAGGGATGAAGCGGATGAGACGAGCACGTGCACGTTCCCCGAAGCTGTACGCCGCGATGGCAGGGCTCGGCCTGGTGGCCGCGGCCGGCACTGCCTTGGTGATGCCGGAGGCCTCCGCGGCCACCCCGGGCGCCACCGGCTACGCGACACAGAACGGCGGGACCACCGGCGGGGCGGGCGGGACGACCGTCAAGGCCACCACCGGCACCCAGATCCACCAGGCCCTGTGCGGCCGGGCCAGCAGCAGCACCCCGATCACCATCCAGGTCGAGGGCACCATCAACCACGCCAACACCAGCAAGGTCTCCGGCGGCAGCTGCAACACCGCGGACGGGGTGATCGAGCTGAAGCAGATCAGCAACGTCACGCTGGTCGGCGTGGGCAGCGGCGCCGTCTTCGACCAACTGGGCATCCACGTCCGGGAGTCCAGCAACATCATCATCCAGAACGTGACCGTCCAGAACGTCAAGAAGTCGGGCTCGCCCACCTCCAACGGCGGTGACGCCATCGGCATGGAGAGCGATGTCCGCAACGTCTGGGTCGACCACGTCTCGCTCCTCGCCTCCGGCGGCGAATCGGAGGGCTACGACGGCCTGTTCGACCTGAAGGCCAACACCCAGTACGTCACGCTGTCGTACAGCACGCTGCGCAACTCGGGCCGCGGTGGGCTCATCAACTCCAGCGACAGCGATCTCACCAGCAGCTATGTCACGTTCCACCACAACCTGTACGAGAACATCGACTCCCGTGCGCCGCTGCTGCGCGGCGGTACGGCGCACATGTACAACAACCACTACGTGAGCCTGAACGAGTCCGGCATCAACTCGCGGGCCGGCGCGAAGGCGAAGGTGGACAACAACTACTTCGAGGACTCCAAGGACGTCCTCGGCACCTTCTACACCGACCTCGCCGGGTACTGGCAGGTCAGCGGCAATGTCTTCGACAACGTGACCTGGTCCTCGCCCGGGGACGAGAACAACCCGGCGGGCCCGAACCCGGTGTCCAACACCTCGGTGAGCATCCCGTACGCCTACACGCTGGACCAGGCGTCCTGCGTCCCCGCGATCGTGGCCAAGACGGCGGGCGCGGGCAAGGGCCTCGCGGTGTCGGACGGCAGTTGCACGGCGACGACCCCCACGCCCACCGCCACGACGACGCCCACGGCGACGCCCACCGCGACCGCCACCGCGCCCACCGGCACCAACCTCAGCATCGGCGCGGGCTCCGACGGCTCCAGCAAGGCCGACGGCACCAGCTACGGCAACGTCCGTGACGGTGACACGAGCACCTACTGGTCGCCGAGCGGCTCGACCGGCAGCGTCTCCATCAAGTGGGGCTCGGCCACCACCGTCTCGAAGGCCGTCATCAAGGAGACCTCGGCCGCTGCCGGCCGCATCGGCTCCTGGCAGGTCCTCAACGGCGACACCGGCGCGGTGCTGACCTCGGGCACGGGCGCGGGCACGATCTCCTTCGCCTCGACCTCGCTGAAGAAGCTCACCTTCGTGATCAGCAGTGCGAACGGCACCCCACAGGTCGCCGAATTCGAGACGTACGCCCAGTAAACAAAAGCACCAACTCCGCCTGTTCTCGGAGCTCTTGGGTGATGTGGGGCATGTCTCGTCCACCGCCGGGTTCCGCAGGTCAGACGGTGTGAGGCCCGTTCGGGTAGCCACCCGGACGGGCCTCTCCGGTGGCTGCCCCAGGAGCCCGGACCTAGCGTCGTACTAAAATTTCCGGCTTGTTACGAGCTGGCCCCGGACAACCCCAGGCAGACCTGCGGGCCCGCCAGCGCCCGGAGGGCTCTCCGGATCGAGACGCGAGGACCGATGGCAGCCATTCACGAGAGCAGTGCTCTCGGCCTGCTCGACGAGGAGATCCGCGAGCGGTTCGGGGACACGGCACGTCTCTCCGGGGGGCCTGCGGCCTCTCCGCGCACGCTCGTCGACATCTTCGACGCGTCGGTGCGCGCCTGTCCCGACGAGCCCGCCCTGGACGACGGCACGACCTGTCTCACCTACCGTGCGCTGGCCGTCGAGGTGGAGCGGCTGCGGCGCCGGCTCGCGGAGGCCGGGGTCGGGCTCGGGGACCGGGTGGGGGTACGGGTTCCGTCCGGGACCAATGATCTCTACGTCGCCGTTCTCGCCGTACTGGCCGCCGGTGCCGCCTATGTGCCGGTGGACGCCGAGGATCCCGACGAGCGGGCCGAGCTGGTGTTCGGGGAGGCGGAGGTACGGGCCGTCATCGGGGCGCGGCACGAGCTGACGGTCACCGGGCGCGGAGAGACACCCGCCGCGCGGCCCGGGGTCGAGCACGACGCGTGGATCATCTTCACCTCCGGGTCCACCGGGAAGCCCAAGGGTGTCGCCGTCAGTCATCGCAGCGCCGCCGCGTTCGTGGACGCCGAGGCGGCGCTGTTCCTCACCGACGAGCCCATCGGTCCGGGTGACAGGGTCATGGCGGGCCTGTCGGTCGCCTTCGACGCGTCCTGCGAGGAGATGTGGCTGGCGTGGCGGTACGGGGCCTGTCTGGTGCCGGTGCCGCGTGCGCAGGTCAGGAGCGGAGCCGATCTCGGGCCCTGGCTGGTCGAGCAGGAGATCACGGTCGTCTCCACGGTGCCCACGCTCGCCGCGCTGTGGGAGCCGGAGACCCTCAACGACGTACGGCTGCTGATCTTCGGCGGTGAGGCCTGCCCGCCCGAGCTGACGCAGCGGCTGGTGACCGAGGGGCGCGAGGTGTGGAACACCTACGGGCCGACCGAGGCGACCGTCGTGGCCTGCGCCGCGCTGATGACCGGCGAGGAGCCGATCCGGATCGGACTGCCGTTGCGCGGCTGGGAGTTGGCGGTCGTCGATGAGGCCGGGGAGCCCGTCCCCATGGGCGCCAGTGGGCAGTTGGTGATCGGCGGGGTTGGGCTCGCCCGCTATCTGGACGCCGAGAAGGACGCGGAGAAGTACGCGCCGCTGGAGTCGCTCGGCTGGGAACGCGCGTACCGCAGCGGGGATCTGGTGCAGGCGGAACCCGAGGGGCTGGTGTTCCTCGGGCGGGCCGACGAGCAGATCAAGCTCGGCGGGCGGCGGATCGAGCTCGGTGAGGTCGACGCCGCGCTCCAGGCGTTGCCGGGTGTCGCCGGTGCCGCGGCCGCCGTACGGACCGCGCGCAGCGGTAATCAGTTGCTGGTCGGCTATGTCGTCACGCAGGACGGCTGGGACCAGGCGACGGCCGTGGAGAAGCTGCGGGCCGAACTGCCCGCCGCGCTGGTGCCGTTGCTCGCGCCGGTCGACGAGCTGCCGACGCGGACGAGCGGCAAGGTGGACCGCAACGCGCTGCCGTGGCCACTGAAGAATCTGGAGACCGCAGGTCCGGCCGAGCAGTTGTACGGCACCGAGGCCTGGCTCGCCGAGCAGTGGGCGGAGATCCTCGGTATCCCGGTCACGAGCGCGTCCGACGACTTCTTCGCGATCGGCGGCAGCAGTCTCGCCGCCGCGCAGCTGACCACGCGCCTGCGCACCCGTTACCCGAGCGCGGCCGTCCTGGACATCTACCAGCAGCCGGTGCTGCGGAAGTTGGCCCGGCGCCTGGAGAAGTCGGCGCAGGACGACGGCGGCACGCGGTTCGTGGAGCCGGTTCCGGTGCGCGCGAAGGCGCTGCAACTGCTGCTGCTGGTGCCGCTGTTCACGCTGCTGGGGCTGCGCTGGACAGTGGTACCGGCCGCGCTGGGCAACGTACTGCCGTACGCCTGGCTGCCGACGGCGCCCTGGTGGCTGGTCGGGGTCCTGGCGCTCGTGCTCTTCAGTCCGCCGGGGCGGCTCGCGATCGCCGCGGGCGGGGCGCGGCTGCTGCTCAGGGGGCTCAAGCCGGGGCGGTACGCGCGCGGCGGGAGTGTGCATCTGCGGCTGTGGACCGCGGAGCGGCTGGCCGAGTTCAGCGGGGCGAGTGGACTGACCGGGGCGTGGCTGGAGCGGTACGCCCGGGCGCTGGGCGCCCGGATCGGCCCGGACGTCGATCTGCACTCGCTGCCGCCGGTGACCGGCATGCTCAAGCTGGGCCGGGGCGCTGCCGTGGAGTCCGAGGTGGACCTCTCCGGCTGGTGGCTGGACGGCGACCGGCTGGAGGTCGGGGCGGTCAAGGTGGGCGCGCACGCGGTCGTCGGGACCCGCAGCATCCTCTTCCCGGGCGCGCGGGTCGGCAAGCGGGCCGAGGTCGCGCCGGGTTCGGCGGTCGCCGGACAGATCCCGACGGGCCAGCGATGGGCGGGCGCACCCGCGGTGAAGCTGGGCAAGGCCAAGCGGAACTGGCCGAAGGAGCGGCCGCGCAAGGGCACCTACTGGCGGGTGATGTACGGCGTGACCGGCTTCGGGCTGAGCGCGCTGCCGGTGCTGGCGGGGGCGGCGGCGTTCGGGGTGGGCCGGGTGTTCTTCACGCCGGACGCGCCGCTCACGGGGGCCGCGTCGGCTCTCGTACCGGCGACGCTGGCCTTCGGGGCGGCGTACGCGCTGCTGATCCTGGTCGCCGTACGGCTGCTGAGCCTCGGGCTGCGGGAGGGGACGCATCCGACGCACAGCCGGGTCGGGTGGCAGGCGTGGACGGTGACGCAGCTGATGGACCGGTCGCGCGAGACGCTGTTCCCGCTGTACGCCGGGCTGGTCACGCCGGTGTGGCTGCGGCTGCTCGGGATGCGGATCGGGCGCGGGGCCGAGGTGTCGACCGTGCTCGCGCTGCCGAGCCTGACGACGGTCGGTGAGGGGGCGTTCCTGGCGGACGACACGCTGACCGCGCCGTACGAGCTGGGCGGCGGCTGGATGCGGATCGGGCGGGCCGAGATCGGGCGGCGGGCGTTCCTCGGGAACTCGGGGATGACCGCGCCGGGGCGGTCCGTGCCGGACGGGGGTCTGGTGGGGGTGCTGTCGGCGACGCCGAAGAAGGCGAAGAAGGGCAGCTCGTATCTGGGGCTGCCGCCGGTGCGGCTGCCGCGCAGTGCGGCCGACGGTGACCAGAGCCGGACGTACGACCCGCCGGCGCGGCTGCTGTGGGCGCGCGGCCTGGTGGAGCTGTGCCGGATCGTGCCGGTGTTCTGCTCGGCGGCGCTCGGGGTGCTGACGGTGGCGGCGCTGTGCGCGCTGGGCGGGTGGGCCTGGGCCCTGTCGGGCCTGGTGCTGCTCGCGGCGGGCGCGGCGGCGGCGCTGCTGTCGATCGTCGCGAAGTGGCTGCTCGTGGGGCGGCACCGCAGCGGGGAGCATCCGCTGTGGAGCTCCTTCGTGTGGCGCAACGAGCTCGCGGACACGTTCGTCGAGGTCGTGGCGGTGCCGTGGCTGGCGGGTTCGGTGCCGGGGACGCCGCTGATGACGGCGTGGCTGCGGGGGCTCGGGGCGCGGATCGGCAAGGGTGTCTGGGTGGAGAGCTACTGGCTGCCGGAGACGGATCTGGTGACGCTGGAGGACGCGGCGACGGTGAACCGGGGCTGTGTGCTCCAGACGCACCTCTTCCACGACCGGATCTTGCGGACGGATACTGTGGTCCTCCGTGAGGGCGCGACGCTGGGTCCTGGCGGGATCGTGCTGCCCGGCAGCATGATCGGGGCCCGTACCACCCTGGGTCCCGCGTCGCTCGTCATGGCCGCGGAGTCCGTTCCGGACGACACCCGTTGGCTCGGCAATCCGATCGAGGCATGGCGTCCCTGAGCGCGGGCCACTCGGAGCCCATGGGCGACACTCTGAGTGGCAGTACGGCGCAGGGAGCAGAAGAGGCAGTGGCGGTTCAGCAGGCGGCGGGGTCCGACCCCTACTTCCCGGACAACGGTGACGCGCGGTACCGGGTGCACCGGTACGAGCTCGCGCTGGACTACCGTCCGGGCCCGAACCGGCTGTCGGGGACGGCCCGGATCAACGCCATAGCGGGCCGTTCGCCGCTCACCGAGTTCGTGCTCAATCTCGCCGACTTCAGGATCGGCCGGGTGCGGGTGGACGGGCGGCAGCCGCACTACACGCACCGCGGCGGCAGGCTGCGCGTCCGGCCCGCCAAGCCGGTGCGGCCGGGAGCGGCCTTCACCGTGGAGGTGCACTGGTCGGGCAACCCCAGACCGGTCAACAGCCCGTGGGGCGGCCTGGGTTGGGAGGAGCTGGAGGACGGGGCGCTGGTGGCGAGCCAGCCGATCGGGGCGCCCTCCTGGTACCCGTGCAACGACCGCCCGGCGGACAAGGCGTCGTACCAGATCTCGATCACGACACCGTCGGCGTACGCGGTGGTCGCGGGCGGCAGACTGCTGACCCGTACGACCCGTGCCTCCACGACGACCTGGGTGTACGAGCAGGCGGCGCCGACGTCGAGTTATCTGGTGGGGCTGGCGATCGGCAAGTACCAGACGGTGCTGCTGGGCGATCCGGGGCCGGGCGGGGTGCCGCAGCACGGGCACATCCCGGCGCAGCTGCTGCCCGAGTTCTCCCGGGACTTCGCGCGTCAGCCGCAGATGATGGACCTCTTCCAGGAGCTGTTCGGCCCGTACCCGTTCGACGAGTACGCGGTGGTGGTGACGGAGGAGGAGCTCGATGTGCCCGTGGAGGCACAGGGGTTGTCGCTCTTCGGCGCCAACCATGTGGACGGGGCGCGGGGTTCGGAGCGGCTGGTGGCGCACGAGCTGGCGCACCAGTGGTTCGGGAACAGTGTCTCGATCGCCGACTGGCGGCACATCTGGCTCAACGAGGGGTTCGCGAAGTACGCCGAGTGGCTGTGGTCGGAGCGCTCGGGCGGCCGCAGCGCCCAGCAACTCGCCGCCGCCGCGCACCGGTTGCTGTCGGGGCTGCCGCAGGACCTGCGGCTGGCCGACCCGGGCCGCAAGTCGATGTTCGACGACCGGCTCTACGAGCGCGGCGGGCTGACCCTGCACGCGGTGCGCTGCGCGATGGGCGACGAGCCCTTCTTCCGGATGCTGCGCGGGTGGGCGGGGCTGCACCGGGGCGGGGCGGTGACGACGACGACGTTCACCGCGCATACGGCGCGGTTCGCGCCCGAGCCGCTGGACGATGTCTTCGACGCGTGGGTGTACGGGGCGGCCTTGCCTGCGCTGCCGATGCCGGAGACACGGGCGGCCGGTTAGAGAATGGGTGCCATGAGCGCGCGTACCTGCCCCTGTGGCCTGTCCCAGCCCTACGACGAGTGCTGCGGGCGGTATCACTCCGGTGCCGCCGCGCCGACCGCCGAGGCGTTGATGCGGTCCCGGTACTGCGCCTTCGTGCGGCTGGACGCGGGGTATCTGCTGCGGACGTGGCATCCGCGGACGCGGCCCGGGCGGCTCGACCTCGATCCGGGGACGCGGTGGACGGGGCTGGAGATTCTGGGCACGGGTGACGGGTCCGCCTTCCACCACACCGGGACCGTGGAGTTCCGGGCGTCGTACGCCGGGGGATCGCTGCACGAGCGCAGTCGGTTCGAGCGGGTGGACGGGGCCTGGGTGTACGTCGACGGGGAGTTCCCCGCGTAGCACCGGCTACGGGGCCAGGATGTCCAGTTCCTGGAGCGCGCCCACCGTGATCTCGCGGGTCAGGGTCTCCGCGCGGACCGCGTCGCCCTCGCGGACCGCCTCCGCGACCTGGACGTGCAGGGTGACCGCGGCCGGGTCGGGGTCCTCGAACATGACCTCGTGGTGGGTGCGGCCGGTCAGGACCTCGGCGACGACGTCGCCGAGGCGGGCGAACATCTCGTTGCCCGAGGCCGTGAGGATCACCCGGTGGAAGGCCATGTCGTGGAGCAGATAGCCCTCCAGCTGGTGGCCGCGTGAGTGGGCGACCATGCCCAGGGCGGACTCGGTGAGCTCGGCACACTGCTCCGCGGTGGCGTGCTTGGCGGCCAGGCCCGCCGCGACCGGCTCGATCGCCGAGCGCAGGACGGTCAGCGAGCGCAGCTGCTGAGGGCGGTCGGCGCCGGCCAGGCGCCAGCGGATGACCTGCGGGTCGTACACGTTCCACTCGCACTTGGCGCGGACCGTCACGCCCACCCGGCGGCGGGACTCGACCAGGTGCATGGACTCCAGGACGCGGACCGCCTCCCGCATGACGGAGCGGGAGACCTCGAACTCCTTGGCCAGTTCGTCCGTGCGCAGAACGCTGCCCGGCGGGTACTCGCCCGCGGTGATCGCGGGGCCGAGGGTGTCCAGTACTTGGCCGTGCAGACCCCGGCCCGGTGTGCTCATGCACTCAGCGTACGCGGCGGATCACGGGCTCAAAAAGTCAGACTTATTCGTCACAGACTCTTGATTAGTCGTACCTAATGAGTTTCAGTTGCGTCGACATCACGTCAACGAAGACAGGTAGGCAGCGATGAACACCCCCCATGTCGTCGTGGTCATGGGCGTCGCGGGCACCGGCAAGACCACCATCGGTCCCCTGCTCGCGGCGCGTCTCGGCGTCCCGTACGCCGAGGGCGACGACTTCCACCCGTCGGCCAACATCGCCAAGATGTCGGCCGGCACCCCCCTCACCGACGACGACCGGTGGCCATGGCTGGACGCCATCGGCGACTGGGCGCACGGGCGGGCGGGGCTCGGCGGGGTAGTCAGCTGCTCGGCGCTGAAGCGGTCGTACCGCGACCGGCTCCGCGTCGCCGCTCCCGGGCTCGTCTTCGTGCACCTCGCGGGCGACCGCGCCCTCATCGAGGACCGGATGTCGCATCGGCAGGGGCACTTCATGCCGACCGCGCTGCTCGACTCCCAGTTCGCCACCCTCCAGCCGCTGGAGGGCGACGAGTCGGGTGTCGTGGTGGACGTCACCGGCAGCCCCGAGGAGATCACCGCCCGGGCCGCGAAGGCCCTGAGCGAACTCCCGTAACCCCCCGCAGCCTCTCTCCCCCGTCCCCGTACCTGCAAGGGAAACCCCCGTGACCAGACTCAGCGTCGAGTTGCTGGCAGCGGACCCCGTCGAGCCCATCACCTCGGCCGGTCACGCTCAGCTGGGCATCGCCGTCCTGGCGGGCATCGCCGTCATCGTCCTGCTCATCACCCAGTTCAAGCTCCACGCGTTCCTGTCGCTGACCATCGGGTCGCTGGCGCTGGGCGCGTTCGCCGGAGCGCCCCTCGACAAGGCCATCGCCAGTTTCACCACCGGTCTCGGCACCACCGTGGCCGGTGTGGGCGTGCTGATCGCGCTGGGCGCGATCCTCGGCAAGATGCTCGCCGACTCCGGGGGCGCCGACCAGATCGTCGACACGATCCTCGCCAAGGCGGGCGGCCGGTCGATGCCGTGGGCCATGGTGCTCATCGCCTCGGTGATCGGTCTGCCGCTGTTCTTCGAGGTCGGCGTCGTCCTGCTGATCCCGGTCGTGCTGATGGTCGCCAAGCGCGGCAACTACTCGCTCATGCGCATCGGCATCCCGGCCCTCGCCGGTCTGTCCGTGATGCACGGCCTGGTCCCGCCGCACCCCGGCCCGCTGGTCGCGATCGACGCGGTCCAGGCGAACCTGGGTGTCACGCTGGCGCTCGGCGTCCTCGTCGCGATCCCCACGGTGATCATCGCCGGTCCGCTGTTCTCCCGGTACGCGGCCCGCTGGGTGGACGTCCCGGCCCCGGACAAGATGATTCCGCAGCGCGTCTCGGAGGACCTGGACAAGCGTCCCGGCTTCGGCGCCACGCTGACGACGATCCTCCTGCCGGTCGTGCTGATGCTCTCCAAGGCGCTCGTCGACATCGTCATCGACGACCCCGAGAACACGACGCAGCGTGTCTTCGACGTCATCGGTTCCCCGCTGATCGCCCTGCTCGCCTCGGTCATCCTCGGCATCTTCACGCTGCTGCGTCCCGCCGGGTTCGGCAGGGACCGTCTCACGCCGCTGGTGGAGAAGGGGCTCGCGCCCATCGCGGGCATCCTCCTCATCGTCGGCGCGGGCGGCGGCTTCAAGCAGACGCTGATCGACACCGGCGTGGGCGCGATGATCCTCGACATCTCCAAGGACTGGTCGATCCCGGCCCTGCTGCTGGCCTGGCTCATCGCCGTCGCGATCCGTCTCGCGACCGGTTCGGCGACGGTGGCCACGGTCTCCGCGGCCGGTCTGGTCGCCCCGCTGGCCGCCGACATGTCGACGACCCACGCGGCCCTGCTGGTCCTCGCCATCGGCGCCGGCTCGCTCTTCTTCAGCCATGTCAACGACGCCGGCTTCTGGCTGGTGAAGGAGTACTTCGGCCTGAGCGTCGGCCAGACCCTCAAGACCTGGTCCGTCATGGAGACGATCATCTCGGTGGTCGCGGGCGGTCTCGTCCTGCTGCTCTCGCTGGTCATCTAGCGGTACGACGTCGCACTCACCGGCTTCCCCAGCGGCCGCCGGTGGCCCGATGATGGTAGGCCCCTGGGTTCTGACCCCAGGGGCCTACCGTCGTCGGGGGGCGTCATGGCGGTTTCCCTGGGGGTGCGTGTCTCGGGGCTGCTCATCGCGGGAGCGGTGGCGGTGGCCGCCGCGGCCTTCACCGGGGACGGGAGGGACACGCCGGACCGGGGACACGGAGGCGGCGGGGCCGTCACCGCCGGTCCGTCGAGCGACGCCCCCGCGGGACGCAGGGTCGCACCCCTGCCCTCCCCCACACCGGCCCGCCCGTCACCCCACGGTCACGCGGACACCCCGCACGTCACCGACAGCCCGCACGGGGCCGCAAGTTCCAGCCCCTCCCCCACCCCTTCGCCCGGTGTACGGCCCCTCCAGAGCCCTCCGTGGCTACCGCCCGGCCCGAACTCACCGAACACCGACGCTGCTTCGGACCCGTCGAGCGTCTACGACCGGCTCCGCGCCCCAGCCGAGTGCGGGACCGTCCTCGACGGCATCCCGGCCACCTCGGCGGATGCCGAATGGCGAGTGCTGCGCGGTCTGGCCTCCGCCTGTCTGGCCGTGCAGGGCAAGGGCGGCGACTGGGACACGGCGGCCGAGGAGTACGCCGCCGTCGCCGGGCGAGCCGCCACCTGCAAGGGGCGTGCCGCGTACGCCGTCCTCGGCGGTCTGCTGGACTTCCACCGGCGCCACCCCGCCGCGACCGTGCGGCTGGATGCCTCTTCCTCCGGCGCACCCGCCTGCGCCTACCGGCTGGCCGGCGTCGACACCGGCGGTGACGGCGAGGCACGGTCCGGCGAGACCGTCGCCGTCGAGCTGAGCGGTGTCTACTTCGACCCCGCCGAACTGCCGCGGGACGGACAGGTGCTGATCGACGGGCGCCTGTCGGACGGGCCACCGGCGCTCGGCGCCCAGGAGGGTGACCGGGTGGTGCTGGACGTGGTGGTCCCCGCGCTCGATCCCGGCGGGCTGCCGAAGAAGGTCGACGTGGCGGTCCGGTTCGGCGGCGTCGAGGTGCGGGCGGAGGGCGCCTTCACCGTCGTAGCGCCTGACGGGGCCGCGACACCGGGCGAGTCAGTGACGCCACAGGGAGTGCTCCCGGTCGGCCCACTCCTTGCTGACCAGGCCCGTGCGCAGGCCGCGGCGGGCCTCCGGGTCGCCGAGCGCCATGCCGATGTGGCCCGCGAGGACGATGCCGATGGTCAGGGCCAGCCAGTCGTGGACGAAGGTAGCGCCGGTGCGCCAGCGGATCGGGGTCAGGTGGGTGAACCACATCAGCAGGCCCGTGCCGAGCATGACCAGGGTGGCGCCGGCGATCCAGGAGGCGTAGATCTTCTGCCCGGCGTTGAACTTGCCCGCGGGGCGTGACGAGGGGCGTTTGTCGCGGTGCAGGGCGGCGCGGAGCCAACGGCGGTCGTGCGGGCCGAAGCGGTTGAGGAAGCCGAGGTCGGCGCGGAAGGCGCGGGAGACGAGGCCGGCCAGCACCGGCACGGGCAGGGCGAGGCCCGCCCACTCGTGGATACGGACGACCAGTTCGCGGCGGCCGACGAGTTCGGCGAACTCGGGGATGTAGAGACAGGCCGCGGTGGCGACGCAGACGCCCATCAGGGCGGCCGTCGTGCGGTGGACCCAGCGTTGCGCGGGTCCGAAGCGGCGGATCCTCGTCGCGGGCGGGGCGTCAGCTCGTAGGGTCATCGTCCCGTCCGTTCGAACGGCCCACCCAGGCGTCGACGTCGTAGCCGCGGTCCTCCCAGTAGCCGGGCTGCACGTCCTTGGTGACGGTGATGCCGGAGAGCCACTTGGCGGACTTGTAGAAGTACATCGGGGCCACATAGAGGCGGACCGGGCCGCCGTGGGAGTGGCCGATGTCCTTGTCCTGCATGCGCAGGGCGACCAGGACATCGGCGCGGCGGGCCTGGTCGAGGGTGAGGCTCTCGGTGTAGGTGCCGTCGAAGCAGGAGAAGCGGATCGCCGTGCCCTCGGCCCGCACTCCGGCGGTGTCGAGCAGATGGGAGAGGCGTACGCCCTCGAACGGGGTGTCCGGGACCCGCCAGCCGGTGACGCACTGGACGTCCTTGACCATCCGGGTCTGCGGCAGCGCGCGCAGGTCGTTCAGGGTGTAGGTGGCCGGGCGGTCGACGAGGCCGTCGATCCTCAGGCGGTAGTTCGCGGCGTTCTTGTGGGGGACGGAGGAGGCGACCGAGTAGTAGCGGAAGCCGCCGCCGTTGGGGAGCAGGCCGGTGAGGCCGGTGGGGTCCTTGTCGGCGGCGCTGCCGAGGAAGGCCTCCAGACCGCGCTGGAGGGTGGGCGCCGCCACCACGCCGAGGGCGCCCAGGCCGAGGGTGCCGAGGAGGACGCGGCGGCCGACGGGCCGGCCCGCCGTCTCGGGCGTCTCGGGGTGCGGGCCCTCCGCCTCGGGTTGTTCGGGATTCACGTACTCATTCGAACACCCGCGAGCCCTGGCGGACCAGGTTTCGCGGGTGCCCGTCAGATTTCCGTAACCACTTCTTACGACTGCGCCGCCTTCTCCAGCTGGAACGCCTCGTTGCCCAGTCCGATGCGGGCGTGGGCCTCCGGGGAGCGGGAGCGCAGGTACAGGCCCTGAGCGAGGCCGACCAGTACGGAGGCGCCGACGATGCCGGGCAGGAGCCAGCTCAGGGACGAGTCGGGGCCCGCGCCGACCAGGACGTCGAAGTCCTTCACCGTGTAGCCGGCGATGACGAGCAGGGCGAGGCCCGCGACGGCTGAGGTGGTCAGCCGCCAGGCCTGGGCGCCGGCGGCGCCGCGGCGGACGAAGAAGACGACGACCGAGAAGGAGGCCGCGGCCATCAGCAGGATCACGCCGAGGGCGCCGATGTTGCCGCCCCAGGTGAACAGGTGCAGGACGGGCTCGGTGGGGTCGCCGGTCGGCTTGTCGTCGGCGACCGCGAAGGCGATCACGACCAGCGCGGAGACGGCGGTCTGGAGGAGCGAGCCGGTGCCGGGCGCGCCGCTCGAACCCGTCGTACGGCCGAAGGCGCGCGGCAGCAGGCCCTCGCGGCCCATGGCGAAGGCGTAGCGGGCGACGACGTTGTGGAAGCTGACCATCGCCGCGAACATGCCGGTCACGAAGAGCACGTGCAGGACGTCGGTGAAGGTGCCGCCGAGGCGGGACTCGGTGAGGCCGAAGAGCAGGCCCGCGCTCTGTGTCTGCGACTCGCCGACGATCGCGGAGGGGCCGGTGGCGACGGTGAGGGCCCAGCTGCTGAGCGCGAAGAAGACGGCGACGCCGCCGACCGCGAGGAACATCACGCGCGGCACCAGGACGTGCGGGCGGCTGGTCTCCTCGGCGTACACGGGCGCCTGCTCGAAGCCGAGGAAGGCGGCGATGCAGAAGCAGAGCGCGGTGCCGACGCCCGCGCCGGTGAGGGTGTCCGGGTTGAAGGCGTGCAGGGACAGGCCTTCCTTGGCGGGGTCGGCGACGGCGGCGATGTCGAAGATGACGACCAGGGCCACCTCGATGACCAGCAGGACGCCGAGCACCTTCGCGTTGACGTCGATCTTCAGCCAGCCCAGCGCGCCGACGGCGGCCACGGCCGCGAGCGCCGGTATCCACCAGGCGATCTCCAGGTCGGCGTAGGTGGCGAAGAGGCCGGAGACCTCGAAGCCGAAGATGCCGTAGATGCCGACCTGGAGGGCGTTGTAGGCGACGAGGGCGACGAGGGCCGCGCTCGCGCCTGCGGTGCCGCCGAGGCCGCGGGAGATGTAGGCGTAGAAGGCGCCCGCGTTGTGTACGTGCCGGCTCATCTCGGCGTAGCCGATGCTGAAGAGGATGAGGATCACGCCGAGGACGACGAAGAGCAGCGGCTGGCCGACGATGCCCATCACCGCGAATGTGGTGGGCATGACACCCGCGACGACCATGAGGGGGGCGGTCGCGGCGAGGACGGACAGGAGCAGTCCTCCGGTGCCCAGGCGGTCGGCGCGCAGGGCCCGTTCCTGGCCCTTGTAGGTACTGATGCCGTCGTCGGCGCTGGCTCTGCTCGTGGTCATCGGGACCGTCCTTAGCTGGGTTCGGGGGCGTTACGCCGTGCCGAGCGCGCTGTCGCGGGCGGCACGGAAGGCGGAGTGCGGGTCCCGGTCGGGGTACGACCAGGGGGCCGGGGTGGCGTGTTCGCCGATGCGGTGGAAGAGGGCGGCGGCCTCGGCGCCGCGGCCCTCGCAGACCTTGGCGTGGGCGAGGAAGTTGAGGTCGACCAGACGGCGGGGGTGGCCCTCGTGCTCCCACTCCAGCCACCAGTCGAACGCGGCCTTCATCACCTGGCGGGCCCGGCGGCCGACCCAGTGCCCGGAGGCGGCCGGGTCGGGGGGCTCGTGTCCGGCGGTGGCGAGGACGCGGTAGCGCTCGGCGTGGGCGACGACCGGGAGGATCGCGAGCGGCGAGTCGGCGGGGGCCTGCTCGGCGGCCCAGTTCGCGAAGTCGTAGACCTCGTGGAGCGGGTCGGGGCCGGCAGCGGCGCGGTGCTCGGCGAGGCGGGCGACCATCAGGTGGTGGGCGTGGTGATGGTCGGCGAAGCGCGCGCGGATCTGCTCGAAGAGCCGGACCGCGTTCTCGGCGGCGGTCGAGCCCTGCTCCAGCATGAGCAGGCCGAGCCAGGGCGTGGGATCCGTGGGCGCCCGGTCGGCGGCGGCCCGGCAGGCCTCTCGGGCGCGGTCCGGCTTCTCCTTGCCGCGCAGGGCGCGCTGGACCTGGGCGAGGGCGAGCAGGACGGCGGCGTCGGCGGACTCGGGTTCGGCGAGCTGCCAGTCGCGCGTCCAGGCGGCGCTGTAGGGCTCCTGGGCGAGGCCGGTGACACGGTGGCCGCGCAGGTCCCAGTCGTCGCCCGTGTGGGCGAGGAGCGAGCGGGCGGCCTGCCAGCGGCCCTGGGCGAGGGCGGCGCGGGCGGCGACGAGTTCGGCGTCGTCGAGGGCGGCGTCGAAGGCCTGGGCCGCGCGTCGGCGGCTGCGGCCCAGGGGTGGCGGGGGTGGTGACACCGCGGAGACTTCCTCGTGCGACGTGGCGCGACGTCGACTGTCGGCAGGGGTGAGCCCACGGGGTTGATCAGCGGGCTGATCATCAGGGCGTGGGCAACTGATCACGGACAGCAAACCCGCAGCCAATGGTTCCCGTCAAGGCTGGAACGGGTGTTACACGCGTCAACTTGAGGGACTGGTGGGGTAGTTGTGAATTTTCACCACCCGTCTTCGAACCTGAGTACGGCCCGGATGTGGCGCACGCCATGGCGCCGCGCGACGAGGGCGCCCACCATGACGGAAAGGTCGCGCCGTCCCGATGCGCGACCGAGTCAACCGCCCGGATCCGGGTACTCCCGGGAGCAGGCCGGGGCCAACGGCGCTACAGTCGGCCCCTAACCCGCCCCGTGGCCCGGCCGAGTGATCGAGGTACGCAGCGTGTCGGTTCTGGTTCTGGTTCTCGCCGTGAGCGCGGCCTGCTGCTTGGGCATCGGCTTCGTCCTCCAGCAGAACGCGGCCCAGCGCGCGCCCCTGAACGACTTCCTCTCGCCCCGGCTGCTCCTCGACCTGGTGCGGGTACCGCGCTGGCTCGGCGGCATCGCACTGATGGTGGCCGGCATGGTCCTCGGCGCGATCGCGCTGGGGCAGGGCGAGATCTCCCTGGTCGAACCCCTGCTGGCGACCAACCTGCTCTTCGCGATGGCCCTCTCCCGGCATCAGACCAAGCAGTCGCTGGGCCGCCAGGGCTGGGCCGGTCTGCTGCTGCTCGCGGGCGGCGTGACGGCGTTCATCGTGGCGGGTGAGCCGCGCGGCGGCTCCGCCGTGGCCGACCCCTTCCGCCACTGGCTGATCATCGGCGCCATGATCGGGCTCGCGCTGCTGCTGACGACGTACGCCAAGCGCTCCCGCCTCAGCTCGGGCCCGGCGCTGCTGGCCGTCGCGGCCGGACTTCTCTACGGCGTCCAGGACGCCCTCACCCGGGTCACCGGCCAGCGCTTCTCCGAGGGCGGCCTCATGGAGGTCCTCACCGGCTGGCAGCCCTACGCCGTCCTCGCGCTCGGCGTGACCGGCCTGGTCCTCGTCCAGAGCGCCTTCGAGACGGCCTCCCTCCGTATGTCCCTGCCCGCCCTGACCGCCGCCCAGCCCCTCGCCGGAATCATCTGCGGCGTCGGCTTCCTCGGCGACCGGCTCCGCACCGACACCGGGGCACTGGCCTGGGAGGCGGCCGGGCTCGCGGCGGTCGTGGTGGGAATCGTGCTCCTCGGGCTGCACCCGGCCATGCCGAGCGGGGCGACGCAGGCAGTCCGGGCGCGGAGGCTCCAGCCGAACTGAGGCCGAGCACGCGGCGGCGTGTCCGCCCGTGCTGCTTGGATGGGCCCATGAGCGCTGCTGACGAGATCCTCGACATCGTCGACGAGCATGATCAGGTCGTCGGACGGTCCCCGCGCGGCGAGGCCTACGCCCGTGGGCTCCGCCACCGCTGCGTCTTCATCCAGGCGCGGGACGCCGACGGGCGGCTCTTCGTGCACCGCCGCACCCCGACCAAGCTGGTCTTCCCGTCCCGGTACGACATGTGGGTCGGCGGAGTGGTCGGCGCGGGCGAGTCCTACGACCGGGCGGCGCTGCGCGAGGCAGAGGAGGAGCTGGGCGTCAGCGGCCTCCCCCGGCCTTCCTTCCTCTTCAAGTTCCTGTACGACGACGGGGCCGGGCAGACCTGGTGGTCGGCGGTGTACGAGGTGCGCTGCGAGCTGCCGGTCAGTCCGCAGGTGGAGGAGGTCGCCTGGCACGACTTCCTGACCGAGGACGAGGTGGAGCGGCGGCTGACGGAGTGGGATTGGGTGCCGGACGGGGTGGACGCGTACGCGCGGCTCAAGGAGCACCGGAAGGGGAGCTGAGTCCGGGCCCACCACCCGCAGGGCCGGAGGTGGCCCGCCGGGTAGGGTCCTGCGCGTGATCGAATTCGCACGGAACGTCCGGCTCTGGTTCGCGCCCGAGGAGGTCCGGGAGGAAGGCGGTACGCCCGACTACCGGTTCTCGCTCGCCAACGAGCGCACCTTCCTGGCCTGGCTGCGCACCGCGCTCGCGCTGATCGGCGGGGGCTTCGCCGTGGACCAGTTCCTGCCGGACCTGCGCTGGGGCTGGCGGGTCGGGCTGGCCCTCGCGCTGCTCGGCGCCGGTGTGCTGTGCTCGCTGCGGGCGGTCAATCACTGGATGCGCTGCGAACGGGCGATGCGCCGGGGCGAGGATCTGCCGGTGTCGCGGTTCCCCGCGCTGCTGAGCGTGGTGGTCGCGGTCGTCGCCCTCGCGATGGTCGTCGTCGTGCTCGTCGGGTGGGAGGGGTGAGCGCGGCGGTCACCGACGCCGGACGCGATCCGGGGCTCCAGCCGGAGCGCACACGGCTCGCGTGGCGTCGTACGACCCTGTCCGCCACCGTCGCCGCCGTCCTCGCCGTGAAGACCGCGCTGCACGGCGAGGTGTCCGCGGTCGGTGTCGTCGCGTGCGCCCTGTGCACCGTGCTCTGGCTGGGCTTCCTGCTGCTCGCGCACCGCCGTATCCGGGCGCTCGCGGCGGACCCGAGCCCCTTGGCGCTCGCCCCGCGGCACGCCACGGCCGCGGCGCTGTGCACGGTGGCGGTGGCGGTGTGCGGGGCGGCGTTGGTGTTCTGAGACCCGGCCGGCCCGGCCGGCCCGGCCGGCCCGGCGAGCCCGGCTAGCCCGGCGAGCCCGCGCTCCCCTCCCCCGCCTCCCCCTCCTGCGTCTCCCAGTCCACCGTGACCACGATCTTCCCCCTGGTCCGCCCCTCCTGGTTCAGCCGCTGGGCCTCCGCCGCCCGTTCCAGCGGGAAGCTCTCCGACACATGCACCGAGACCACGCCCTGTTCCGCGAGTTCGGACAGGCGCTGGAGGTCGTCGGCGTCGGGGCGGACCCAGAAGTAGCGGCCGCCGTAGGCGACGACCTCGGCGTCCGCGATGGAGACCAGGCGGCCCTCGGGGGCCAGGAGGTTGGCGGAGATTGTCAGGGTCTCGCCGCCGATCGTGTCGAACGCCGCGTCCACGCCCTCCGGGGCGAGACCGCGCACCCGTTCGGCCAGACCCTCGCCGTACGCGACCGGCTCGCCGCCTAGGCTCCGTACGAAGTCGTGGTTGGCCGGGCTCGCCGTACCGATGACCCGGGCGCCGATGTGCCGGGCGAGCTGTACCGCGATCGAGCCGACTCCGCCGGCCGCGGCGTGCACGAGGACCGTCTCACCGCGTTTGACCTGGAGCGCCTTGACGAGCACCTGGTAGGCCGTCAGACCGGTCAGCGGCAGGCCGGCCGCCTCCTCGAAGGAGAGGTTGCGGGGCTTGCGGGCGAGGGTGCGCACGGGGGCGGCCACGTACTGGGCGAAGGTGCCGCGGGACAGGAAGTCCTCGCGGACGTAGCCGATGACCTCGTCGCCGACCTCGAACTCGGTGACGGAGACGCCGAGTTGGACGACCACGCCGGAGACGTCCCAGCCGGGGACGACCGGGAAGACGGGGTCGAGGATCCGGTCGAGGTGCCCCTCGCGGCAGTGCCAGTCGACCGGGTTGACGGCCGCCGCGCGGACCTTGACCAGCACCGCGTCGACCCCGACCTTGGGATCGCGCACATCGCCGTACGCGAGGACCTCGGGGCCGCCGTAGCGTGAATAGCTGATGGCCTTCATGGCACCGACCCTCCGGGGTAGTCGGACGCCACGCAAGCGGGATGCCCGGATATGCGGCGTTCGCGTGGCAGCCTGTCCGACGTCATCGGCAAGATCCCAGGCTTCTCCGAAGGTGAGCACATGAGCACCCTCCATCAGGAACACGCCTCCCACACGCACGCCCACGGCCCGGACTGCGGACACACCGAGGTCCCGCACGGGGACCACGTCGACTACGCCCACGGCGGGCATCTGCACCGCGAGCACGGCGGGCACTGGGACGAGTGCGAGCCGGGCGACCATGTCGCCCACGAGGCGCACGAGCACCGGCACGGGGACGGCTGCGGTCACGAGAGCGTCCTGCACGGCGACCATGTCGACTATCTGCACGACGGCCACCGGCACGCCGCGCACAACGGGCACTGGGACGATCACTGACCCGTCGCCGACCTGCCCGAGAAGGCACAGCGAAGGCACGGAAGAAGGCATCGCGTAGGCACCGCGAAGGCACCGAGAAGCACGCAGGAGGCAGTTCCACGGCTCCCCGTCGTAGGCGCGCGGGGAGCCGTCGGCCTATCGTGGCCCGAATCACGTTCGCCCTGCACACTGGACGGCATACCGACCGGTCGGCATCATGGGTCCTCAGACACCGTTCACCTGCCCGTAGGAGCGATGCATGAGCCCCGACCATCCGCCCGGCCTCGACCTCGACCGGCTGCGCGGCCTGCTCGACCGCGAGCGGCCCGGCCTGGTCCACGGCCCCCTGACCGGCCGGCTGATCGAGGGCGGACGCTCGAACCTCACCTACACGGTCTCCGACGGCACCTCGCGCTGGGTCGTACGACGGCCTCCGCTCGGCCACGTCCTGGCCACCGCGCACGACATGAAGCGCGAGCACCGGGTGATCAGCGCGCTGCACCCGACGAACGTGCCGGTGCCCGAGCCGCTGCTGCTGTGTGAGGACGAGGAGGTGCTCGGGGCGCCGTTCTACGTCATGGAGTTCGTCGAGGGCACCCCGTACCGCACCGCCGACCAGCTCGCCCCGCTCGGCCCGGCACGCACGCGTGAGGCGGTGCTGGCGCTCGTGGACACCCTCGTCGAGCTGCACGCGGTGGACCCCGCCGAGGTGGGCCTCGCCGACTTCGGCCGGCCCGAGGGCTTCCTGGACCGTCAGCTGCGCCGCTGGGGCAAGCAGCTGGACGCCTCCCGCAACCGTGAGCTGGCCGGCATCGACGAGCTGCACGCGACGCTGGGGCGCAGGCTGCCCGCCTCTCCCGCCGCCACGGTCATCCACGGCGACTACCGGCTCGACAACGTGCTCATCGGTGAGGACGACCGCATCAAGGCGATCCTCGACTGGGAGATGTCCACGCTCGGCGACCCGCTCACCGACCTGGGTCTGCTGGTCATGTACAGCCTGCCGCTGGGCATGCCGGACTCCCCCGTCTCCACGACCGCCGAGGCACCGGGGCACCCGGATCCCGCGGAACTGGTCGAGCGCTACGCGGCCCGCTCGGGGCGCGATGTCTCCCAGGTCTCCTGGTACACGGCGTTCGCGTGGTTCAAGCTCGCCGTGATCCTGGAGGGCATCCACTACCGCTACACCCTGGGCCAGACGGTCGGCCGCGGCTTCGACCGCATCGGCGACCTCGTCCCCGTCTTCATCCAGCACGGCCTCACCACCCTTCAGGAAGGCTGACCCGCCATGGACTTCGCGTTCGACGCGCGCACCGAGGAACTGCGCGCCAAGCTGCTCGCCTTCATGGACGAGTACGTCTACCCGGCCGAGGCGGTGGCGGAGGAGCAGCGCGCCGCGCTGGCGTCGCCGTGGGACACCCCGGCCGTGGTGGAGGAGCTGAAGGCCGAGGCGCGCAGGCAGGGCCTGTGGAACCTCTTCCTGCCCGACGCCGAGTACGGGGCGGGGCTGACCAACCTCCAGTACGCGCCGCTGGCCGAGATCACCGGCCGTTCGCCGCAGCTGGCGCCGACCGCGCTGAACTGCGCGGCGCCGGACACGGGCAACATGGAGGTGCTCTCCCAGTTCGGCGACGAGCAGCAGAAGAAGCAGTGGCTGGAGCCGCTGCTGGCGGGTGAGATCCGCTCGGCGTTCGCGATGACCGAGCCGGAGGTGGCCTCCTCGGACGCCACCAACATCACCACGTACATCGAGCGCGACGGCGACGACTACGTCATCACCGGTCGCAAGTGGTACATCTCCGGGGCGATGAACCCGGACTGCAAGATCTTCATCGTGATGGGCAAGACGGACCCGGACGGCGCCGACATCCGCCGCCAGCAGTCCATGGTCCTGGTCCCCCGCGACACCCCGGGCGTGACGGTCAAGCGCGCCATGAAGGTCTTCGGCTACGAGGACCACTACCACGGCGGTCACGCCGAGGTGATCTTCGACCACGCGCGCGTGCCGGTCGCGAACCTGATCGGCGAGGAGGGCGGCGGCTTCGCCATCGCGCAGGCCCGCCTCGGTCCGGGCCGCATCCACCACTGCATGCGGCTGATCGGCATGGCGGAGCGGGCCATCGAGCTGATGTGCCGGCGGGCCGTGTCCCGCAACGCCTTCGGCAAGGCGCTGGCCCAGCAGGGCGTGGTCCACAACTGGATCGCCGACGCGCGTGTGACGGTCGAGCAGCTGCGGCTGCTGGTCCTGAAGACGGCCTGGCTGATGGACACCGTCGGCAACCGGGGCGCCCACGCGGAGATCCAGGCCATCAAGATCGCCACGCCGCGCGCGGTGGTCGACATCATCGACCGCGCGATCCAGCTGCACGGCGCGGGCGGTGTCAGCCAGGACTTCCCGCTGGCCGAGCTGTACGCGGGTGCGCGGACGCTGATGATCGCGGACGGCCCGGACGAGGTGCACCAGCGGTCGCTGGCGCGGCGGGAGTTGAAGAAGTACGTGTGAGCCGCGCTGCGGGCCGGTGAGGCCCGCACTGCGCGTCGGCGGAACGTCACCCAGGCCGGGCTGCCGGTGGAGCTGGTGCGGGCCGGGATCGGGGTGGCGTTCGTGCCGCTGCCGATCGGGGAGCGGGCCGGGCTGCCGTGCGTGGAGATCCGGCGGCCGGGGCCCTCCTCGGTCATCTCACGGGCGCAGCGCCCGCAGCAGCAGGTCGGCCAGGTGGTCGGCGACCTCCTGCGGGGTCATGGGGCCGTCGGGGCGGTACCAGGTCGACAGGTGGTGGACCGAGCCGAAGTGGTAGTCCACGACCAGGTCGGCCGGGGTGGCGGTGGAGAAGACACCCGCCTCCTGGCCCTCCTCGACCAGCGCACGGAAGCGTTCGTGGTAGCGCCGGCGCTCGGCGCGCACCTGCTTGTTCTTCTCCGGGCTCAGATGGTGCATGGAGCGGAAGAAGATCGACGCGTCGTCGAGGTTCTCGATGGTCGTCACGACGACGTCCGCCGCCGCGCCCCGCAGCCGCTTCTCGATGGGCTCGTCCGCGTTCGCGAACGCGTCCAGGCGCTCCTGCTGGACGCGCAGCACGCGCGCGTACACCTCGTGCAGGAGGTCGTCCTTGGAGCCGAAGTAGTGGTACAGCGCCCCCTTGGTGACGCCGGCCGCCTCGACGATCTCCTGCACGGAGGTGCGGTCGTAGCCCTGTTCGGCGAAGAGCCGGGTGGCGGCGGCCAGCAGCCGCTGCGGGACGGGCGTACCGTCCCCGTCCGTCGTCCTGGCCACTCTGTCGCCACCTGCCCTTCCGTTTGCTGCCGCTCGTTCGCTAGCGCTCGTCCTGTCGGCGGGAACGCAGTTCCCGTCGGAGGATCTTCCCACTCGCCGTCTTCGGCAGGTCGGGGAGGATCTCCACCTGCCTCGGGTATTTGTAGGCGGCCAGTCTCTCCTTGCAGTACACCGCGAGTTCATCCGGGTCCGTGTCGACACCCGGCCGCAGGCTGATGTACGCCTTGACGGTCTCGCCGCGGTACCCGTCCGGCACGCCGACCACCGCCGCCTCGCGCACCGCCGGGTGGGTGTACAGCACGTCCTCGACCTCGCGCGGCCAGACCTTGAAGCCGGACGCGTTGATCATGTCCTTCTTGCGGTCGACGACGTACAGCCAGCCCTGCTCGTCCATGAACCCGATGTCGCCGGTGCGCAGCTCGCCGTCCGGGAAGGTCTCGGCGGTGGCCTCGGGGCGCCGCCAGTAGCCCGGCACGACCTGGGGTCCGCGCACGAGGATCTCGCCCTGCTCGCCGAAGGGCACCTCGGCGCCCTGGTCGTCGACGATGCGCACGACCGTCTCGGGCCCCGGCAGGCCCACGGCCAGCGTCCCGGACACCGGATCGACGGGCGCCTCCAGCTGGGGCGGCACGGAGGCGCAGGGCGCGGTGCACTCGGTGAGCCCGTAGCCGTTGCGGATGTACGGCCCGAAGCCCGCCCGGAACTTCTCCACCAGGGCGGGCGGCACGGGGGCGCCACCGGAGGAGATGTTCACGAAGGACGCGAAGTGGTCCGGGGTGACGTCCGGGTGGGCGGCCAGCGCCATGAACGCGGTGGACGGGCCGACGGTGTAGTGCGGCCGGTGCTCGGCGAACGCCTCCAGCACGACACCCGTCTCGAAGCGGTACGTCAGCACCAGCGTGCCCGCGCTGTTGAGACAGGCCCCCAGCTCGCACACCATCCCGGTGATGTGGAACAGCGGGGCGAGCGCGTAGTAGACCGGCGCGTCCGGCAGCGCCAGGCCCGTGCGCTGCCGCTCGGCGTTGCACATGATGTTGGCGTGCGTGTTGGTGGCGCCCTTGGGGGCGCCGCTGGTGCCCGAGGTGTAGCTGATGAGCGCGATGTCGGAGGGGGCCGGGTCACGGCTCTCGGGCGCCTGGTGGCCCGCGCGGGCCACGGCCGCCAGGTCGTCGGCGTCGGCGGCCCGCGGCAGCCGCTCGAAGGCCAGCACGCGCGCGTCGTCGCGCGTCTGGAAGTCCAGCTCGCAGCCGGTGAGCACGATCCGCACCGGCGAGTCCGCGGTCGTCTCGCGCAGATACGACTCCCAGGCCCGGTCGGAGCAGATCAGCGCGGCCACCTCGCCGTCCCGCAGGACATGGGTGACCTCCCCCGCCTTGTACATGGGGTTGACCGGCACGACGACCGCGCCCGCCTTCCACGCGCCCAGCAGGGCGATCACGAAGTGCGGCGAGTTCTGGAGCAGGATCGCCACCCGGTCGCCGCGCTCCAGGCCCCGGGCGGCAAGATGCCCGGCGACGGAGTCGCTCAGCGCGTCGACCTCGCGGTAACTCAGCCGCCCGTCGAAGTAGGCGAGGAAGGTGCGGTCGGGGACGTCACCGGCAGCCCTTCGCAGAGCATGGACGAGGGAGTCGGCGGGGTCTATCGGTGCGCGCTGGGCGTCGTTGAGGAGGGCGACCCAGGGCTTGGCGGCGTACAGGGAGTCGGTCACCGCGCCTCCTCCCACTTCTGCTGGATGTGGTTCATACCGGCCAGCCAGCGGTCGGGCTCGGCGGCGCGGGCCTGGTAATAGGCGGCGACCTCGGGGTGCGGAAGGATCAGGAAGCGGTCCTCCTCCATGCCCTGGAACAGCGCCTCGGCGACGTCCTCCGGCTCGACCGCGGTCGGCTTGAGCACCAGGTCGCCCGCGGTGCCGGTGGCGGCCAGCATGTCGGTGCGCACGCCCTGCGGACAGATGGCGTGGACCTTGACGCCCCGGTGCCGGTAGGTCAGCGACAGATACTCGGCGAAGGCGTACGCCCCGTGCTTGGTGACGGCGTACGGCGCGGCCCCGATCATGGTCAGCAGCCCGGCCGCGGACACGGTCGACACGAACCGCCCGCTCCCCCGCTCCAGCCATCCCGGGAGCAGTTCATGGGCGGCACGCACATGTGCCATGACGTTGACGTCCCAGGACAGCTCCCAGGCCTTGGCATCGGCGAGGTCGTCCACCTCGGGCCCGCCGAAGGCGACCCCGGCGTTGGCGCAGTACACGTCGACGGCACCGCCGAGCGCGGCACGGGCGTCGGCGACGACGGCGGAAGCGTCGCCGGGCACGGCGATGCCGCCGATCTCCTCGGCGACGGCCTTGGCCCGGTCGGCGTCGAGGTCATTGACGACGACCCGGGCCCCTTCGGCGGCGAACCGCCGCGCGAGGGCGGCCCCGATCCCTCCCCCGGCTCCGGTGACGACGACTCCGGCGTCTCGCAGGGCTTCCACCATCGGTCTCCTTAGGAATGCGGCTCCAGGCTGTGGCCAGACTAACCGGTCGGTATGTCACTAGGAAGGGGTGGGATCAGGCCCTTGGGGGCGCGGGGAACTGCGCGACAAGCCACGAACCACCCGCACCTTCCGCACGACCTGCGGGAGCAATACCGTGCACCCCATGCGCCTATCCAGACGAGCACTCCTCGCAGCGACAACGGCAGCAACCGCACTCTCCTGCGCACCCCCCGCCTCCGCGGCCCCGCACCGCCGCCTGCACACCGGCTTCGAACGCCTGGCGGCAGACGCCTACACCCTCCTCAACGGCCAACGCGTAGGCATCGTCACCAACCCCACCGGCATCACCCGGGACGCCCAGCACGTCGTCGACGTCATGCACGCAGACCCTCAGGTGGACCTACGGGCCGTCTTCGGCCCCGAACACGGCTTCCGCGGCACCGCCCAGGCCGGCGGCTCCGAGGGCCGCTACGACGACCCCGCCACCGGGCTCCCGGTCTACGACACCTATCTGAAGAGCGGCCAACCCCTCGCCGACGTCTTCACCGCGTCCGGCGTCGACACCGTCGTCTTCGACATCCAGGACGTGGGCGCGCGCTTCTACACGTACATCTGGACGCTCTACGACTGCATGGAGGCGGCCCAGCTCGCCGGGAAGCGGTTCGTGGTGCTCGACCGCCCGAACCCCGTCACCGGCCGCTTCGCCGAAGGCCCGGTCCTGCACAAGGAGTTCGCGACCTTCGTCGGGCGGCAGCCGATCTCACAGGCGCACGGCATGACGGTCGCCGAGCTGGCACGGCTGTTCAACGGGGAGTTCCTGGCCACGCCCGTCGCGCTGGACACCGTACTCATGACCGGGTGGAAGCGGTCGCAGTTCTACGACGCGTCCGGGCTGCCGTGGGTGCCGCCGAGCCCCAACATGCCGACGCCGGACACCGCGTTGGTGTATTCGGGGACGTGTCTCTTCGAGGGGACGAACCTGTCGGAGGGGCGGGGCACCACCCGTCCCTTCGAGTTGCTCGGCGCGGAGGGGATCGACGGGCGCTGGGCCGCCGCCGCGAACGAACTCGGGCTGCCGGGCGTGCGTTTCAGGGAGGCGTACTTCGCGCCGACGTTCTCCAAGTTCCAGGGCAGGACGGTCGGCGGAGTGCAGATCCATGTGCACGACCGGGCCGCGTACGACCCCGTCCGCACGGGGGTCGCGCTGCTCGTGACCGCGAAACACGAGTGGCCCGGGTTCGCCTGGCGGTCCGACAACTGGATCGACAAGCTCACCGGCTCGACCCAGGTGCGGACCGCGATCGACGCGGGCGCGGGCCCCGACGAGGTGGTGGCGGGCTGGCGCGAGGAGCTGGCGGCGTTCCGCCGCATCCGTAAGGAGTACCTGCTGTACAGATGAGCCCCTGGGCCGAACCGGGCAGTTGACTCGCGAAGTATGGCCAACTTCGCCCCACAGGAGGACGATGCGACGGCATCGCACCACTTCGGGGGACGAGGGGGCCAGTCATGGCGGATCCGGCGATGAGCGTGAGCCCGTACTGGGAGTTGACCTTCGACGCGGACGGCGACCCGGACGGGGGACGGCGCGACCGGCTGCTGTCCGGTGTCGCGGAGCGCGGTGTGCGGGATCTGATCGTCTTCGCGCACGGCTGGAACAACGACCGTTCGGGCGCGACCCGGCTCTACAGCCGCTTCTTCGCGCCGATCCCGGAGCTCGCGCCCCAGGCGAAGCTCGGGTTCGTGGGGGTGGTGTGGCCGTCGATGCGGTTCTCCGACGAGCCGATCCCGGACTTCCCGCGGTCGGTGGCGGCCGAGACCACCCGGCGTCCGGCGCTGGACAAGGACACCCGGCACGCGCTGTTGGAGACCTTCCCGGGCCGGGCCACCGTCATCGACCAGATCGCGCGGATGCTGGACCAGCAGCCGCGCGAGGAGTCCGAGCTGGAGGAGTTCGGTCGGCTGGTGCGGATGCTGGTCGAGGTGGTCCCGGCAGGGCCGCAGGCGCTGTTCGGGGCGGACACCCTCGCGGAGGGCGTGCCGCAGAGCGAGCCGGACATGTTCTCCGGACCGGTGGTGGGGGTGTGCGAGGACTTCGCGCGGGGGCTCGCCGAGGTCGAGGCACCGGACGGGGTACCGGAGGGAGTGCCGGACGGAGTGACGGAGGGTTTCTCGATCCCCAACCCCTGGGACGGAGCGCACGAGTTGCTGCGGCAGGCCACGTACTACGCGATGAAGCGGCGCGCCGGGACGGTCGGTGAACGAGGGCTCGGGCGGGTGATCGGGCAGCTCGCGGCGGAGCGGCCGCAGGTGCGGGTGCATCTCGTCGGGCACAGCTTCGGCGGGCGTCTGGTGTCGTTCGCGCTGCGCGGCCTGCCCGACGGGGTGCACACCGTGAAGTCGGTGACGCTGCTCCAAGGGGCCTTCTCGCACTACGCGTTCGCGGCCCGGCTGCCGCACGACCCGCGCGCGGGAGGGGTGTTGCAGGGGCAGCAGAACCGCATCGACGGCCCCCTCGTGTGCTGCTTCTCCCGCTTCGACCAGGCCCTGAGCACCATGTACCCGCTGGCCTCGCGCATGGCCGGGGACGCGGCGAGCGCCGGGGTGGACCTCGGACGGATGCTGGGCGCCAAGTGGGGGGCGATGGGCCATGACGGGGTGCAGGCGGTGCCGGGCACGCGCGCGTGGAAGCTCGCCGACGCGCTCAGGACGACGCTGCCGACCTCCGGGTGCGTGAACGTCGACGCGGCGTCGGTGGTGAAGGACGGCGGCGCGCCGGCCGGGGCGCACAGTGACATCGTGCATCGGGAGCTGGCGCAGCTGGTGGTGGCGGCGGGCCGCATCCGCTGACCCGCCGCCACCGTCCGCTCAGCTCAGCTCACCGGTGTGAGGTGAACTCCACGACCTGCTGGTAGGTCGGCCGGTTCTGCCAGCTGATGTTGTAGTGCTTGATGCCGCCGAGGGTGCGCTGGACGATCGAGTCGGCGCACCACTGGTCGCCCGCGGAACACAGGTCGTCACCCGGGTAGACCTGGGCCGCGGTCTTGCCGGCCGCCGTCTTCAGGGTGCTGATCAGGATGTCCCGGCAGGCGCTGAGGCTGCCGCCGCCGCAGTACTTGTTCGCCAGCGGCCCCTGCACGGTCTCGCCGAGCACCGCGCGGATGTCCTTGTCGACGTAGGACCACCAGCCGTACTGGAAGGAGCTGCCCGCGTGTGCGCCGGTCGGGCCGTGTGCGGCCGACGGGGACTCGTCGACGGGCAGGTTGGCCTGGAAGGCGGTGAACAGGTCACTGCCGAGGCCGGGTTTGAACTCGCCCTCCACCAGGAGCGGCCACCACGCGTCCAGGATGCGGATCGCGTCCGCGTTGGCGTACGCCTTCGAACCCGCCGACGTCTCCGTGCGCTTGCCGCCCGCCGTGAGCCAGGTCTGGAGCTTGGTCACCGCCGCCGCGGCCGTGGAGTCGGTGACCGTGCTGCTGTTGATGACCTTCAGCAGGTCGGGCAGCACGTCCTCGGCGCGCAGGTCGGCGAGGGCCGCGTCGGCCATCGCCTTCACCAGTGCGGCCCGGGTGACGCCGCCCGCGGCGACGAGCTTCTTCACGCGGTCCTCCAGGAGGTTGCCGCGATGCACCGAGCCGTCGCCCCAGGGTGCGGTGGTGTAGTCCTTCGCCTGTTTGTTGTTCCAGGAGATGTAGTAGTCCTGGTCGATGGAGTTGGGGTGGGCCGAGGCCGCCGTGTAGTCGGCGGTGTTGGTCGTCGGGTTCCAGTTCTTCCACTCGTACGCCGACTGCGCCCACACCGGGAACTCGGCGTCCACGCCGCTCGCGCGGACCGGGTTGTCGCCGCTGTTGTAGTACGCGGTGTGCGTGGAGTCGGCGTAGAACCAGTTGAACGTGTAGTTGATGTGCTGCACCGCGCTCTGGAAGGTCTGCGGGCTCTTGACGTAGTCCGGGTCGTTCAGCATCTGGAAGCCGATGATCGAGTCGGCCTCGTGCATGTACGAGGAGCGCAGGGTGGTGTAGGCGACCTTCTTGCCGCCGACGGTCGCGCGGTACTCCACCGGGCCGTACTTGGTGCGCCAGACCCGCATGGTGTACGAGCCGGCGGCGGTGCCGTCGGCCGTGGTCGGGGCCCAGGAGTTCTTCTGTTCGATCTTCTCCATGGCCGTGCAGGTGCCGTGGTAGAGGTAGTGGTAGTCGTCCTGGCACAGCTCGACGGCGTAGCTGTCGATGATGTCCTGGCCGGAGGTGGTGGCGGACCACGCGTAGTCCTGGCCGCGACCGAGTTCGACGTACATGCTCAGGCCCGCGAAGGAGGCGCCGCGGGCGCTGATGCCCGGGCCCTGGATCTCCTGGAGCATGAGCAGCTGGGGTGCGAAGTAGCCGGTCTGCGGGCCGAAGACGGCGACCGGGTGGCCACTCGCGGTGTACTTGCCGCTCACCACGAGGGCGTTGGACATGCCGCGCTTGGCGGAGGTGAGGGCGTTCGCGGTCGCCGTGGCGGCTGCCGCCGAGGCGCTCTGGTCGCCGCCGGTGCCGGTCGGGTCGTAGACCAGCGGCTCGGTGGACACGGAGTCGGCGTCGGGCAGCGCCTCGCCCTCCGGGGCGGCGGGCTTGGTGGCGTACGGGAAGCTCTCGCCGTTGTGGACGGTGAGGACCGCCTCGGGGTCGTTGCGCTCGCGGAAGGACTCCCAGACCTCGGTGCCCTTCGTCACGCCGTACTGCTCCTGGGCGGCCATCAGCGATATCGCGTTGTTGACCTCGCCACCGCCGCCGGAGCCGAACAGGGCGCCGATGACGGAGGCCAGCGCGACCAGGTCGGTGAGCTTGAAGTGGTCGATGGTGCCGGCGTTGGTGACGGAGTCCTTGTGGCCGGTCAGCACGTACTCGCCGGGGAAGTAGCGCCCGCTGTCGGAGGCGTCGATGTAGGCGTTGATGCCGGCGAGGTAGGCGTTGGCGTCGGCGAGGGCCTGCTGGCCGCGGGTGCCGTTGTTGGCCACGGCGTTGTCGATCTGGGCCTGGAGATCGGCCTCGCTGTAGGGGGCGTTGCGCCAGAACTGCTGCTCAAGGCCCTGGTTGGAGGGGGCACCGCCCGCGAAGGTGGTCAGCTGGCCGCGTCCGACGTGGCGGAAGACGTCCATCAGCCACAGCCGGTCCTGGGCCGCCGCATAGCCGGCGCCGAACTCGGTGCCGTATCTGGTGGTACCGGTGATGTGCGGCACACCCGTCTTCTTGTCGCGGACGATCGTCACGTCGGTGCGGCCGGCCGGGCTGAGGGTGGAGGCGACTTGATCGGAGGCCACGCCGAACGAGGCGTCGTTGAAGAAGGTGTTGATGGTGGCGTTGGTGAGCGAGGAGTAGCCCTTGGCCAGGTTGGCGTAGGGGCCGAGCTGGTCCTCGGCGTGGTCGGGCTGGGAGCCGAAGGCCTGGTTGAGGAGGATCTGGGCGAGGGTGGCGTTGCCGTTCTCGCCGGGCGGCAGGATGTCGGAGCACTGGCTGCCGCAGTAGTCGTTGGCGGCCGTCGCCTCGGCTGCCGCCGCTGCTTGGCCAAGAGGGGACAAAAGACCGGCAATCAGGGCGCATACGGATGCGGTCTTCAGGAACCCGGTGAGTCTGCCGGGAGTTCTCAGTCTGTCGAGAGCGGTGCGTGAGGTGCGCCGAGGCATGGCAGCTCCTACCGACGGGGGTGGGCCGGACGTTACCGCCGGTATCCCCGGGATTGAAGATGAACATGCGTCAAGTTTTGGTACCCGATCCGGAGGCGAATGGGGGTCATCGGAAATCGGATGGAGCCAAATCGCTTGTCGATACGTCTATTCGGCGACGTCCGTTCGACGACGCCGAAGTGACCGAAGTACAGGTGCAGGTGTGACGGAGGTGCAGGGCGATGGCCGGTTTCCGGAGTCTGGCGAGACAGGTGCGAGATCCACGGTGCGATCTGGCGCTGCGACGCTACTCACTGCGCAAGTGCCTTGAGCGCTTCGCTCCGTACGGACACAGGGCGACCTGGGACCACTTGTGCTCCCGGGCGGGATTCGGTCCCGAGGACCGGTCCCCCGATCCGGCGCGGCTCGTGGCCGCGTTGGACGAACTGGAGGAGGCGCGTTCGGTCTGGCTGGCCTATGAGGTCGAGTTCGCCGAGCGACGCAAGAAGGAGAAGCACGACGGACTGCGCAGGCCGGGCAGTGTCGACGACTGGCACCGGCTGACCTGGGGCGGTTTCGGTGTCGCCTGGTGCGACGACCCGCGGCTCCACCCCCGTGAGCCGCTGGCCGACGTGCTGCGCAAACTGATCTCCGGGCTGGAGCGTGAACCGGGTTCCCTGTGCCCGGTGTGCCGCGGGGAGCGACTGGTCTGGAAGTACGACCTGGCCCACGAACCCTCCTCGGGCCCGGTCTGCACGGACTGCGGGATCGTGGTGCCGCGTCCGGTGCTGACACCCGAGGCCCTGGCGGCGTCCAGGCGTGGACGGCTGCTGGTGTCCGCCTGAGTGGTGCGACCCGGGGGTGCGCCGGGGATGCCGCACCCCCTCTTTGACGACCGTGAAGACCATGACGACCATGACGACGTGTGACGGCCGTGAGCGTTGCCCCGGGTTTTTCCACATCGGGCCGGTTGTCCACAGGTACGGCCTTCGCCGGGGGCGTTGTCGGTGCCGACTGGCACCATCGAGTCATGGTTCAGGTGTGTCTCAACGGGCCCCGAGGGGCGGCCGACGGTGCGGCGGTGCCGCTGTCGCCGGAGGCGATGGCCGAGTCCGCGGCGGCGGCGGTCGCGGCCGGGGCCACGGACGTCCATGTCCACCCCAAGACGCCCTGCGGCGGCGACACGCTGTCACCCCGGGTGCTCGCGACAACCCTGGAGGCGATACGGGCACGGGTGTCGGTCCCGGTCGGCGTCACCACGGGCGCCTGGGCGGAACCTGACCCCGCCGCCCGCCTGGAGCGGATCCGCGGCTGGACGGCGCTCCCCGACCACGCCTCGGTCAACTGGCACGAACCGGGGGCGGAGGAGCTGGCCGCCGCGCTGATCGAGCGGGGCGTGGGCGTGGAGGCCGGGATCTGGTCCGGTACGGACGCGGCGGCGCGGTTCGCGAGATCGCCGCTCGGGCCGAGGGTGCTGCGGGTGCTGGCCGAGGTGACGGACACCTCACCTGACACCGCCCAGGACACGGCCCGCGCCCTGCTGGCCGACCTCGGCACGGCACCGCACGGCCGCCCGGTGCTGCTGCACGGCGAGGACGGCGGGGCATGGCCGGTCCTGCGGCTGGCCGGACGCCTGCGTCTTGCGACCCGGATCGGCCTGGAGGACACGCTGCTGCTCCCGGACGGCGAACCGGCTTCGTCCAACGCGCAGTTGGTGGCGGCGGGGCTGGACCGGTACGGGTGGGCGAGACGCTCGTCGTGAACGGACCGGCGACGGTACCAGCCGCAAATCCCCTCGCTCCACCCCTTTCGCATACGGACAGTTGGAGGCGATGAAACACACCTGAGCACATGACCGAGGAGCCCCGATGTCGACGCTGCGCGTCACCGCCGAAGTGCTGACCGTCCACGACCACCCCAACGCCGACGCACTCGAACTGGCCCAGGTGGGCCTGTACCGGGCCGTCGTCGCCAAGGGCGCCTATCGCACCGGCGACGCGGCCGTGTACATCCCCGAGCAGTCCGTGCTGCCCGCCGGTCTGATCGAGGAGCTGGGGCTGACCGGACGACTGGCCGGTGGCAACGCGGACCGGGTCAAGGCCGTACGGCTGCGCGGTGAGCTCTCGCAGGGCATCGTCTGCCGACCCTCGGCACTCGCCGACGTCGACCTGACGCGGGCCGCCGCGGACGGCACCGACTTCGCGGAGCGGCTCGGCATCACCAAGTGGGTGCCCCCGATCCCGCCCACGATGAGCGGCGAGGTGGAGTCCGCGCCCGATCTGCTGCCCTGGGTCGACATCGAGAACATCCAGCGCTACCCGGACGTCTTCACCCCGGGGGAGCCGGTGGTCCTGACCGAGAAACTGCACGGCTCCGCCTGTCTGCTCACGTATCTCGCGGGCGAGGAGCGGGTGTACGTCTCCTCGAAGGGATTCGGCGCGAAGTCGCTGGCCCTGAAGGAGGATCCGCGGAACCTGTACTGGCGGGCGGTACAGGGCCATGGTGTCCCCGAGGTCGCGGCCCGCCTGGCCGACCGGCTCGGCGCGACCCGGGTCGGCATCTTCGCCGAGGTCTACGGCGCGGGCGTGCAGGACCTCACGTACGGCGCGGACGGCCGCCGGGACACCCTCGGTTACGCGGTCTTCGACGTCTCCGCGGAGATCGACGGCGAGGTGCGCTGGCTGGACCCGGCGGAACTCCTGGACGGGGAGCTGCCGTTGGTCCCGAGGCTCTTCGAGGGGCCGTACGACATCGAGCGGGTGTTGGAGGTGGCGAGCGGACGAGAGACGGTGTCGGGCCGCGAGCTGCACCTGAGGGAGGGGGTGGTGATCCGCCCGGCGACCGGGCGCTACAGCGAGGTCACCGGCGGCAGGGCCATAGCGAAGGCCGTGAGCCCGGCGTATCTGACCAGGAAGAATGGAACCGAGTACGAGTAGACGCACGACACAACCCGCACCCGGCGACGTCACCCCCCCGCCCCCTCAGCCGCACCGCCCCTCAGGGACGCACCGCTCCTCCTTGTCACGCCGCTTCTCCACCAGCAACCGCGACCCCGCGCCCTGCCGCTCCCCGAACACGTCATCCGGGTTGGACAGGACACACGACTCCAACGACAGACACCCGCACCCGATACAGTCCGTGAGGTGATCCCGCAGACGGTTCAACTGCTTGATCCGCTCGTCGAGTTCGGACCGCCACGCCTCCGACAACCGTGCCCAGTCCTCCCGCGTCGGCGTCCGCTCCTCCGGCAGCTCGGCGAGCGCCTCGCGAATCGTCGCCAGCGGAATGCCCACCCGCTGCGCGGCCCGTACGAAGGCGACCCGGCGCAGGGCGTCGCGGGCGTAGCGGCGCTGGTTGCCCGTGGTGCGGCGGCTGCTGATCAGACCCTTGGCCTCGTAGAAGTGCAGGGCGGAGACGGCGGCACCGCTGCGCGCGGCGAGCTGGCCGACCGTGAGCTCGTGGATCTTCTCGGGAATCTGGGGCACCCCTCGAACCCTACCCAGACTTCCGTTGACACGGCCCCCGAGGCCGACCATGCTAAGCAGTCGCTTAGAGTGAGTCTGGGACGAGGAGGCGGGACATGGCAGAGCCGAGGATCTTCACGGGCGCCGACGACCTGAAGGCGGCGGTGGGCGAGCAGCTGGGGTACACCGACTGGCTGGAGGTCGACCAGAAGCGGATCGACCTGTTCGCCGACGCCACCGGCGACCACCAGTGGATCCACATCGATCCGGAGAAGGCCGCCACCGGGCCGTTCGGCACGACCATCGCGCACGGGTACCTGACCCTCTCGCTGCTCCCGCTCTTCGGGCCGCAGCTGATCAAGGTCGAGGGCGTGAAGATGGGCGTCAACTACGGCACCAACAAGGTGCGTTTCCCCGCGCCCGTGCCGGTCGGCTCGCGCCTGCGGGGCACCGCGGTGATCACCGGGGTCGACGATGTGCCGGGCGGCGTCCAGGTGACCGTCGCCTTCAGTGTCGAGCGCGAGGGCGGCGACAAGCCGGTGTGCGTCGCCGAGTCGGTGTCGCGCTACTACCTCTGAGGGGCACCGCCCCCGCGAGCTACTTGGCTCCCACCATCCGCAGCACGAGGTCGGCGTCGAGCGCGCCGACCTCGTCGGGCGTCCAGGGGCCGTCGACGTTGAACCAGCGGGCGACGTCGATGCAGAGCGACATCACGGCGAGGGTGGTGCCCTTGACGTCCAGGACGTCGAACTCGCCGGAGGCGACCCCGTCCTCGATGATCGCCCGCACCTCGGCGTCGCACTGCCGGCGCAGGTCGAGGATCTCGGCGCGGGCGTCGGGGCCGAGGGAGTCCAGCTCGTACTGGACGACCCGGGCCGTCGTACGGCCGCCGGCGTGCCAGCGGACGAAGGAGCCGACCGCGTCGGCGAGCCGCTCGGTGGCGGTGCCCTCGCGACGGGCCGCGGTCCGCAGGATCTCCAGGGCCTTCGCGTGGCCGATCCGGCTGATGCGGTGGAGGAGCTCCTCCTTGGTCTTGTAGTGGATGTAGAGCGCGGCGGGGCTCATGCCCGCGCGGCCCGCGATGTCCCGCGTCGTCGTGGCGTGGTAGCCGCGCTCGGCGAAGGCCTCCACCGCCGCGATCAGCAGGCGCCGTGCCGCGTCGGGCGTGACCTCGCCCCACGCCGACGTCTCGCCGCCGGCCGTGTCCTCCGCCGTACTCATCGCTTGCTCGCCCCTCTCCACGTACAGAGGCACCACCATACCGCCCCAGGTGAGCGAGCGCTTAGTGCCGGTCCGGCGGATCGGGTCGGCGCAGTCCAGCAACACGGCTCAGAGCTTCTCGAACGGGTCGTGCTCGGCGAGGAGCTTCTCCAGGCGGGCCTGGTCGACGCGGCTGACGATCTGCCCGGCCTCCTGGCGGTCCCGGATGACCTTGGCGAGGGTGAAGGCGGAGGTGACGAGGTACAGGACGGCGATGGCGAGGAAGCCCCGCACCCATGCGTTGGCGTCCAGGCGGACGATGCCGATGGCGGTCGCGGCCATCGCGACGGCGAAGGACGCGACGGCCTGGCCGTAGAAGGCCGCCGTGCTCTGCTGCTTGACCGGTGTGTCGCTCATGGGGACCAGCTTCGGCGGACGCGGCGCGCACCACATCCGCCGAGATACTCAGGCCCGCAGACGCACGTACTCAGAACGCCTCAGAAGGCCGAAACCCCGGTCAGCGCCCGCCCGATGACCAGCTTCTGGATCTGGCTGGTGCCCTCGTAGAGGGTCATCACGCGGGCGTCGCGCAGCAGCTTGCCCGCCGGGTACTCGTCGATGTAGCCGTAGCCGCCGAAGACCTGGAGGGCGTTGTTGGCGGCCCGGACCGCGGCCTCCGAGGCGAAGAGCTTGGCCTTGGAGGACTCGGTGGCGAAGGGCAGGCCGCGGTCGACGAGGTCGGCGACCCGCCAGGTCAGCAACCGGGCCGCGTCGACGTCCACGGCGATGTCGCTGATCAGTTCCTGGACCAACTGGTGGCTCGCGATCGGCTTGCCGAACTGCTCGCGCTCACCGGCGTACCGCACGGCCGCGTCCAGGGCCGCCTGCGCGATGCCGACACAGCCCGCCGCGACCGACATCCGCCCCTTGGCGAGCGCCGACATGGCGACCGAGAACCCCTTGCCCTCCTCGCCCAGCAGCGCGGAGGCGGGGACGCGCACGTCCTCCAGGACCAGCTCGGCGGTGGCCTGGCCGCGCAGGCCGAGCTTGCCGTGGATGGTGCGGCGGCTCAGGCCGGGGGTGTCGGTCGGGACGAGGAAGGCGGAGACGCCCTTGTGGCCGGGGGCGTCGGTGGAGCGGGCGAACAGCAGCACCACGTCGGCCCAGGTGCCGTTGGTGATGAACATCTTGGTGCCGTTGATGACGTAGTCTCCCCCACCGTCGCGCACCGCGCGGGTGACGAGGTTCCCGGCGTCGGAGCCGGTGCCGGGCTCGGTGAGGCCGAAGCAGCCGACGTACTCCCCCGAGGTCAGCCCCGGCAGCCACTGCCGCCTCTGCTCCTCGCTCCCCCAGGCGGCGATGGTCTTGGCGACCAGGCCGAGGGAGACGGAGACGATCCCGCGCACGGAGGAGTCACCGCGGCCGAGTTCCTCGGTCACCAGGCAGTACGCCAGATGATCGCCGCCCGAGCCGCCGTACTCCTCGTCGATCGTCAGGCCCAGGAACCCGACCTCGCCCAGCTTCTTCACGATGCCCCGGTCGACCTCCTCGGCGCGGTCCCAGGCGATGACATGCGGGGCGATCTCGCGCTCCACGAAGTCGCGGGCGAGCCGCCGTACGGCCTCCTGCTCCTCGCTGAGTCCCAGGTTCACCACGAGATCACCCCACTTGAAAGGCGCATGAAAGGCGTACATTTAAATTAGCACTGCTAGTTTCTTTGTGCAGCCCTACTATGTGCGCCATGGCCCGACCGCGCAAGCCCCTCCTCAGCACCGACCGGATCGTCGAGACGGCACGGGCCCTCGTGGACGCGGAGGGCCTCGCGGCCGTGTCCACCCGGCGGCTCGCCGCCGAGCTGGGGGTCAGCGGGCCCTCGCTCTACAACCACTTCCGCACCAAGGACGAGATCCTGGAGGCCGTGGCCGACTCGGTCAGCGCCCAGGTCGACCTGTCGATGTTCGAGGACGGCCGCGACTGGCGGACCGCGCTGCACGACTGGGCCGTCTCCTACCGGTCCGCGATGCGGGACCACCCGCACATCGTTCCCGTCCTCGCCCAGGGGCCCGGCCGACGGCCCGCCGGACTGCGGGTCGCGGACGCGGTGTACGGCGCGATGGTCGACGCCGGCTGGCCGCCCGCGCAGGCCACGTCCATCGGCGCGCTGATGCGGTACTTCATCATGGGCTCCGCGCTCGGCTCCTTCGCCGGGGGATTCGTGGACGACCAGAGCGCGTACGACCCCGCCGACTATCCGCACCTCGGCCAGGCCCACCTTCTCGCCGAGCAGCAGGAGAAGATCGACGAGCGGGCCTTCGAGACCGGGCTCGCCGCGCTGCTGGACGGGTTGGCGGGGCAGTACGCGCAGGTAGAGCGGCCCGCGTAGCACGCTTCGGTGGGCGCCGAAGTGTTGGTGTCCCATGCTGGGAGGCATGACCTCCAGGGACCCCAGGAACCGCGGGAACCGCCGGGCGAGCCAGCTGGCCCGGCTCGCCGGACTCATCGCCGACGAGACGCGCGCCGCATGTCTGCTGGCGCTGCTCGACGGGCGGGCGTGGACGGCGGGTGAGCTGGCCCGGCATGCGGGTGTCGCCGCGTCGACGCTGAGCGAGCATCTGGGCAAGCTCGTCGCGGGTGGACTGCTCGCGGAGGAGCGGCAGGGGCGGCACCGGTATGTACGGCTCGCTGACGCGCGGGTGGCACAGCTGGTGGAGGAGCTGTCGGCGCAGGTGGCGCCGGAGGCGGGGGTGCGTCCGCGGACTCTGCGGGAGTCCAGCGCGAGGTCCGCGATGGCGCGGGGGCGTACCTGTTACGACCATCTTGCGGGGCGGCTCGGGATTGTGGTGACCGACGCGATGACTGAGCGTCGACTCCTGCGGCAGGACGCGGGGTTCGCTCTGACCGATGCCGGGTCGGAGTGGTTCGAGCGGGTGGGGATCGCGCTTGATCGCGGGGGGCGGCGGCCGTTGGTACGGGCTTGCCTGGACTGGACCGAGCGGCGGCCTCATCTTGCGGGCGTGGCCGGGGCGGCTCTTTGCCGACATGCGCTGGAGGCGGAGTGGTGCGTGCGGATCGGGTCGGAGCGGGCGGTGAAGGTGACAACGGAGGGAGAGCGGGCCTTGGCGAAGCTGCTGGGCATCCAGGCAACGACGTTGCGCTGAGGGCTTCTGGGGGCGCGGGGAACTGCGCGACCAGCCCCAACGGAGCCGCGGATCCTCACGGTCCGAATCCCGCCGGTCTCAGACACCGAACCTTCCTAGCCTCAGGAGCATGATGAACCACCGTCGCCCTGACCTCCTCGCCGCCGGTGCTGCCCTTGTCACCGTCCTGCTCTGGGCCTCCGCCTTCGTCTCCATCCGGAGTGCGGGGGATGTCTACTCGCCCGGTGCCCTCGCGCTCGGGCGGCTGCTCTCCGGTGTCATCGCGCTGAGCGCCCTGTGTCTCGTACGACGCGAAGGGCCCCCTCCCCGAGCCGCCTGGCCCGGCATCGGGATATCCGGGCTGCTCTGGTTCGGGGTCTACATGGTCGTCCTGAACTGGGGTGAGCAGCAGGTGGACGCCGGTACCGCCGCCCTGGTGGTGAACATCGGGCCGATCCTCATCGCGCTGCTCGGCTCACGGTTGCTCGGGGATGCCATGCCGCCGCGGCTGCTCGCCGGGATGGCGGTGTCGTTCGCGGGGGCCGTCACCGTGGGGCTGTCGATGTCGGGCGGGGGCGGTTCGTCCGTGCTCGGGGTGGTGCTGTGTCTGCTCGCCGCCGTCGCCTACGCCGGTGGGGTCGTCGCTCAGAAGCCGGCGCTCGGGGCCGCCAGCGCGTTGCAAGTCACCACGTACGGCTGTCTCGTGGGGGCCGTCGTGTGTCTGCCGTTCGCCGGGCAGCTGGTCCACCAGGTGGCCGACGCGCCCGTCTCCGCGACGCTCAACATGGTCTATCTGGGTGTCTTTCCCACCGCGCTGGCCTTCACCACCTGGGCGTACGCCCTCGCCCGTACGACCGCCAGCCGGATGGGCGCGACCACCTACGCGGTGCCCGCGCTGGTCGTGCTGATGTCCTGGGTGGCGCTCGGTGAGGTGCCGGGGCTGTTCACGCTGGCGGGCGGGGTGCTGTGTCTCGCGGGGGTCGCGGTGTCCCGGTCGCGGGCCGCGGCGGCGGTGGCGCCACGGCCCGCGAAGGTCACCGACTCAGTGTGAACGTGCCCTGCCCGCAAGGACCTTGATGGAGATCAGGGCGATGACGGAGAGGGCGATGATGTAGCCGGAGACGGCGAGGGAGGTGCCGGTCGCCTCCAGGAGCAGGACCATCAGGAAGGGCGCGAGCCCGCCGCCCGCCACGGCCGCGATCTGGTAGCCGAGGGAGGCTCCGGTGTAGCGCATCTCCGGCGTGAACAGCTCGGCGAACAGGGCGGCCTGGGGGCCGTACATGATGCTCAGGAAGCAGCTGGCGACGAAGGTGGCGACCGCGAGCCAGAGCAGTGAGCCGGTGTCGATCAGCAGGAACAGCGGGATCGCCCACGCGGCGATGCCGATCGCGCCGATGGTGTAGATCCGGATGCGGCCGTAGCGGTCGGAGAGTGCCGCCGCGGCCGGGATCAGGACGAGCTGGGTGAGGCTGACACAGAGCGAGACGGTGAGGACCGCGCTCTTCTTCATGTCGAGTTCACGGGTCGTGTAGTCGAGGACGCCGGTGATGAGGATGTAGAAGGTCGCGGTGTTCACGGCGAAGGAGCCGCCCGCGAGCAGGACCGTGCCGAGGTGGCCGCGCAGGATCGTACGCAGCGGGGAGCTCTGTTCCGACTTCTCCTTCTCGGCCAACGCCCGCTCCGCCGCACGGAATTCGGGGGTCTCCTCGACCTTGGCGTGGATGTACCAGGCCAGTGCGAGGACGAACAGGCCGATGAGGAACGGGACGCGCCAGCCCCAGGCCGCGAACCCGCTGTCCGTGGTGAACGCGCCGGCCAGCAGGAACACCGTGTTGGCGGTCACCACGCCGATGGGGACGCCGAGTTGGACGACGCTGCCGTAGATGCCGCGCTTGCCCTCGGGGGCGTACTCGGTGGCCAGCAGCATCGCGCCGCCCCACTGCGCGCCGACCGCGATGCCCTGCACGACACGGAGGGCGACCAGCAGGATCGGGGCGGCGACGCCGATCGTGTCGTACGTCGGGAGCAGGCCGATGCCGGTCGTGGCGAGGCCCATGAGCGTGAGCGCCAGGACCAGCATCGGCTTGCGGCCGCGCTTGTCGCCGAGGTGGCCGGCGACGATGCCGCCGATCGGGCGGGCCAGGAAGCCCACGGCGAAGGTCGCGAAGGAGGCGAGGACGCCGGCGGTGGAGCTGCCGGCCGGGAAGTACAGGTCGCCGAGGACCAGGGCGGCGGCTATGCCGAAGACGAAGTAGTCGTACCACTCGACGGCGGAGGCGAGGGCGGCCGCCGTGGCTACGCGGCGGCGGTTGACCGTGGGGAGGGCGGTCGTGGGGAGGGAGGGAGCGGAGGGGGCCATGTCCATGCGTGCACACTCCGATGGGTGCGGTGGGGACGTTGGCGGCGAACATACTAACCGGACGGTATGGAGGCAATGGTTGTGCGGGAAGGTTGCCCCGAGCACTCAAGGGGCTGGTGGGCACGCCTGTGACCCCGGCCTGGGTCGGGCCGGGGTCAGGGGCGTGGCGTGGTGCGGCGTGGCGTGCGTGCGTGCGTGTTAGAAGACGACCAGCGCCCTGCCGCCCTTGCCCGCGATCATGTTCTCGAACGCGGCCGGGATGCCGTCGAGGGCGATCCGTTCCGTCACCAGGGCGCCCAGGTCCAGGCGGCCCGCGCGGACGTGCTCGGCGAGCACCGGCAGGTCCTCCGCCGGGTCGGAGTTGCCGTAGACGCAGCCCGCCAGGGTCCGGCCCCAGTGGAAGATCTCCAGGGCGTTGAAGGTGACCTGCTGGTCCTTGCCGCCGATGCCGACGACCGTCGTCCGGCCGCCGCGGCGGGTGGAGTCCCAGGCGGTGCGGATGGTCGAGGCGCGGCCCACGCACTCCACCGCCACGTCCACGCCCTGCTTGCCGGTGAGGCCCCTGATCTCGCGGGCGGTGTTCTCGGAGGCGATCACATAGTCCGTGGCCCCGGCCGCGCGCGCCAACTCCTCCTTCTCCGGGGAGACATCGACCGCGACGATCTTCGACGCGCCCGCGATCCGGGCCGCCTGGAGGGTGGCCAGGCCCACTCCCCCGACGCCGTACACGGCGACCGTCTCGCCCTCCCGGACGCGTGCCGAGTGGTGGACGGCGCCGTAGCCGGTGAGTACGGCGCAGCCGAGGAGGGCCGCGTCGGTGAGCGGGACGCCGTCGGGGAGCGGCAGGACGCAGGACGCCGCGACGACCGTCTCCTCGGCGAACGCGGCGACGTTCAGGCCGGGATGGAGGTCGGTGCCGTCCGCGGTGCGGGCGTAGACGTCGGCGGCGCCGTTGAGGGCGTTGCCGCACAGCCAGACCTCACCGAGTGAGCAGGCGTGGCAACGGCCGCAGGAGGGAGCCCAGTTGAGGATGACACCGTCACCAGGCGCCACCCCCGTGACGCCCTCGCCCACGGCGACCACCGTGCCCGCGCCCTCGTGGCCGAGCACCGCGGGGACCGGGACCCGCATGGTGCCGTTGGACAGGGACAGGTCGGAATGGCAGACGCCGGCGGCGGCGAGCCGGACGCGGACCTGGCCGGGACCGGGTTCCGGGAGCTCGATGTCGGTGATCTCCAGCGGGGCGCCCACGGCGGGAAGGACTGCTGCGCGAACCATGAGGCGCTCCTCAGAACTGGAGGGACTTGGTCTGGAGGTACTCGGCGAGTCCGTGCGCGCCGAGCTCCCGGCCGACGCCGGACTGCTTGTAACCGCCGAAGGGGGCGAGGGGGTTGAAGCGGCCGCCGTTGATGTCGACCTGCCCGGTGTCCATCCGGCGGGCGAAGGCCACCGCCTCGGTCTCCTCGCCGGCCCAGACGGCACCGGCGAGGCCGTAGACCGTGCCGTTGGCGATGCGCAGGGCGTCGTCCTCGTCGTCGTAGCGGAGGATCGACAGGACCGGGCCGAAGATCTCCTCCTGGGCGATCGTCATCTCGGGGGTGACGTCGGCGAAGACGGTCGGGGCGATGAAGTAGCCCTGCTCGCGCGGGGATTCCGACCCTCCGGCGACCAGCCGGGCGCCTTCCGCGACGCCCTTGTCGATGTAACTCCGCACCCGCGCACGCTGCTTGGCGTTGACGACCGGGCCGATGCGGTCGCCGTACTTGGCGGCGGCGGTCGCGGCGAGCGCCACCGCCTCGTCGTACTGGTCGCGGTGGACGAGCATGCGGGTCCACGCGCTGCACGTCTGGCCCGAGTTGGACATCACGTTGGCGACGCCGACGTTCACGGCCTTGGCCAGATCGGCACTCGGCAGGATCACATTGGCGGACTTGCCGCCGAGTTCGAGGGCGACCTTCTTGATCGCGGCACCCGCGGTGACGGCGATCTGGCGGCCGACCGCGGTGGAGCCGGTGAAGGAGACCAGGTCGACGCCCGGGTGCTCGGCGAGGGCCTGGCCCGCGACCGGGCCGAGGCCCGTGACGAGGTTGAAGACACCGGCCGGTACGCCGGCCTCGTGGACGGCCTCGGCGAAGAGCTGGGCGACGAGCGGGGTGTCCTCGGCGGGCTTCAGGACCACCGTGCAGCCGGCCGCGAGGGCCGGGGCGACCTTGGCGACGATCTGGTGCAGCGGGTAGTTCCAGGGTGTGATCGCGCCGACCACGCCGATGGGCTCGTGGAAGACGGTGGAGTTGCCGACCTTCTCCTCGAAGGCGTGGGTCGCGGCGAGTTCGGCGTACGAGCCGGCGACCGCGATCGGGACGGCGGCGTGCACGTTCTCGGAGAACTTCAGGGGCGAGCCCAGCTCGGCGGTGACCGTCTCGGCGATCTCGTCCCTGCGGGCCAGGAGGGCGTCCCGGAGGGCGGTCAGCCGCGCGGCCCGCTCGGCGGGCGGGGTGGCCGCCCAGGCCGGGAGGACGGCACGGGCGGCCCGTACGGCGGTGTCGACGTCCTCGGCGGTACCGGCCGGGACCCGGCCGATCACCTGCTCGTCGACCGGGCTCACGACCTCGATCGTGTCCCGGCCGGCGGCGGGCCGCCATGTGCCGTCGATGTACATGCCGTCATGTGCCTTCATCGTGCGTCCTCCCGGCGGGGGCGTGACCATGTCGTCGTCCGGCACATAAACTAGCGATGTTAGTTTTCGAATGCCAGACGCTCATGTCCTCATGCCATCAGAAGCTGACCCCGGCCCGGCCGTCGACCCTCCCCACCGCCTCCTGGCCGAAGGTCTTCCCGCTCGCGTCCCGCCACTGTCCGCGGCCGTTCTGCACGGTCAGCCCGTCCGGGAAGTCCGGGGTGACCTCCTTGTCGACGAACCCCATGAACTGCCGGTCGGTGACGGCCGGGCCGCCGTCGGGGCGCTCGGTGCCGAAGAAGAGGAGGTCTCGATGCAGGGCTCGCCGCGCCGGGATTCACTCCTCCAGGTCGGGCAGGCGGGCCGGGGTCGGGCTGATGCGTTCACCGTGCTGGTCGAAGACGAAAAGGTGGGCCAGGTCGACGAGGAGGGGGACGTGCATGCCGTGGCGGAGCTGGAGGTCGGGGGTGGTGCGGACGATCAGGTCACCGGGGAGGCGACCGTCCGGGGGCACCACGGGCGCGTCGGCCACCGGCTCGTCGAGGACCACAACCGGGCCGGCGCGCAGGGCGTCGGCGCGCTGCCGGAGGCGGTCCAGGACGCCGGGGCCGCCCTCGCGGCGGCGGCGCCGGGCCGGGCGGGCCGCGGGGCGCGGGGCCTCCAGGTCGGGCACGACGGCCGGGCGGGAGCCGGTGTTGAAGTGGACGAGGTTCTCGTGGCCCTGGAACTCCACGTGCTCGACCAGACCGGTGAGCGGCATCTCGCCGGGGCGCGCGGCGGACGGCTTGGCGATGCGCACCGCCTCCGAACGCAGGCCGACGATGACCTCGCGGCCCTGCTGGACGCGGAGCAACTGGTGGTCCAGGGAGAGGGGTTCGGGCAGCCGGAGGTACTGCTTGCCGAGGCTGATGGTCATCGCGCCGTCGAGCGGGGCGCGGACCAGGCCCTGGAGGAGGTTGATCCGCGGGGTGCCGATGAAGGCGGCGACGAAGACGTTGCGGGGCAGGGCGTAGACCTCGCGCGGGCTGCCGACCTGCTGGAGGACGCCGCCGCGCAGGACGGCGACGCGGTCGCCGAGTGACATGGCCTCGGCCTGGTCGTGGGTGACGTAGACCGTGGTGACGCCCAACTCGCGTGTGAGCGCGGATATTTCGGCGCGCAGGTGGTTGCGGAGCTTGGCGTCGAGATTGGACAGCGGCTCGTCCATCAGGAACGCGGAGGGGTGGCGGGCGATGGCCCGGCCCATGGCGACACGCTGGCGTTCGCCGCCGGAGAGCTGGGCGGGGAAGCGGTCGAGGAGTTCCTCGATGCCGAGCATCCGGGCGGTGGCGTCCACGCGCGGACGCGGGTCCGCGCCGGGGGCCTCGATGCGCAGCGGGAAGCCGATGTTGTCGCGGCTGGTCATGCTCGGATACAGGGCGAAGTTCTGGAAGACCATCGCGATGTCCCGGCCCGACGGCGGGAGATCGTTGGCGTACTCGCCGTCGAGCTGGAGCTCGCCCTCGTCGATGTCCTCCAGGCCGGCGATCATCCTGAGGACGGTGGACTTGCCGCACCCGGAGGGACCGAGCAGCACGAGGAACTCACCGGGTGCGATGTCCAGCGTCAGCCGGTCCACCACCCGGGTGCCTCGCGTATAGCTCTTGCTCACGTCGTGCAGAGAGATGGCGCGTGTCATGGCAGGTGCCCCCGGGGGCTGACTGAGCGCTGTTGCTCCGTGGCCGAATGCCCCGGGCGAGTCGCACGGGGCCTATGGGTCACGGAAGTTAACGGAATGTGCGCGGCAGGGGGAAGGGAATGGGCAGGATCGGACGCCATGGTCCAGCAGGTGAGAAACCGGACGGTCATATTCAGCCCCGGGTGGCCGGACCGGAGGGGGTGGCCTCAGTGCCGGGGCGCCGTCGGTGCCGCCCGGGTTGCCGACAGGTGGGCGAAGACGACGACGTTGCCCGAGTAGCCGGTTCTGCGGTCGTAGTCGCCGCCGCAGGTGATGAGGCGCAGTTCGGGGCGGCCTCGGGAGCCGTAGACCTCCCGGTCGGGGAAGTGCGCCTTCTCGAACTCCCGTACGGCGTCGACGGTGTAGACGGCGGTCCGCCCGTCCGCTCGCCGCACCTCGATCAGACGGCCGGGTTTCAGCTCGGTCAGGCCCGCGAAGACCGCACCGCCGGTGTCGGTGTCGAGGTGGCCCACGGCCACGGCGGTCCCCTGCGCGCCGGGGGCCGGGCCGTCCTTGTACCAGCCCGCGAGGTTCGGATCGTCACCCGGCGGCGCCTCCAGACGCCGGTGCCGGTCCAGGCGCAGGTCCGTGACCGGAGCGTCGACGTCCAGATAGGGGATGAGGATGCGGGTGGCCCGGGAGGGCGGCAGGGGGCGAAGGGCCGGGGCCGGAGGGCGGCCGGGCCGCACACCGCTCGTGGACGGGGCCGGACGGCCGGGCCGTACGCCGCCACCGGCCGTGGACGGGGCCGGACGGCCGGGCCGGCCGCCACCGGTCGTGGACGGCTGGGGCGGCCGGGCCGAGTTCCCGTCCGCGGCGGGGGTCGGGCTCCGGGCGCCGGCCGGGGCGGACGGCGGGATGTGCAGGCCGGTACCCCTCGCGGGGCGCTCCTGCTGTCCCGCTCCCGCCTGCCCCGTACGTCCCTCCGCACGGGCGGCCGGGGCCCCGGCGGTGCCCGGCGCGGCGGCGTCCACCACCGTGCCGGGCACCGCAGCTCCGCCGGACTCCGCGTCGTGCGTCCAGAGCGCACCGGCCAGTACGAGACCGACCACCGCCACGACCGTCCTCGTCAGGCGGTAGACACGCGTCCGGCGCCGGGGCCCGCGCCTCGGACTAGGACGCGCCATGCGGGCGACGGCGGAGTCGCAGCCACACCGCGCCGCCGACCGCGGCCAGCCCCACCGCGGCGGCGCCGGCGACCGGCCCCATCGCCGCGTCCCGGGCGAGTCCGCCACCGCCGGCCGGCGGGCCGCCGTTGGGACCGCCCGGGCCGCCGCCCGGCCTCGTCGAGGTGGGAGTCGGCGTCGGCGACGAGCCGTCGCAGTCGACGGTGAACACCTTCTGCTTGCCCGCGCCCTGCCAGTTGTCGCCCTTCCAGACGAGCTTGTACAGCCCGTCGGACAGCGTCAGCGTCCCGGTGTGCGCGGCGCCCTGGGCGTCTGCCGTGGCGCTGCCCGCGAGGTGCCCGGTGCCCGCGTTCGGTCCGTTGCCCTGCCCGTCGATGGTGTAGGTGAAGTGTTCGAGCGCGTCGAAGTTGACGGCGTCCAGATAGAAGTCACAGACCTTCGGCTCGTTCCTGGGGTCGCCGGGGTCCGTGTCGGGGTTGTGGATCTTGACGTCGCCGTTGTCGCCGGGGGCCGCCGCGGCGGTGCCGGGTGCGCCGATCAGTACGGTGCCGGCGACGGCGAGGGCTGCGAGGGCTGCGGTACGGCCGCTGGCGCGGCGGGGACGGGCGGCGATGAGCATGCGCAATTCCTCCGAGTCTGGCGATTTTCATACGAATCGCATCGCGCCTGACTCTCTGTCATATGCGCCGCCCCAGGCGGGGTACCACGGCCCGACACTCCGTCAGGCGTCCTCCTTACGGCCCACAGCCCTTCCCGAACGGCGCAGCCCCGGCGCCGCCCCCGACGCCCCGGCCGGCTTCGCCGGAGAGCGCAGCGCGACGCCCGCCGACAGCAGCAACAGCGCCCCGAGCATCACGAACGGCGCCGCCGCGCCCACGACCCCCGCGACCAGGCCCGCCGTGGCCGGCGCGGCGACCTGGCCGAGGCGGTTGCCGGTCAGCCGCAGGGCGAGGGCCGTGGAGCGGGCGCCGTCGGGGGCCGCCTGCACGACCGTCGTCATGGACAGCGGCTGCCCGACGCCGAGGCAGAAGCCGAGCACGGCGAGCATCAGGGCGAGCGCCCACACCGGCACCGGCAGGGCGATGCCCGCGCACACCACGGCGGCCAGCAGACACGTGACGGTCAGCAGCATGGCGCGGCCCAGCAGCCGCAGGAGCGGGGTCAGCACCAGCCGGCAGGCGATGGTGGCCGCGGCACGCAGACTGAGCAGAAGGCCGATCACGGAGGGGGCGATGCCCCGGTGCTCGCCGACCACCGGCAGGTAGGCGGTGAGGATGTCGGTCGCGGAGAGGACGGCCAGGCTGATGAAGATGCCCGCCGGCACACCCCGGGTGCGCAGGATGCGCCCGACGGGCACCCGGTCGCCTTGCCGCGTAAGGGACTTCACCGCCGTACGGTCCTCGATGCGCCACAGCGAGCCGAACGCGACCGCGGCGCCCGCCCCCGCGACGAGCAGGGCGAGCGCGCTGGTGCCGGCCATGTCGTCGCCGCCGATCAGCGCGCCCGCGGCGATCGGGCCGACGAGCTGGCCGAGGGAGGCGCCGATGGTGAAGTGGCCGAAGTTGCGGTCCTGTTCGTGCGGGGCGGACTGGCGGGCGACGAGGGACTGCGCGCCGATCACGAAGCAGAGATGGCCGAGGCCCATCACCCCGCTCCAGATCGCCATCGCCCACAGGGAGTCGGCGAGTCCGCTGAGCGCGCAGCCGCCGGATATCAGGATGACCCCGACGGGCAGCAGGGGTGCGCAGCGGCCGTGGTCGGTGCGCCGGCCCAGCGGGACCGCGGCGAACAGCGGGAGCAGGGCGTAGACCCCCGCGATGATGCCGATGGCCTGTTCGTCGGCGCCCAGCGCGAGGGCCCGGTAGGAGACGGCGGGCCGGGCCATCGACACCGCCCCCTGCGCGAAGCTGAAGGCGATGACGAGGCGGAGCAGCCAGCCGCGGTTCCTACCGGGCACCATGTGCGAGTCCTCCATGGGTGGTTCAGATGATGCCGAAGAGGATGCCTGCTCCGAGGATGATCAGGCAGGTGAGGGCGGCCCACTTGACCACGAACTTGGTGTGGTCGCCGAACTCCACCTTGGCCATGCCGACCAGGACGTACACGGCCGGGACGAGCGGGCTCGACATGTGCAGCGGCTGGCCGACGAGGGAGGCGCGGGCCATCTCCAGCGGGGAGACACCATGGGCGGCGCCGGCCTCGGCGAGGACCGGCAGGACGCCGAAGTAGAAGCCGTCGTTCGACATGAAGTAGGTGAGCGGCAGGCTCAGGATGCCGGTGACGAGGGCCATGTGCGGGCCCATGCCGTCGGGGATGACGTCGACCATCCAGCGGGCCATGTGGTCGACCATGCCGGTGCCCTGGAGGACGCCGGTGAAGACGGCGGCGGCGAAGACCATGCCGGAGACGTTCAGGACGTTGTCGGCGTGGGCGGCGAGCCGGGCCTTCTGGTCGGGGATGTGCGGGAAGTTGACCGTGAGCACGAGCGCGGCGCCGAGCAGGAACAGCACCGGGATCGGCAGCCACTCCATGATCATGGAGGTGAGCAGCGTGACCGTGACCAGCGCGTTGAACCAGTACAGCTTGGGACGCAGGGTGGCGCGGTGGGGGTCGAGGACGGTGAAGCGCTCCTCGTCGTCGTCCTCGGCGTCGGTGCCGGAGCCCGAACCGCCGGAGCCCGAACCGCCGGTGACCGTCCTGCCCGTGGAACCGGAACCGGCACCCACGAGAACCGTCTCGGACTCCTTCTCCTCGACGAGCACCTCGTCCAGCGTCAGCACACCGAGGCGCTTGCGCTCCTTCAGACCCAGGAAGTACGACAGGACGAACACGCCCAGCAGGCCGACCGCGAGCGCCGGGATCATCGGGACGAAGATGTCGCTGGCGTCGAGCTTGAGCGCGGTGGCGGCACGGGCGGTCGGGCCGCCCCACGGCAGGGTGTTCATCACGCCGTTGGCCATGGCGGCGACACCGGTCATCACGACCAGGCTCATCTTCAGACGCTTGTACAGCGGGTACATCGCCGAGACGGTGATCATGAAGGTGGTCGAGCCGTCGCCGTCGAGCGAGACGATCGCGGCGAGGATCGCCGTACCGACGACGATCCTCATCGGGTCCGCCTTGGCGAACTTCAGGATCCCGCGCACGATCGGGTCGAAGAGGCCGACGTCGATCATCACACCGAAGTAGACGATCGCGAACATGAGCATCGCCGCGGTGGGGGCGAGGCTGGTGACGCCGTCGATGACGTAGTCACCGAGTTTGGCGCCCTTTCCGACGAACACACAGAACAGTGCCGGAATCAGCACGAGCGCCGCGATCGGCGACATCTTCTTCATCATGATCAGGACCAGGAAGGTCGCGATCATGGCGAAGCCGAGGATGGTCAGCATGAGTGGATACCTAACGTTCGCCCTTGAACTCCCACCAGGGCCGGCGGTGCGATGGACGTTAGGTGCCGTCAAGCGGTGTTAACAAGACGTTGACCTGCGAGCAATAAGCGCAAAACTGCAGGTCACAGCTTCGTGATCAATTCGACGGGTACGGCGTTGAGGACCGCGTTGCCTGACAGCGGGTCCAGGAGACGGCCGTCGAGCAGCTGGTTCACGTTGACGCCGGGGTCCTTGGCCGCGTGGTTCATGCGGGTTCCGGGACGGTCGTGGCCCCAGCCGTGCGGGAGGCTGACCACGCCCCGGCGCACGCTGTCGGTGATCTCGACGGGGGCGGTCACCGCTCCCCCGGCGCCCTTCACCCCGACCGCCTGTCCGTCGACGAGTCCGAGGCCGGCGGCGTCCTCGGGGTGGATGTGCAGGGTGCAGCGGTTGGTGCCGCCGGTGAGGGCGGGGACGTTGTGCATCCAGCTGTTGTTGGAGCGCAGATGGCGGCGGCCGACGAGAACCAGACCCTCCGCCCGATCGGCCATGGCCTGCCGCAGGCGCGGCAGATCGTCGGCGATCGGCTGCGGCAGCAGCTCCACCTTGCCGCTGCGGGTCTTCAGCGGCTGTGGCAGCCGGGAGGCGAGCGGTCCGAGGTCGATGCCGTGCGGATGGGCCAGCAGCTTCTCCAGGCTCAGCCCGTCCGGTCGTACGCCGAAGCCGTCGCCGTAGGGGCCGAGGCGCAGCATCATGTCGAGCCGCCGCTCGGGGCCGGAGGCGCCGGACAGCTGTCCGGCGAGTTCCTTGGCGTCACGGCCGTGCACCGGGGAGTACGTCTCCTTGACCGCCTTGCCGAGGGTCTGTCCGATGACCAGGTCGTCCACGGCGGAGGGGTCGGCGCCGTGCATGCCGGTCGCGGCGAGGACCAGCCGGGCCAGGATCTCGGTCTCGGCCATCCGGCCGGGCTCCAGCGGGACGGCGGGGCGGTTGTAGCGGACCTGGTTGCGTACGGCGAGGGTGTTGAAGGCGAAGTCGTGGTGCGGGCTCTGCGAGGGCGGGGGCGGGGGCAGGACGACGTCGGCGTGGCGCGAGGTCTCGTTGAGGTAGGGGTCGACGCTGACCATGAAGTCGAGCCCGCCGAGGGCCTTGTCGAGCCGGTCGCCGTCGGGCACCGACAGGACGGGGTTGGCGGCGACGGTGACGACCACGCGGATCGGCTCGCCCTCGGGCGTCGCGGTGTCGATCTCCTCGGCGAGCGCGGAGATCGGCAGCTCCCCCTTGGCCTCCGGGTACCGGCTCACCCGGGAGTGCCAGCGCCCCAGCGCGAAGCCGTGGCTGGGTCCGGCGGGCCGGGGTGTGCGGTCGGTGGCGGCCTGCGGGAAGAGGGCGCCGCCCGGACGGTCGAGGTTCCCCGTCAGGATGTTCAGCACGTCGACCAGCCAGCTGGCCAGCGTGCCGTGCGGGACGGTGCAGCTGCCGATGCGGGCGTAGACGGCGGCGGTGGGCGCGGCGGCGAGTTCACGGGCGAGGGTACGGATGGTGCCGGCGTCGACGTCACATGCCTCGGCGACGGCTTCGGGGGTGAAGTCCCGTACGGCGTCCCGGAGTTCGTCGAGCCCTTGGAGGTGCGGGGTCGACTCGCCCGGGTCGACGAGGTTTTCCTCGAAGAGCGTGTACGTCATCGCCGCGAGCAGCAGCGCGTCGGCGCCGGGGCGGATCGCGAGGTGGCGGTCGGCGAGCCTGGCGGTGCGGGTGCGGCGCGGGTCGATGACGGTGAGGGTGCCGCCGCGGGCCTTGAGCGCCTTGAGCTTGCCGGGGAAGTCGGGGGCGGTGCACAGACTGCCGTTGGACTCCAGCGGGTTGGCGCCGATGAGGAGCAGATGGTCGGTGTGGTCGAGGTCGGGCACCGGGATGGCGTTGGCGTCGCCGAAGAGGAGCCCGCTGGAGACGTGCTTGGGCATCTGGTCGACCGTCGAGGCGGTGAAGACGCTGCGGGTGCCGAGGCCGGCGAGCAGGACCGGCGGGTAGAGGGCGCCGGCCATGGTGTGCACGTTGGGGTTGCCCAGCACCACGCCGACGACGTTCGGACCGTAGCGCTCCACGGCCGGGCGCAGGCCGGCGGCGACCGCGTCGAAGGCCTCCTCCCAGGTGGCCTCGCGCAGCTCGCCGTCCCGGCGCACCAGCGGGGTGCGCAGCCGGTCGGGGTCGCCGTCGACGGCGCCGAAGGAGGCGCCCTTGGGGCAGATGAACCCCCGGCTGAAGACGTCGTCGCGATCGCCGCGGGCGCCGGTGACCCGGGTCCCCTCGATGGTGAGGGTCAGGCCGCAGGTGGCCTCGCACAGGGGGCAGATACGCAGGGCGGTGCGGGACACGGGTCCTCCCGGGGCAGCGGTGCCTGTCCCGGGAGAGCATACCGACCAGTAGGCATGGAGGGGAGGGGTCAGCCGAGCCGGTCGAACAGGATCGGTCCGTTGCCGGTGCCGACGATCAGCTCGCCTCGGGGGCCGGTGGCCAGGGCCGTGCAGGGGGAGGGCAGGGTGATGCGGCGCGGGATCGCGCCGCCGCGGGCGCGGGCGACCAGGAGCTGGGCACGGTCGCCGAGGACGTAGCGCTGCCGGTCGGGGAGGAGCACGCACAGGTCCGGGAAGAACGAGGGCGGGTGCTCGGTGCGCACGCCCACGCCCTCGGCGACTCCGTACCAGCGGCTGCGGCCCCGGAACCGGAACTCCCGGAATCGCCGCGGCCGCTCTCCAGGGGGCGCGAACAGGGTCCGGAGCCGGCTCCACGGCAGGATCACCGTGTCGACGTCGCTGACCAGCAGCAGTTCCCCGCCGTCGGGACCGGGCAGGGCGAAGGCGCCGACGACCCAACTGCTCGCCACCTGAAGAATCGCCCACTGGCGGGTCGTGGTGTCGAGCACGCCCAGCACCTCGGGGTCGAGCGCCAGCAGGACCAGCAGTCTGCCCGCGCAGTACACCGCCTGCTGGGTCCCGACGGGGAAGCCCTTCGTTCCGCCGACGGGACACGGCTCGTCGGCCAACGGGCCACGGTCGACGTCGAGGGCGAGAACCCGCTGGTGCACGGGCCAGTCGGTCGCGAGCGACAACAGCACCTGGTCCCCGGTCGCGTCGGGGAGCGTCGTGTGCCGCGCATCGGAACGCTCGTGGTCCAGGGGCAGGAAGACGGGACGGCCGTCCGCGGCAGGCGTGCCGTCCGGGCCGAGGTCCCAGTACTGCAGAAGCCGTTCCTCGTTCCGGGCGAAGAGCCGTGGCCGGCTTCCCGACACGGTGCCCAGCCAGTTCGGCGCGGACTCCCCGACCGGCCGCAGGCGACGGACCAGTGTGCCGTGCTCCGCGTCCCGGGCCTGGAGCGAGCCGTCGCCGCCGCCCGTCACCACCAGGAGTCCTCCCGGCCGTGCCGCGGCGGGCAGGGCGGCGACGGCCGTCACGGGACGGACCGCGTCGAGCGCCTCCACGACCCGGCGGCCCTCCGGTCCCTCCCGCAGCCACCAGATGTGGCCTCGGTCGTCACCGCACAGCAGTCCCTCCGCCGTCCGGTGCAGCGTGGCGACCGGTTCGGGCAGCCGTCGCTCCCAGCCGTCGTCGTGGGCGATCAGCCGGCCGTCGACACCGCCGCTCACCAGCCCGCCGGTGGTGTGGGCGAGTGCTCGCACCAGGCCCCGATGCGTGTGCCGGGCCGGGCCGAGGGGGCGGCAGGCCGGCAGGGACCACTCGCGCACCGAGCCGTCGAGCCCGCCCACGGCCAGTCGTCCGGTGCCGTCGGGCGCGAGGGCCAGGGCGGTGGTCCACACCTCCTCGGCGGGAGCCGGACCGTACACGTACATCCGCCCGGCGCCGACGTCCCAGCAGACGATCCGGCCCGTCCCGGTGCCGGCGACCAGGACGTCCCGGCCCCGTATCCGGCCCGTGGTCAGTTCGGTGAGCGTGTCCGCGACGGTGAACTCCTGCTCGGCGACCGGCGTTCCGGCGCGCAGGACGAGGATCCGGACGTGCCCGGCCAGCTCGCCGACGGCGGCGTAGTCGCGGCCGTCGGCGAGCCGGCCCACGGCCGCGCAGCTGACCGGGTGGATCGCCCTCACGCCGGGCCCGAGCGCCGGCACGGGCCACCAGCGCCGCCACAGTTCGTGCGACCTCGCCAGGTCCCAGCAGCGGATGACCCAGTCCTGCCCGACACTCACCAGAGCGGGCTCACCGGTCGGGCCGCGGATCTCCCCGAGCGCCAGCACCTGCAACTCGTGTGCGGTGACCCGCGTGGAGTCCGCCGCGTGCGGGGTGGGCCACAGGCGTACGACGCCGTCCGAGCCGCCGACGCAGACCGTGTCGCCGACCCGGCACAGCGCCGTCGCCGCGTGCTCCAGAACCTGGCCGCCGACGCGCTCGCCGGTCACCAGGTCGTAGATCTGCAGGCCGCGCCGGTCGCCCTGGACGCTGACACAGGCCGTGGGGCCGAGATCGAAGGCCACGGCGTGGACGCGGATCCGGTCCACGCGGATGGGCAGGCCGAGCGGACGTCCGTTGTCGAGGTCGATGCGGTGCAGACGGCCGTCCTCCGTCACGGCGGCGACGATCCACCGGCGTCCGACGCGGTGGGCGGCCAGCGAGATGGTCGGCGCGATGTCCGTCAGCAGGGTTCTGACGGGTTTGCCGGTGGCGAGGGACGACACCCGTACGGTGCGGTCCTCGCCCGCGGTGACCAGGAGGCGGCCGAGCGGGTGGGGCCCGATCTGCTCGATGAGGGTGACGGCGCCCTCATGGCCGGTGGCCGTCGTCTCCCGGCGCTCGTGGGTCTCCGACTCCAGGTGCACGACCCGGCCGTCGTCGCAACCCAGCAACAGCGTTCCGGCCGACTGTCTAGGCGCCGTGCACGCGGTCACGCGGTAGCCCGTCTCCGCCGGGGACAGCACCAGCTCGGTCACCCCCGTCAGCCAGTCCGCCCGCTCCTGCCAATCCTCCAGCGCCCACTTCGACTGCGAGCGGCGCTGGCGCCGGGTCAGCGGCGGATTGGCCCGGGTGGTGCCGAGTCGGTAGACGAGCAGATGCCCGCTCCGCATCCGCAGGGCCGCGACCGTCGGGAGCCCGTCCGGACCGGCCGCCACCACCAGTTGGTCCGCCGTCTGCGGAAAGTGCTCCTCGACCCGTGGGTCGACCTCCGGGACCGGTGGCAGCACCCAGGTACGCTGCGTGGCGCCCTGCCAGAGGTGCAGCAGGCGCGCGAAATGCGTCATGCGCACCCTGCCCCTGTCCAGCGCGGCATGAAAGTCGGCGTACAACCCCGCCGCGGCGTACCCCAGTTGAGGCACGGCGGTCAGGGTGCTCCGGAACCAGCGGGCCTCATGTTGGTCCAGGCGCGACATGCCCCCGTCGTCCAGGTCGATCCACACCGGGGTGCGCCGCTCCAGGTCCAGGAACCTGGCGCCGTCCTCCTGCGGCACCACCACCCCGCTCCCCAGCGCGAAGCTCATCCCGTCGTACCGACGCTCCCCCTGCTCCGGATTCCACGCCGCCCACCGCGCCCGCCACGGCAGTTCCTCCTCGCCCCGGTCGCAGGAGGCGGCCAGCGGCTCGGCGCGTCGGCACACCGCCGCCAGCCGGAGCCGGGCCCGTCCCTCCGGGTCCGCTCCCCGTCCCGCGCGGTCCCGCAGCTCCTCCTCCAGATCCCGCACGGCCCGCCCGGCCCGCCGTCCCTCCCGCGTCCGCAGTGCCGGCAGGGCCGCGAGCAGTCGCCCCGGCTCGGCGCCCAGCACGAACCCGGCGTCCTGCACCAGCGGGTCGAGCACCCCGCCCTCCCCCGCGTGCAGCGCCAGGTACCGGCGCACATAGGGGTGTTCGACGGGCCGCAGCGTCTCGGTGATCGTCCGCTGGACGGCCTCCGTGTCCCGCCCCTCCCTCAGGTACTCGATCAGCGCCCGGTGGTACACCCGGTACACCGATCCCCCGGCTTCCACGCTCTCCACGACGTACGACCCCGCCGCCTGCCGCAGCCATACGACGTGCTCGTCGCCGTAGTCCCGGCCGGTGAGCGCCGAGGCCAGGCGCGGCCAGACGCCCGCCCAGGGCAGGCCGGCGCCCTGGGCGTAGGCGAGCGGCAGCAGGAGGTCGCGGGCGCGGGCGGCGAGGGGGCCGTGGCGCTGGACCAGGTCGCGTTCCATGGCCTCGCCGGGCAGTCTGGGCAGCCCGTCGCGCCAGGTCCGGTCGTACGGGTCCGGGGGGCGGGGTTCCCGGGCCAGGGTGCGGGCGGTGATGCGGGCGACGAGGAAGGAGCGGCCGGCGGCCTCGGCGACCGCTTCGGCGACGGCGTCCAGGAGGCGGGGCTCGGTCCGCCGCAGGGTGGAGCCGGGGGCGGTGAGCAGCTTGCGGGCGTAGGCGCGGACGGCGCCGGGGTCGCCGTACCGCTCGGAGTCGAGGTGGATGCGCGGTGCGTCGGCGGGCAGTCGGTCGGCGATGTGCGGGCGGGCGCCGACCAGGAGGCGCAGCGGGAGGCGGCGTTCGGGGTCGGTGAGCGGGGCGAGGAGTTCGTCGACGGTCTCGTGCGGGGCGAGGGCCTCGTCGAGGGAGTCGAGGAGGACGACCAGGGGTCTGCTGCGGGTCTGCAGATGGGCGGAGAGCGCGCCGAGGGAGTCGGCGGCGCAGCCGGCCGCGGCGGACAGGGCGTCCAGCAACTGGCGGGTGGTCACATGACTGGCGTTGACGCGGACGTCGACGTCTCCGGGGCGCGGCAGCAGCGGCGGCAGTCCGTCGCGGGGCACGGCGTCCGCGCGCTCGGGGTCGGTGAGCACCGCGACCATCCCGAGCACCGACGACTTGCCGGAGCCGGGGTCCCCGGTGACCACGCACAGGCGTTCCTCGGCGCGGCGCGGATCGAGCCAGGTCGTGATGTCGCCCAGGGCCACATGCCGGCCGGTGAAGTCCCAGACCTCCTCGGTGGCCACGTCGGTGCCGCGGGCCCGGGGCAGGAAGAAGCCGCGCATGTCCTGTTCGCGGGCGTCCTTCTCGCGGGCGGCGACGGCCACGATCCGGTCGATCTCCTCCAGCTTCAGCCCGGCGGCGTCGGGCAGGTACCGGGGGTTGGGCAGGAAGGCGGGGATGTCGCCGGTGGCGTGGGCGAGGGACCAGACCGGGCGCTGGGCGGGCGGCACCTCGGGGTCGGCGCTGATGGCCGCCATGACCTGTTCGAGGCTGATGTGGGCGGTTGCGTGTCCGGCCGTGGCATGGCGGCGCACGGCCCGGTCGAAGGCGGCCGAGAGCGCCCCGGTGAAGGCCTCCTCCTTGCGGCGGGACGCGGCGACCAGCACCAGGCCGGTGCTGCCGTGCTCGGTGACCGGCTCCCGGTAGCGGCGGGCGTCGAGGGCGCGGCGCAGGGCCTTGTCGGCGCCTTCCTCGGCGTAGCAGGCGTCGATCAGCACGAGCAGCCGCTCGACGGAGGTGCCCTGCCAGACCTGGCCGACCAGGTCCTCGGTGGGCAGGGCCGTGCCGTACAGGTCGTCCGTGCGGCTGTCCCGCAGGAGCAGGTAGTGACCGTGGCTGTCGGGGTCGATGACGCCGTGGGCGGCGAGGTAGACGACGACGTGGTCGTCGGGGCGGCGGTCGGGGTCGGTGGCGAAGCCGCGCAGTGCGGCGCACAGGTCCTCGCGGGTGGGATCGAGACCGGCGTCGGCACCCCGGCGGTAGCCGAGCTCGTCGAGGAACAGGTTCTCGATCCGGCGCAGGTCGTCGGCCAGTTCGGCGCGTTCGGCCTCGGGGTGTGCCGACACCTCGGTGACGGCGGCGGCGATGAGATAGCGGCGCGGGGGGCCGGTGGCCGGGCCGGGCGCCGGGGCCTCAGCGGGGGACGCGGCAGCCATCGGAGACCGCTCGGCCGGCCTCGGCCGTGTTCAGGTAGCGCGTCGCGTCGTGCGCCCGGGCCCCGTTGTGGACCACATGGCAGCGGACGCGCTCGCCGAACAGCGGCCGCAGGTCCTTCACCAGGGCGACGACGTCTCCCTCGTCGGCGAGGTTGGTCCACTGTTCGACACCGCCCGGCCAGTCGCCGGGTCGGCCGTGCACGCCGGTGCGCAGCCGGTCGAAGACCAGGTTGCGGATGCCCAGGGGCGACCCGGCCGTCACCAGGGCCCGCACCGGCCACCGGGGGTGCGCGCAGAGGGCCTCGTAGGCCACGACGCTGCCCAGGGAGTGCGCCACGACCACCCGGGTCCGTTCGTCCACGGCGGCGGCGACCCGCGCCTGGACGGCGTCCCGTACGGCGGTGTCGCACAGATAGGCACGGACCTGTTTGAGGTCGAGGACGAGGGCGCGCAGGGCGACGCCCGCGAAGAAGCGGGACCGGCTGAGGGCGTTCAGGGCGCGCTGGACCGCCTGCGGGGTGCGCGCGAGGGTCCGCGCGTCCGGCGGCAGGACGGCGGGATCCGTGCGGGCCGCCTCCTGCCACAGGGCGAGGAGCAGCTCCGTCTCGAAGCCCGCTTCGACGTCGGAGGCGTCGAGCGGCGGGTCGCCGACGGCGAGGGTGCGGCCGGGCCGGCGGAACAGGTCGCCGAAGAAGACGCAGCGCACGTCGTCGGGCGTCAGGGCGAGCGAGGAGCCGGCGCGCAGCAGGCCGTCGGCGAGCGCGGTGTGCCAGGCGGAGGCCAACTGGCGCTCCCCCGCGTGCTGTTGACCGACACCGTGGATGCAGACCACCCGCGTCATGGCGTCCCCCTGTCGCCGGGCCGAGGCTGGATCACCTTAGCAACGGGGGTGCCCGCACGGGACGTTCCGCGTCAGTCCAGCACCCGGGAGAGATACGCCCGCAGCAGCTCCCGCATCTCGGCGATGATCTTCTCGTCGCCGTCGGGGGCCACCCGGAACGCCAGGTGGACCAGGGTGTCCGCGGTCTCCACCGCGATGAGGAAGGTGCGCCGCAGATCCTCGTCGGCGTCGCGGCCGAGGTAGCCGGAGAGGAGTGCGATGAGGCGGTCGGCGACCCGGTGGTTGGGTTCGGCGACGCGGGCGCCGACGGGGATCTGGTTGCCGAAGTCGATGAGGGAGAAGCCGGGCACCGTGCGCTTCATGGCGAGGTACTCGTCCAGTACGGCGTCCAGGGCCACCCGCCAGCCCCCGTCGGCGCCCTGGAGGCGCTCGCCGACCTGCTCGGTGAAGCGTTCGAGGTTGCGCTGGGCGAGGGCGTCGGCCATCTGCCGTTTGTTGCCGAAGAAGCGGTAGACGGAGCCGATGGGGACGCCGGCCCGCTGGGCGACGGCCCGTGTGCTCAGGTCGTCGTAGCCGACCTCGTCGAGGAGGTCGGCGCAGGCGTCGAGGATCCTGGTCAGCCGTTCGGCGCTGCGCCGCTGCACGGGGGCTCGGCGGAGCGATGTCGCGGATGTCGCGTGGGGCACGGGCTTCATGATGCCTTTCCGGCGCGGTCCGGTGAACCTCGCCCCCCAGTACGGACATACGTGCCCGGTGCACTCAGCGCGTCCGGCGTGGTGGCGGTGGCCTCCGGACCCGGCGTGCCGTCCGGGCGGGGCGACGCGTCCGGACTCGGTGACGCCTCCGCGCCCGACGCGGTGATGTCGGCCGCGCTCTCCACCGCCTCGCCGTCGACCGCCCACACCGTGCCGTCGTCGGCGTAGAGGCGGGCGGTGACGGTGTGGGTGCCGCGCGGGACGAGGTCGCCGGGGATGCGGCAGTCCGGGGTGCGCAGCCGGGAGACGAGGTCGCCGTCGACGTACAGGTAGACCAGTCCGCGTCCCTTGACGGCCTCGGGTTTCGCGCCGGCCGGGGAGAAGCGGAAGTTGCTGACGGTCAGGCGTACGTCCCAGCTGGCGTCCGTCTCCGGCTGCACCTCGATGCCGACCTCGGGGGCGTCCTTGTCGTCCACCTCACGGTAGTGCCGCCCCTCCTCGTCGGTGTCCTTGAGGACCTTGCCCACCGGTGAGGGCGACACCGCTCGCTCCTTCTGTCGCCCGTCGTCCGAATCGCAGCTCGCGGTTCCGGTCAGCACAAGGACACAGACCGCGAGCGCGGTCGGCAGGGCCCGCGTCCACGACATGCCGGGAGCGTAGAACAGTCATCCGAAAGTCGGATCCCCCTGAAGACTGGTTGTTCATCCTCCCTGATGAGGAGGCCCGCCCCGGGAGCGGGCCGATCACCGGACCGATCACCGGACCGGGCGCTCCCCCTTGCGCGGACGAAAACGCATTCCTACGGTGGTCCATAGGAATCAGAGCGCAAGGGAGCGATCATGAGCGGGGACGCGCGGAAGACCGCGGAGGGCCTGACCTACCTCTCCGGGTTCGGCAACGAGCACAGCTCGGAGGCGGTCCCGGGGGCACTGCCCGAGGGCCGCAACTCACCGCAGCGCGCCCCCCTCGGCCTCTACGCGGAACAGCTGAGCGGTACGGCGTTCACCGAACCCCGCGCCCACAACCGCCGCTCCTGGCTGTACCGCATCCGCCCCTCCGCGGCCCACCCGGCGTTCACCCACACCCACCACGGCCGGATCCGTACGGCCCCCTTCACCGAGTCCGTCCCGGACCCGAACCGGCTGCGCTGGAACCCCCTCCCCGACCCCACGGAGGGCACCGACTTCCTGGCCGGCCTGTGGACCCTGGGCGGCAACGGCGACGTGACCCAGCGCACCGGCATGGCCGTGCACCTCTACCACGCCACCGACTCCATGGACCGTGTCTTCAGCGACGCCGACGGCGAGCTGCTGATCGTCCCGGAGCGCGGCGGGCTCCTGCTGCGCACCGAGTTCGGGCTGCTGCACGCCGAGCCCGGCCAGGTCGCCCTGATCCCGCGGGGCGTCCGCTTCCGGGTCGAGCTCCTCGACACCTCGGCCCGCGGTTACGTCTGCGAGAACTACGGCGCCCCCTTCCGCCTCCCCGACCTCGGCCCGATCGGCGCCAACGGTCTCGCGAACGCCCGCGACTTCAAGGCGCCCGTCGCCGCGTACGAGGACGTCGAGGGCCCGGTGGAGGTGGTGAACAAGTTCTGCGGCAACCTCTGGACGGCGACGTACGACCACTCCCCGCTGGACGTGGTCGCCTGGCACGGCAACCACCTCCCGTACGTCTACGACCTGCGCCGCTTCAACGTCATCGGGTCGATCTCGTACGACCACCCGGACCCGTCGATCTTCACGGTGCTGACGTCGCCGAGCGACACCCCCGGTCTCGCCGGGGTCGACTTCGTCGTCTTCGCGCCGCGCTGGCTGGTGGGCGAGGACACCTTCCGGCCGCCGTACTTCCACCGGAACGTGATGAGCGAGTACATGGGCCTCATCGAAGGCGCCTACGACGCCAAGGCGGAGGGCTTCGTGCCGGGCGGCGGCTCGCTGCACAACATGATGTCGGCGCACGGTCCCGACCGGGACACCTTCGACAGGGCGAGCGCGGCGGAGCTGGCGCCACGGAAGGTCGACGACGGACTGGCGTTCATGTTCGAGACGCGCTGGCCGGTCACGCTCACCGCGCACGCGGCCCAGGCGGACCATCTGCAACGCCACTACGACGACGTGTGGAAGGGCCTGGAGCGCCACTTCCGCCCCTTGCACTGAAGATCCCCGACCGGTACGGATGGCCTGGTGACCTCCTTCGCCCCGGACTCGATCGTCCTGAACCGCAAACTGCCGCTCTGGTACCAGGTGTCGCAGTCGCTGCGCGCCTCGATACTGGGCCGCTCGCCCCAGGACCCGCTGCGGCTGCCCACCGAGGAGCAGCTGGCGGGGCACTACGGGGTGAGCGTGCTGACCATGCGGCAGGCGCTCAAGGAGCTGGAGGACGAGGGGCTGATCACCCGCCACCGCCGGCGCGGCACGTTCATCGAGCCGAACGCCCTGCGGACCGCGCCCGTGCGGCTGCTCGGCTCGGTGGACGCGATCGTGGCCCAGCAGTCGGGCATGACCACAGAGCTGCTCGACCACGGCAAGGGACCGGTGCCGCCCGAACTCGCCGAGCACTTCCCCGATCTGGACGAGGTGGGCACGTACCACCGGCTGCGCTCCGACGAGAAGACAGGCGAGCCGACCAACCACGCGCGCAACTGGATCCGCCCCGAACTCGCCTCCCGGGTCGACCCGGAGGACCTGGTCCGCTGGCCGATGACGAAGGTGCTGCGGGATGTCGTCGGCGCGGACATCAGCCGCATCACGGACACCGTGGAGGCCCGCCTCGCGGACCCGGAGACGGCCCAGCTCCTCCAAGTACCGCTGCTCAGCCCGATCCTGCACTACACGGGCGTCACCTACGACACGCAGGGCCGGGTGCTGGACGCGGCGGTCATCCACTACCGCGGCGACCGCTTCTCCTTCACGGTGACCTTGGAGGCGACCTGACCCCGGTGCCGTTTCCAAGTCGTACGATGCCCAGCGTGACGCACGACGACGCTCCGCTGCTCGCGGACCTCATGCCGTGGTCCGTCGCACCGCCGCGGCTCGGCCGGGGGTGGCCGGCGGGACCGGACGCGGCATCCCTGAAAGCCCGCTGGGACGCCCTGCTGAAGGCCGAAGGCCCGGACCGGGACGCCCTGTTCGAGCCGACGCGCTCCCGCACCCTGCGCTCCGCGGTCGGGCAGCTGCCGGGCCGGACCGGTGGTACGGAGAAGCTGGTCCGGGCGACCGGTCCTTGCCCGGAGCCCGTCCGCGTCCTGTCCGCCCCCTTCGACGAACAGTGGCTGATCCCCGATCACCGTCTGATCGACACCGCCCGCCCGGAGTTGTGGCGGGTGGCGGACGACGACCAGGTGTTCGTCGCGGAGACGGCGGGGGGAGGCGCGGGCCCGCTGCTGGTCGCCACGTCACTGTTCCCGCTGCTGCGGCCGGGCCGCGTCCGCCCGCTGTACCGCCGCCCGGGAGGCGGTGAACCGAACCTGGCTCCGGGCCTGTTGGAGGTCCTGGGCGAACGCCTGGGCCTGGCCCCGTCCCCGCTGGACGTGCTGGCCTGGATCATGACGGCCGTCCGCCCCGACCTGACCGTCCCGCTCACCGACAACCCCGAGCTCTGGGCGCGGGGCGTCGGGTCGGGCCACCGCCTGCTGTGGCTGATGCGCCGCGACGGCGACCGCCCCAAGCTGCCGGGAGGCCGTCGCCCCTACGTCAGAGCCCCCCTCCCCTCCCGTCCCCTCACCCTCCACTACGACCGCGACGAGGAGGCCCTGCACCTCGACGAGGGCCGCATCTCCCCGGTGCCACCGGAGGCGTGGGACTACGAGGTGGCCGGGGTGAGGGTCCTGGAGGAGTGGTTCACGGCGCGCACGGCAGAACCCGAGCCGGGCACCCTGGCAGCGATCCGCCCGGCGACCTGGACCCAGACATGGACGTCGGAACTCCTGGAGCTGATCACGGTGTTGGCGCTGCTGGCGGAGGTGGGCCCGCTTCAGGACGAGTTGACGTCGAGGATCAGAACGACGGACCTGCGCAAGGCGGGCGTCCTGCCGGTGCCGGACTCGGCAAGGCGCCCGGCATCGGTTCTCGACCACCACGAGGAAGGCCCGGAAGGGCAACTGGGCCTGATCTAACGCCGCTGCGGATCGAACGCGTCCAGCACCCGCTCCAACGCCCGCCGGAACACACCCTCCAGATCGATCGGCCCGCTCTGCTCCATGAACGCCGCCGCCAGCCTCGGATACGCCCCGGTCGCCACCTGACTTCCGAGGTAGGCGATCCGCACCGCGTTCTCCTCCTCCTCGGACCACGGCATCGACCGCGTCCGCTCGGCCGTCGCGATCTCGTTCGCGGTGTACGTCGTCACCACCCCGTTGAGCAGCGCGACCAGCTCCGTCTTGGTGGCGTACGGGAGGTCGAGCGGCTCCAGACAGTCCAGGCAGTGCTCCAGATAGCGCAGGCTGTTGGGGCTGAAGCCGTAGACCCCTGACATCAGCCGCGGCACCCAGGTGTGCCGGTGCATGATCCCTCGGGTCTCCATCGCGTTGCGGAGCATGTCGGCACGCCAGTCGCCCGAGGGCTCCCGGATCTCGTGCTCCCCGCCGATCGCGTCGATCATCAGCTCGTACAGGTCCTCCTTACGGGGGACGTAGTTGTACAGCGACATCGTGCCGCAGCCCAGCTCGGCCGCGACGCGCCGCATCGACAGCCCGTCCAGGCCCTCGGTGTCGGCGATCCGCACGGCCGCGGCCGCGATGTCGGCGCGCGTGTACGCCGGCTTCGGCCCACGCCCCGCACGCTCGGGGCGCGCCCAGATCACTTCGGGTACGGCCGCTCGGCCCGCCATCGGTCATCACCTCGGCCACCATCCTAGTTACGTACAGCGTACGTAGTGCGCTATGGTCAACCCATGACTACTACGTACGCTGTACTTAGTGAGGGTCTGGAGAAGCGGTTCGGTGAGGTGCGTGCCCTGCGTGGGCTGGACCTGGCCGTTCCGCGGGGCACGGTCTGCGGGGTGCTCGGACCGAACGGGGCGGGCAAGACGACGGCGGTACGGCTGCTGACGACGCTGCTGCGCCCGGACGCGGGGTCGGCGCGGGTCGCGGGGCACGACCTCGTCCGCGAGGCCGCGGCGGTACGGCGCGCCATAGGCGTGACCGGGCAGTACGCGTCGGTCGACGGGGACCTCACCGGCCGGCAGAACCTGCGGCTGTTCGCCCGGCTGCACCGGATGCGGGCGCCGAACGAGCGGGCCGGCGAGCTGCTGGAGCGCTTCGGGCTGGCCGAGGCCGCCGACCGGCCCGCGTCCACCTACTCGGGCGGGATGCGCCGCCGTCTCGACCTCGCGGCGAGCCTGGTCCGCCGCCCCGAGGTCCTCTTCCTGGACGAGCCGACGACCGGCCTCGACCCGGCGAGCCGCGGGGACATCTGGGACGCGGTGCGGGAGCTGAAGCGGGACGGCACGACGGTCCTGCTGACCACCCAGTACCTGGAGGAGGCGGACCAGCTCGCCGACGACATCGCCCTGGTGGACCGGGGCCTGGTGGCCCACACCGGATCACCGGCCCAGCTCAAGGCGGTGATCGGCACCTACGTAGAGGTCGTCGTCGCGGACCCGGACGTGCTCGTACAGGCGGCCGGTGTGCTCGACCGGCTCACCGGCGGGCAGCCCTCGTTCGACCACGAGCGGGTGGCCGTGGGCGCGGTCACCCGGGACAGCACGCTCACGCTGCCGCGCCTGGTGCGGGAACTCGACGCGGCGGGAGTGCCGTTGCTCGACGCGAGTCTCAGACCACCCACGCTGGACGACGTGTTCCTGCGTCTGACGGCCGAGCGGGAGCAGGAGGTAGCCGCATGAGCACCCTCACCCACGACGGCACGGCCATGCTGGGCCGGCAGCTGCTGCGGGTCCGCAACAACCCGGCGCTGGTGATCCTGACCCAGACCATGCCGATCAGCATGCTGCTGTTCTTCGGCTACGTCTTCGGCAGCGCGCTGGCTATGCCGGGCGCGGAGTACCGCTCGTTCCTGGTGCCGGGGCTGCTGGTGGCGACCGCCGCCAACGGGATCATGACCGGGATGTTCCAGGCGGCGCAGGACGTGCACCGGGGGGTCACGGACCGGCTGCGGACGCTGCCGGTGAGCCGGGCCGCCGTGCCGGTGGGCCAGGCGGTCGCCGATCTGGTGGTCACGGCCGTGGGCACGGTGCCGTTCCTGCTGGTCGGGCTCGCGGTGGGGTGGCGGATCGAGGGGTCCGCGGCGGAGGCGGTCGCGGCCGTGGGGCTCCTGCTGCTGTTCCGGTTCGCGTGCACCTGGGCCGGGATCTTCCTCGGGCTGCTGACGCGGAGCGAGGAGGCGGCCGGTCAGCTGGGCAGCGCGACCTTCATGCTGCCGCTGCTGTCCAACGCCTACATCCCGACCGGCAACCTGCCGGGCTGGCTGCGGGCGATCGCCGAGTGGAACCCGATCAGCGCGCTCACCACGGCTCTGCGGGAGCTGTTCGGCAACGCGCCCGTCCCGCAGGGGGCCGCGTGGCCGGTGGCGCATCCGGTCGCCGGGTCGCTGGCGTGGTGCGCGGTGCTGCTGGCGGTGTTCGTGCCGCTGGGGGTACGCCGGTACGCGCGCGGCGAGGGGTGAACTCCGGCGCGCGAGAGGTGAGTTGAACGGCCAGGCTTACGGAAGCCCCGGGGTGCCCCGGGGCTTCTTCGTCAACGGGTGGGCGTCGCGGACGAGTTCATGCGGAGCGGGGGGAGGTGCGTACTCGCGCCGGGCGGCCGCACCCGGAGGGTGCCGCATGCCGTGGGGATGACGGACGACGGGTTCGCGGCGCCGTGCCGGACCGGTGTGACCGCCCGAGCGCGAGTCGGGAGCTCAGCGCCCGCCGAACAGCGATCGACGCAGTCGGCGCAGCGGCGCGAAGAGCGAGACCCGACGGACCCGCGCCTTCTGGTCGCTCTGGTTGCGCACGGGCTCACGCGCTGTCAGCTCACGCATCAGCGTGGTGGCCTCGGCAGCCTTCTGCTGCGGCACCACGGGACCCCCGAGCACCGCGAGATGGCGGTCGAGACGCGAACTGGTCGCGCTGCTCCCGCAGGTGATCGCAGGGACCCTGGCCCTGCTGCGCACTGTTATCTGTTCCATGTCACTCCCCACCCGTACGAGTCCACCCGGCCCGGGCAGGGTAACCCTATCGCCCCCACGGGGCACTCGTGTATCGCGGTCACAGGATTCACCTTCCCCGTAAGGGTGTTGACGACCCCTCCTTGATTACTCTCCGAATCCAACCGATTTCAGGGCGAGTTGGACAACTGGCTGGCTGGTGGGTTGCGGTGACCCTCCGTCGGGCTCGACGGTCACAGCGAGTGATGTGGCCGCCTTGTCGAGACCGGTCGCGACCAAGGGCGTGTCGCCCTCGAAGAGCCCGAGGGAGCGCGGTTGCGCGCCGGGGCGCATGAGCCACAACTGGTTCACGCGGCCGCTCGGGACGTCGTCGTATCCGCGCAACGTGATGACCGCCTGCCCCTCCGCCGCGGACGCGATCACGCCGATGCTGCGGCCGTCCGCGTCCTTTCCCGTACTGGCCCGGGCGTCCGGAGCTGCGAGAACGTGGGCGATCTCACGCGCCTGGGCACGCTCGGCGTTCAGCTGGTCCTGCGTCTGGTTCGCCTGTACGGCGAACAGGGAGGCGACGACGAGCGCGGCGGCGGCCGTGGCGGTGGCGAACGGCACGAACAGGGGGCGGCGCGCACGGGGCGCGTGGGAGCGCGACGGCAGTGGTTGCGTGCCCCAGACGTGCGGCGGCAGTTGCGTTGTCCGGGCGCGCGCCTCGGGCTCGCGCGCCCGGGCCGGCTCCTGCGCCGTGGTGCGGACGGCGGCCAGCACACGGTCACGCATCGCGGGCGGCGGCGGGGCCGCCGTCGACCAGGCCAGCCGGACGGCGTCCTCGGTCAGGGCGCGGACCTCGGCGGCGCAGACCGGACACTTCCTCAAGTGCTTCTCGAAGCGGGTCCGCTCGGCCCGCTCCAGGGCGTCCAGGGCGTAGGGGGCGGCCAGCGAGTGCGGGTCGTCGCGGCGCAGCATCTTGTCGAGCAGGCTCACGCCACACCTCCCAGGCACTCGCGCAGCCGGGTCAGTCCGTCGCGCATCCGGGTCTTGACGGTGCCCAGCGGCAGCGAGAGCCGCTCGGCCACTTCACGGTACGTGTAGCCGTCGTAGTAGGCGAGGGTGACGGACTGGCGCTGGAGGTCGGTCAGCCGATCCAGGCAGCGGCGCACCCACTCGCGTTCGAGTCCCGCCTCGACCTCCTCGGTCACCTGGTCGAAGGCGGTGTGGTGGGCCCGGCGGGCCTCCCGCTGCTCGCGCTCGCCGGCCGCGCGGGCGCTGCGCACCCGGTCCACGGCCCGCCGGTGGGCGAGGGTGAGGACCCAGGACAGGGCGCTGCCCCGGCCGGGGTCGAACCGCGCGGCGGAGCGCCAGAGTTCGAGCAGCACTTCCTGAGCCACCTCCTCGGACTGCGCCGGATCGCGCACGACCCGTCGTACGAGCCCGAACACCGGCCCGGACACCAGTCCGTACAGCATCTCGAATGCCTTCTGGTCACCGCCGGCCACGAGTACCAGAAGCTCGTCCGCCTCCAACTCGTCTCCCCCTCCCGCGAACCCGCACCCGGGTCGTCCTTTCCCACGAGGTATTCGCAACGAACACACCTCCGGATGGGGTTACGGATCAGAACGTCGAAAACGCGGGTCGAGCTGCGAGGAAATAAGTTTTCAGGTTCGACCAATCCGGCCCGCCCCCTGCTCCGAATCTCCCAGCGTCAGGCAAGTTGGACTGAGGACGGACGGCATGACACCTATCTCCAAGAGCGGTGCGGGGCGCAGGAGCCTTGTGACCCTCGTATGTGGTGCGCTGGCCGCCGGGGGGCTCGCAGCCGCCGGCGTGGCCACGCTGGAACCGGGGGCGGCCTCCGCCTCCAGTCACCGGGAGGCCCCGCTGATCTCGGGCGACCCGCAGTACGACAACACGGACGTGTACGCCTTCGTCAGCCCGGACAAGCCGGACACGACGACGATCATCGCCAACTGGATCCCCTTCGAGGACCCGGCGGGCGGCCCGAACTTCTACACGTTCGCCGAGGACGCTCAGTACGACATCCACGTCGACAACAACGGTGACGCGCAGGGCGAGCTGCTCTTCCGCTACACCTTCAAGACGCACACGAAGAACAAGAAGACGTTCCTCTACAACACCGGTGCCGTCGAGAGCCTCGACGACCCCGACCTGAACGTCACGCAGTCGTACGACCTGGAGCTGTTCAAGCTCCACAACCAGAGGGTCGTCTCCAAGACGAAGCTCGCCGACGACGTGCCCGTCGCCCCGTCGAACGTCGGCAAGGCGTCGATGCCGAACTACGGCAAGCTGCGCAAGGAGGCGATCCACGAACTGTCCAGCGGCGCCACGACGTTCGCCGGCCAGGCCGACGACCCGTTCTTCCTGGACCTGCGCGTCTTCGACCTGCTGTACGGCGGGAACCTGTCCGAGGTCGGCCGGGACACGCTCAAGGGCTACAACGTCAACTCCATAGCCCTCCAGGTGCCGACGGACATGATCACGGAGTCCGCGGAGCAGCCGATCGTCGGCATCTGGTCGACGACCCAGCGCAAGAACGCCCAGGGCTACTACTCCCAGGTCTCCCGCCTCGGCAACCCGTTGGTGAACGAGGTCGTCAACCCCATCGAGGACAAGGACAAGTTCAACGCGTCCGCGCCCTGGAACGACGCCGACTTCCTGGACAACGTGACCAACCCGGAGCTGCCGAAGCTCATCGAGGCGATCTACAAGATCAAGGCGCCCGCCGAGCCTCGCAACGACCTGGTCGACGTCTTCCTGAAGGGCGTCGAGGGCCTCAACCAGCCGCCGCACGTGCGGCCGGCGGAGGAGCTGCGCCTCAACACGTCCATCAAGCCGACGCATGATCCCAAGCGGCTCGGGGTGCTCGACGGCGACAACGCGGGCTTCCCGAACGGGCGTCGGCTCTCCGACGACGTGCTCGACGCGGCGCTCCAGGTCGTCGAGGGTGAACTGGTCGGTTCCAAGAACGACTTGGGTGACGCGGTCGACAAGAACGACAAGAAGTTCGGCAAGTCGTTCCCGTACCTGGCCAACCCGACGGCGGGTTCGCGGGGTGCGCTGGCCAAGGGCACGAGTGGTGGCAACGACGTCCGTAACCAGCTCGGTGACGCGTTGCAGCCGGCCGGGACCTCCGGGGGCATGGACGACACCACGCTGATCGCCGCGAGCGCCGGTGCGGGCGCAGCCGGTATCGCCCTCGTGGGCGCCGGCCTCATGTGGTGGCGGCGGATGAGGACTCGGCCGTACTAGGTCGTCTCTCGGCTGCGAGTGGCCCTTGCGGCTGACATCCCCTTGTCTGGCGCGACCCGCGCGTACTCATCCCCCACGGCGCGGGTCGCGCCGCACTGTTCGACATATCTAGGAGAGGGCATGGCCTCGCAAACGCATGACGACCCGCCGGGAAGGCGCTGGGGGCGGATCGTTCAACTCAGCGGCTCCGCCGTGCTGTTGGCCATCGCGCTCACCGGCGGGTCCATCGCCTTCGGCGCCCTGCGGGACGGCGGCGGTACGAGTGCCGCCGCCGCGCCGAGCGCCATGTCACCGGCGCTGCTCTCCAACGGAGACCTCGACACGAGCATCGCCTCTCTCCAGGACCATCTCCGTTCCCAGCCGAAGGACTACGGCGGCTGGGCCACCCTCGGCCTCGCCTATGTCGAGCAGGCCCGCACCAAGGGCGACCCCTCCCGCTATCCGCAGGCCGACAAGGCCCTGGACCGGTCGTTGAAGCTGAAACCGGACAACGAGCAGGCCCTCGCCGGGCGCGCCGCCCTCGCCGCGGCCCGGCACGACTTCGGCCACGCCCTGAAGTACGCCGACCAGGTGCTGAAGCAGAACCCCTACAACGAGCGGGCCCTCTCCTCGCGGGTCGACGCGCTTGTCGAGCTCGGCCGTTACGCCGACGCCGCGAAGGCCGCCGACACGGCCGACGCCCGCAAGCCCGGCGTCCCGGTCTTCACCCGGTACGCGTACGTCCGGGAGCTGCGCGGTGACGTCACGACCGCCGAGCGGGTGCTGAAGCAGGCGCTCGGCTCCGCGACCACCCCGGGCGACGTGGCGTACGTGGCCGCCCAGCTCGGCCAACTCGCCTGGAACCAGGGCGACTACAAGTCGGCCCTCACCTATTACGCCCGTGCGCTCGCCGCCGACGAGGACTACATCCCCGCCCTCGAAGGACGCGCCCGCGCGCAGGCCGCGAGCGGCGACCGGGCCACCGCCCTCAAGAACATGGAGGACGTGGTCGCCCGCTATCCGCTGCCGGGACCGCTGGTCGAGCTGGGTGAGCTGTACGAGCGGGAGGGCGAGCGGGCGAAGGCCGACGACCAGTACGCCCTCGTCGACGCCTGGACCGCCCTCGCCCGCGCCAACGGCGTCAACGCCGACCTCGACACCGCCCTCGCCGCCGCCGACCACGGCGACAAGGCCGCGGCGCTGCGCGCGGCCCGCGCCGAGTGGGCCCGCCGGCACACCGTGCACACCGCGGACGCCCTCGCCTGGGCCCTGCACGTCAACGGCAAGGACGCCGAAGCCCTGCCCTACGCCCGCGAGGCCACCGCCACCGGGTACCGCAGCGCCGCGTTCCTCTACCACCGCGGCATGATCGAGCGCGCCACCGGCCACGCCGAGGACGCCCGCGCCCATCTCGCCGCGGCCCTGAAACTGAACCCCGGCTTCTCGCCCCTGGGCGCCGCCGAGGCCCGTAAGGCACTGAAGACGCTGGAGGCGGCCAAGTGAGGACCCGTCGTCTGTTCGCCTCCGGTGCGGCCGTCCTGACGGCCGTGTGCGCGCTCGTGCTCGTCCCCTCCGGCGGTGCGAGCGCGCACCCCCTCGGCAACTTCACCGTCAACCGCTACGACGGACTGGTCACCGCTCCCGGGCAGCTCCGGGTCGACCATGTCGAGGACCTCGCCGAGATCCCGGCGACCCAGGCCAAGCCGGACATCGAGAAGCTGGGCATGGGCGCATGGGCCCGGGAGCGCTGCGAGACGGCGGCGAGAGGCAGCGAGGTCACGGTCGACGGCAGGGCGGCGACCCTGAGCGTCAGGAGCAGCAAGGCGGCGGTACGGCCCGGTCAGGCCGGGCTGGACACCTTGCGCGTGGAGTGCGAACTGACGGCACCGCTCCCCGAGGACGCGGCCGTTTCCCTGGGCTTCCGCAGCGCGGGCGCGGCCTCCGGCCCCGGCTGGCGGGAGATCACCGCGCGCGGCGACCGGACGACGCTGACGGCCTCGGACGTACCGAAGACCTCGGTCTCCCGCGAACTGACCACCTATCCGGGTGAGTTGCTCTCCTCCCCCGCCGACACCACCACCGCGACGCTGCGCGTCCGCCCCGGTGGCCCCGCCCTCGCCGAGGACCGTGCCGACGCCCCCGCCGCCTCCGTCCTCCCGCGCGGCGCCGACCGCTGGACGCGGGCGCTGGACTCCCTGGTCGCCCGCCACGACCTCACCGTGGGCTTCGCCGCCCTCGCCCTGCTCATCGCCGTCGCTCTCGGCGCCCTGCACGCCCTCGCCCCGGGCCACGGCAAGACCCTGATGGCCGCGGTGGCCACCGCCCGCGGCGGCAAGGCCCGCCTGAAGGACGTCATGCCCCTGGCCGCGTCGGTCACGGTCACCCACACCCTCGGCGTGGTCGCGCTGGGCCTCCTGGTCACGGCGGGCTCGGGGGCGGCGCCCTCGGTGATCACCTGGTTGGGCGTCGCGAGCGGCGCGCTGGTGATCGGGGCGGGCCTGACCCTCGTACGACGGGCCTGGCACCAGCGCGGACATGCGCACGCGCAGGTGTCCGCCGCGGCCCCCAAGCGCGAGTTGGCGCTGGTCGGCGCCCACCCCCACGGCCACTCTCATGGCCATGAACATGAACATGGCCACGATCACGATCACTCGCACGCGCATACCCACACGCACACCCACGGTGGCTTCACCCACAGCCACTCCATCGCCCCCACCCTCCGCGGCACGATCCTCCTCGGCTTCGCCGGCGGGCTCGTCCCCAGCCCCTCCGCGGTCGTCGTGCTCGTGGGCGCGATGGCGCTCGGGCAGGCGTGGTTCGGCTTCCTGCTCGTCGTGGCGTACGGCGTGGGACTCGCCCTCACGCTCACCGCGGCGGGGTTCGCCGTCGTCAGGCTGGGTACCGGGATGAATCGGCTGCTGGACCGGCGCCCCCGCTGGACCACGCATCCGGTCACGGCCCTCGTGCGTCGCCACGCGCCGCTGATGTCGGCGTTGCTCGTCGTGGCGCTCGGGGCTGGATTGGTGCTCAAGGGGGCGGCATCCGCACTCGGCTGAGCTACTTTTGGGGAGAAATCACGCGAAGTCATGCGGAGTCGCGAACGCGGCGAAGGCCGCGCCTGCTGCGAAGAGGGGGCGCCCGTGTCCGAAGAACCGGGCAGTGAACGTGTGATCGCCGGCCGCTACCGCCTCCTGTCCCCGCTCGGCGAGGGTGGCATGGGAACCGTGTGGCGCGCCCGTGACGAGGTGCTGCACCGCGAGGTCGCCGTCAAGGAGGTGCGGGCGCCCGCCGGCCTGGCCGGGTCCGAGGTGGAGCGGATGTACGCCCGCCTGGAGCGGGAGGCGTGGGCCGCCGCCCGGGTCGCCAACCGCAACGTGGTGACGGTGTACGACGTGGCCACGCAGGACGGCCGGCCCTGGATCGTCATGGAACTGGTCCGGGGCGTGTCGCTCGCCGATGTCCTGGACGCGGAGGGCCCGCTGTCGCCGCAGCGGGCGGCGCACATCGGTGCCGAGGTGCTCGCCGCGCTGCGGGCCGCGCACGAGGCGGGGGTACTGCACCGGGACGTGAAGCCGGCCAACGTGCTGCTGTCGAACGACGGCCGAGTGGTACTCACCGACTTCGGTATCGCCATGGTCGAGGGCAGTTCCGCGCTGACGATGACCGGCGAGGTGATCGGCTCGCCCGAGTTCCTGGCGCCGGAGCGGGCGTTGGGGCGTACGCCGGGTCCGGAGTCGGACCTGTGGTCGCTGGGTGTGCTGTTGTACGCGGCGGTCGAGGGCAACTCGCCGTTCCGTCAGAACACCCCGCTGAACACCCTGCGCGCGATCGTCGACGACGAGCTGCCGCCGCCGCACCGGGCCGGGCCGCTCGCCCCCGTCATCGAGGGGCTGTTGCGCAAGGACCCGGCCGAGCGGCTGTCCGCGGACCGTGCCGAGCAGGATCTGCGGATCGTCGGGGCGGGGGGCACCCTGCGTACGGACGCGCTCCCACCCGCTCCCTTCCCGTACGCACCGACGACCGCCGGGTACCGCGAGGAGCCGCCGACCGCGCCGATCCCCACCCGTCCCACCGGTCCCACCACCCCCACAACGCCGCAGCCCCAGCCCCCCGACCGCAACCGCCGTGCCGCGGTCGTGCTGATCGCCGGGCTCGCGGCCCTGGCGCTGGCCATCGCGGGGCTGACGTACGCGCTGCTCAACCGGGACGACGGCGCTGGCGACGCCAACACGGGCAGCAGCACCAGCCGGGGCGGGACCACGCCGAGCAGGACGGACCAGGACACCGAGGCGCCGCCGCCCTCCTCGTCCGGTCCGAGCACCCCCACCACCAGCGCACCGCCGCCGCAGACCGTGCAGGCCGTGCTGACGGGTGCCCACACGGAGTACGCGGGGAGTTGTCCGCCGGCGCAGGCCGAGGCGCCCTCCTTCACGGCGACGATCACGGTGGGCCGGCTGCCGGCGCAGGTGACGTACCGCTGGAAGTCCAAGGACGGGAAGGTCATGGACCAGGGGTGGAAGACGCTGTCGTTCCCGGAGGGGGGCGGGAAGTCCAGGCAGGACACGGCGTTCGTGACGACGTACGACGACAGCGGGACGTACCGGAACGAGATCAGTGTCGAGGTCCGCGACCCCGCGAAGACGACGTCCAACTCGGTGCCGTTCTCGGTGACCTGTGAGACGGAGACCCCGACCGGCGGGGCCTCCCCCTCTCCCACTCCTACCGAGTAGGGCTCAGGCCGCGCTGTTCAGGACGGGCAGATAGCCGCCGGACTGGCCGGCCGCGGTGGGGTGGTACGACTCGCCGATGTTGAGCCAGTTCAGGCTGTTCAGCCACGAACTGCCGGAGCAGATCTCGTGGTTGGTGAAAGTGGAGCGGACGTCGCCCCAGGTGAAGCCGTGGTTCGCGGCGCGCTTGGCGACGGCGGCGTCGAGGTAGTCCGCGGCGCCGTTGATCGCCGAGCGCTTGGTCTCGGAGAGGCCCACGCAGGTGGTGCCGAGCTTGTAGAAGCGCGGGTAGCCGAGGACGACCACATGGGCGTTGGGGGCCTTGCTGCTGATCGCCGAGTAGACGTTGTCGAGCTGGCCGGGCAGCGTCGAGTCGACGTACGCCTTGGCGGTGTTGATGCGGGACAGACAGGCGCTGTCGGACTGAAGGACGCAGGTGGTCATGACGTCGGAGAAGCCGGCGTCGTTGCCGCCGATGCTGATGGTGACGAGTGCGGTGCCGGTGCTGAGGGTGCCGAGCTGGTTCGCCAGAACATCACCCGTTCGAGCGCCCGAGCAGGCCTTGAAGCTGAACGACGAGGGTGAGTTGGCGGCGGCCCAGAGGTAGGGGTAGGCCTTCGTGCTCTGTTTGCAGTCGCCGCTGGAGGAGATGTAGCTGCCGGCTCCGACCCCGGACGAATAGGAGTCGCCGAGGGCCACGTAGGGGCCGGTCGCCGCCTGGGCCGGGGTCGCTCCGAAGAGCGCGGCGCCGGCGGCGAGGAGGAGTGAGGTGACGTATACGGCAAGTCGGGAACGTCTCATGGAACCTCCCTTTAGCAGGATCTCTGCCACAACCGTCGTAGCAACTACGCGTGTTGACGGGAAGTGTCCATGCCAAGACTTTTCAGGGCTTACACACCGCGACCCTGTGTGTTCGCAGTGTGTTTGATTACGTGCGCATGACAGGTTTGTTGACGGGTGCTCAACTCCCTTGAGCAACCCCCGTAGATGACCCACTCTTTACTCAGCCCGAGACGGGAACGCGACGTTCCGGGTCGTGTGCGCGATCACGCGCGCACCCCCCACTGACGCGCGCCCGACCCCGGTGCGCGTCGCCTATGAGGAGGACTCCCTCGTAATGGCACAACTGCGTAGCAAGAAGCTCCGGTTCGCCGCGATAACCAGCCTGGCGACCGCCGCCCTCGTCGGTGGGCTCACCGCACTTCCCGCCCAGGCCGCGCCGGCCGAGGGCAAGGTCCTCGCCGCCGACTCCCCCACCGCGGTCAAGGACAGTTACATCGTCACGCTCAAGACGGGATCCGCCGGCCTGAAGGCGTCGTCGAGCGCGGGCAAGAACCTGGTCAAGGAGTACGGCGGCACGGTCGGGAAGACGTTCGGCACCGTGCTCAACGGCTACTCGGCCACCCTCTCCGCGACCGAGGCCAGGAGACTCGCGGCCGACCCGGCCGTGGCCCACGTCGAGCAGAACCAGGTCGTCAAGCTCGCCGACACCACGCAGTCCAGCGCCCCCTGGGGCCTCGACCGCATCGACCAGGCCGCGCTTCCGCTTTCCGGCACGTACACCTACCCGGACACCGCGGGCAGCGGCGTGACGGTCTACGTCATCGACACCGGCGTACGCATCACCCACACCCAGATCAGCGGCCGTGCCTCGTACGGCTACGACGCGGTCGACGGCGACACCACCGCCTCCGACGGCAACGGCCACGGCACCCATGTGGCCACCACGATCGCGGGCAGCACCTACGGCGTCGCCAAGAAGGCCAACATCGTGGCGGTGCGGGTGCTCGACAACAGCGGCTCGGGCACCACGGCCGGGGTGATCGCGGGCATCAACTGGGTGACCAACAACCACACCACCCCGGCGGTCGCCAACATGTCGCTCGGCGGCTCCGCCTCCACCTCGCTGGACACGGCGGTCGCCAACTCCATCGCGAGCGGAGTGACCTACGCGGTCGCGGCGGGCAACAGCTCCGCCAACGCCTCCTCGTACTCCCCGGCCCGCGTCGCCACCGCGATCACGGTCGGCGCCACCACCAGCACGGACGCCCGGGCCAGCTACTCGAACTACGGCTCCACGCTGGACATCTTCGCGCCGGGCTCGTCGATCGTCGCGGGCTACAACACCAGCGACACCGCCACCGCCACGCTCTCCGGCACCTCGATGGCCACCCCGCACGTCGCGGGCGCCGCGGCCGTCTACCTCGCGGGCCACACCTCGGCCACCCCGGCCACGGTCGCCTCGGCCCTGGTGAACGGCGCCACCTCCGGCGTGGTCACCAGCGCGGGCACCGGCTCGCCCAACAAGCTCCTGAAGCTCGTCCCGTAGCACGCACCTGAACGGCCGTTCCCCGGAGGCGACTTCCGCCTCCGGGGAACACTTGTCCGCTTGTCCGTACCATCCCCCGCACAGGGCCCTCCGGCTCTTGACGGCCGCCACGGGGCTGAGTCACATTGAAGCCCGGCATCCGGCGCTTCGGGGGGCAAAGTCGCCAATGCAGACCATACGTATCAGGACATCTTCAAGGGACCGTGCCGAGGGCACGCGACCAGGGGCGGGGAGAGGCGCGGAGCGAGATCTGTCGCCGCTGCTCGCGGGGGCCGCGACGGCCGTCGGCGGATTCGGCGCGCTCCTCGCGCTGACCGGCTCCGACTCGCCGCTGCGCGGTCCGTTCACGCTGTTCTTCCTGCTGGCGGCGCCCGCCGTCGCCGTCGCCGCCGCGCTGCACGGCCTCGCGCCGCTCGCCCGGGTGATCACCGCCCTGGCCGGCTCGGTCGTCGTCAACATGCTGGTGGCCCAGGGCATGCTCGCCGTGCACCGCTGGTCCTACCGGGGCGGCGTCGTGGCCGTGACCACGATCAGCGCACTGCTCCTGCTGCTGCTCCGGATACGCCGGCGCGGCCGTACCACGACGGGACGGACTCGCTGACGTGGACATCGGTGTGTACCGCCCCGGCGAGCTGAGCGCGGCCGACCGGGCGGCGTGGACGTCCCTTCAGTCCAAGGCGCATCTGCAGGGCTCGCCCGAGCTGGCGAACCCGTTCCTGTCCCCCGAGTTCGCGCTCGCCGTGGGCCGGTGCCGCAGGGGCGTGCGGATCGCGGTCGTGCGGGAGGACGGGGAGCCGGCCGCGTTCTTCCCGTTCCAGCGCAGCGCCACCGGGGTCGGCCGGGCCGTCGGCCTCGGCGTCTCCGACGCCCAGGGACTGGTGCACCGGCCCGGTTTCGACTGGGACGCACAGGACCTGCTGCGCGCCTGCGGGCTCGCCGTCTGGGAGTTCGACCACCTGGTGCAGGGCCAGGAGCCGTTCGCCGCGGGGGCCCGGGCCGGCTTCCCGTCCCCGGTCATGGACGTGGACCAGGGGTACGCCGTCTATCTGCGTCATCTGCGCTCCCAGGCACCGAAGTTCACCCGGACCACGCTCGCCAAGGAACGCAGGCTCGGCCGGGACGCCGGCGAGGTGCGCTACGTCCACGACGAGCGCGATCCGGCGATGCTGCGCACCCTGATGGGCTGGAAGTCCGCGCAGTACCGCAGGACCGGACGCAGCGACCGCTTCGCCCACGACTGGATCAGCCAGCTGGTGCAGCAGCTGTTCCACACCCGTTCCGAGCCGTTCGCGGGCATCCTGTCGGTGCTCTACGCGGGCGAGCAACCGATCGCGGCGCACTTCGGGCTGCGCACCGAGCGGATCCTCGCGTGCTGGTTCCCGGCGTACGACCCGGAGTACGCGAAGTACTCCCCCGGGCTGGTCCTGCATCTGCGGATGGCCGAGGCGGCCGCCGCCGACGGGATCGCGTACCTCGATCTCGGCCGGGGGCAGAAGGAGTACAAGGACTCCCTGAAGACACGGGAGATCACCGTGTCGGAGGGGTGGGTGACCCGGCGTCACCCGGTCGCGATCGGGCACCGGGCGCGCCGCGCCCCGGTCCGGGCGCTGCGCAACACCGTCCAGTCCCGGCCGGAGCTGTTCGCGCCGGCGGACCGGATGCTCAAGAAAATGGGAAGGCTCCGTTCGTACAACCAATAGGTTCCGTAACGGTCAAACCAACAAAAACGTGAGGCCTGGTTCCAGGTCTTGCCATACGGGTTCAATCGTCAATACCGTCGTACATCTCACCCGCATCGGTCCGTCGTCAGCGGTACTAGGGGAGGGCTCAAGGACCGCGACAGACCGGCGCGGGGCGCGGTAGGGGGGTGCCGTGCTCGGTGACCGCTTGGGTGACCGGGTCGTGCCGCGCGACCGGCGGCCGTTTTCGGCTGTCGGCCAGCTATGCCAGCTCACCCGGGCATGCTCGGAGATCCATTTCGTCATGCCGTAGGTGACAAACCCCCCTTTCGAACCGGACACGAAGCCGGGCCGCCCAGGGGCGGGCGGTCCGACCGGACGAGAGGGAACCAGACTCATGAGCTCTGTTCTGCGCCCGGCGGCAACGGGCCAGGATCCGTCCACGGCCGGCAAGTACCGGCCTGTCTCCACTCACCTGGCCATCGCACCGCCGGTGAGTGTCGTGATCCCCGCCATGAACGAGGCGGAGAATCTTCCGTACGTCTTCAAGACGCTGCCCGACTGGATCCACGAAGTGGTCCTGGTGGACGGCAACTCCACCGACGACACCGTCGAGGTGGCCCGGGAGCTGTGGCCGGAGGTCAAGGTCGTCCGGCAGTCCGGCAAGGGCAAGGGCGACGCGCTGATCACCGGGTTCGAGGCCTGCACCGGCGACATCATCGTGATGGTCGACGCGGACGGCTCGGCCGACGGGCACGAGATCCTCAGCTATGTCTCCGCCCTGGTCTCGGGCGCGGACTTCGCCAAGGGTTCGCGTTTCGCGAACGGCGGCGGCACGGACGACATGACCTTCATCCGCAAGCTCGGCAACTGGGCCCTGTGCACCATCGTCAACCGCAAGTTCGGCGCCCGCTACACGGATCTCTGCTACGGATACAACGCGTTCTGGCGGCACTGCCTCGACAAGATCGACCTCGACTGCACGGGCTTCGAGATCGAGACCCTGATCAACATCAGGGTGGTCAAGGCGGGGCTCAAGGTGCAGGAGATACCGAGTTACGAGTACCTCCGCATCCACGGCGCGAGCAATCTGCGGGCCGTGCGCGACGGGTTCCGGGTGCTCAAGGTGATCCTCGGCGAGCGCTCCAACCGGCGTGAGCTGCGCCGTCAGGCCCATCACTCCCCGCTGCTCGACTCGGTCCGGGGAGAGGTGTCTTGAGCGGTCCCGACATCTCCGTCGTGATCTGCGTCTACACCGAGGACCGCTGGGAGGACATCCTCGCGGCGGTCTCCTCGGTGCGGGCGCAGTCGTGTCCGGCGCGGGAGACACTGCTGGTCGTCGACCACAATCCGGCGCTCCTGGACCGGCTGGCCAAGGAGTACAAAGAGGCCGCGGACGTGCGCGTGCTCGCCAACGCGGGCCCCCGCGGTCTGTCGGCCGGCCGCAACACCGGCATCGCCGCCTCGTACGGCGAGGTGATCGCCTTCCTCGACGACGACGCCGTCGCCGAGCGCGACTGGCTGCGCCACTTCGCCGCCGGGTACGCCGACCCGAAGGTGATGGCCGTCGGCGGGCGCACGCTGCCGATCTGGGCCTCGGGGCGCCGTCCCGCGTGGTTCCCGGAGGAGTTCGACTGGGTGGTGGGCTGCACCTACAGAGGTCTGCCGCGGGGTCTGACGCGGGTGCGCAACGTCCTGGGCGGCAACGCCTCGTTCCGGCGTACGGCGTTCGACGCGGCCGGCGGATTCGCCACCGGCATCGGGCGCGACGATGACAAACGGCCGCTGGGCTGTGAGGAGACGGAGCTGTGCATCCGCCTCACCCGGGCCAGGCCGGACGCCGTGCTCCTGATCGACGACCGCGCGGTGATCCACCACCGCGTGCCCGCGGCGCGTGAGCACTTCGGGTACTTCCGCACGCGTGCCTACGCCGAGGGTCTGTCGAAGGCGCTGGTGGCCCGAAGTGTCGGTGCCGACAAGGGACTTGAGTCCGAGCGCCGGTACGCCACCCGGGTGCTGCCCGCCGGGGTGGCGCGCGGGCTGCGGGACGCCGCGCTGGCCCGGCCGGGGGGCGCGGGGCGTGCGGGCGCGATCGTCGCGGGGGTGCTGACGGCGGCCGGTGGGTACGTGGTGGGGAGCGTACGGGCGCGCAAGGGGGGCGCCACGTTCCAGGTGGCGCCGATCGAGGGGGAACCCGGATGACCGTGCCGATTCTGATGTACCACGCCGTCGCGGCCGACCCGAACGACGCCACTCGCGAGCTGTCGGTGACGCCGGAGGCCTTCGACCGACAGATGGCCCTCATAGGCGACCTGGGGCACACGCCGGTCACCACGGCCCAGCTGGCAGCGCACTGGCGCGACGGTCGCCCGCTGCCCGAGCGTCCGGTGCTGATCACCTTCGACGACGGCTACGAGGGCGTCCATCGGCACGCGCTGCCCGTGCTCGCCAAGCACGGCTTCGCCGCCACCCTGTTCGTGTCGACCGCGTGGCTGCGCGGCCCGCACGACAACGGCAACGCGCTGGACACCATGCTGGACTGGCCGCAGGTGCGTGAACTCGCCGCCGAGGGCGTGGAGATCGGCGGGCACAGCCACACCCACCCGCAGCTCGACCAGCTCGACGACGACACCCTGCGCCGCGAACTGATCCTCTGCAAGGAGATCGTCACCGACGAACTCGGCACCGCCCCGGCCTCGTTCGCCTACCCCTACGGCTACTCCAGCCGCCGGGTCCGCGAGCAGGTCCGCGAGACGGGGTACGCCCAGGCCCTCGCCGTCGGCAACGCACTGGCGCGGCGCCGGCAGGGGCCGTACGCGCTGCTGCGGGTCACCGTGCGCCGCAGCACCGGCGTCGAGGAGTTCCAGCGCTTGATCGAAGGCCGGGCCATCGCCCGCACCTTCGCCCGGGACCGCGCGTTCACCAAGGGATACGCCATGGTCCGAAGAGCACGACAGGTCCGCCGGAAGGCCATCCGTTCCCGTGTCTGACACGACGACCACGACCGAGACGACCGAGCCCGTGACCGAGGCGCCCGGGCAGTCGGGGCGCCGGCTGCGCCTGCCCGGGTTGGGGCGCTCGTCCGGCGGCAGCCAGCTGTTCCGCAACGCCTACGCCCTGATGCTGAACACGGGCATCTCCGCCGTGCTCGGCCTCGGCTTCTGGCTGGCCGCGGCCCGCTACTACTCCGAGTCCGCCGTCGGTCAGGGCTCCGCCGCGATCGCCGCGATGAAGTTCCTCGCCGGCCTGACCGCGGTGACCCTGACCGGCGCCCTGGCCCGCTTCATACCGGTCTCCGGCCGCGCCACCGGGCGGCTCATCTTCCGTACCTACGCGGGCAGTTCGGTGCTGGTGGCGCTCGCCGCGGGTGTCTTCCTGCTGACGCTGGACGCGTGGGGGCCCTCGTACCGGTTCCTGCACGGGACGGTGAACGGGCTCGGCTTCATCGCGGCTGTCGTCGCCTGGAACCTGCTCACCCTCCAGGACGGGGTGCTGACCGGGCTGCGCAGCGCGATCTGGGTGCCGTTCGGCAACACCGTGTTCTCGGCGGTGAAGTTGGGGCTGCTGGTCGCGTTCGCGGTGGCCATTCCGACGGCCGGTGTCTTCGTGTCCTGGGTCGCCGCGATCGCGGTGTCGGTGCTGCCGCTGGGCTGGCTGGTGTTCCGGCGGCTGGTGCCCCGGCATGTGAAGGCCACCGAGGACCACGCCCGGCCGCCGACGCTCAGGGAGGTCGGCAGGTTCCTCGCGGGCGACTACACGGGCTCGCTGTTCTCGCTGGCCGTGGTCTATCTCGTCCCGGTGATCGTGGCCTCGCAGGTCAGCTCCGAGGACAACGCGTACTTCTACATCACCACCACCATCGGCGGCACCTGCAACCTGCTCGCCATCAACATGGGCGCCTCGCTGACCGTCGAGGGCTCGCACGACCCGACCCGGCTCGCGTCCAACACCCGCGCGGCGCTCCGGCGGATGGCGCGGATCATGCTGCCGGTGGCCGGTGTGCTCTTCTTCGGCGCGCCCTGGATCCTCGGTGTCTTCGGCTCGGGGTACGCCGACGCGGCCACCCCGCTGCTGCGCTGGTTCGCGGTCGGCGCGGTGCTGCGGGTCGTCATGGAGACGTACTTCGCGGTCCTGCGCGCGCAGAGCCGCACCGCGGGACTCGCCTGGTTGCAGGGCCTGTTGTGCGCCCTGGTGCTCGGTCTGACGCTGCTCCTCCTCCCCCGGATGGGGCTGACCGGTGCCGGTGTCGCCGAGATCTCCTCGCTCGCGGTGATCGTGGCGATCGCCGCGCCGAAGCTGTACAGGACCGTCCGGGCCGCGCCCGGCGACGCCGTCCCCGAGGACGCGGCACCCGACGGCGACCTCGCCGACCTGGGCGCGCGCGAGGCCCCGGCGGGTGCCCGTCGGCGCGGGCCCGCCTGGGCGCTCGACCAGGACACCCTGGCCCTCGGCATCCACGTCGACTTCGACCACCTGGAACGCCGCCCGGATGTCCGCCCGGGTCCCGGCACCCCGCCCACCGGCATGCCCGTCGTCCGCCCGGAACCGCACCGGCCCACCTGGGCGCAGAAACTGCCCGAGCTGGGGCTGCCGGTGGAGGCACGGGAACCGGGGTCGGAGGCATCGCTCGGGCCGGTGGAGACATCGGAGCCGGAGGTGGACGCGCCGTTCGAACCGTACGAGACGGCGGTACGGGAGGAGGGCACCGTACGGCTCGGGGCGGGCCCGCGCAGGCCCGACGAGGAACCGGAACCTGATGAGCCGCCCGAACTCTCCTGGCGTGACCGGCTCCACCCCACCAGGGTCGGTGTGATCCTCGGCTGTCTGCTGACCGCCGCGCTCCTGCTCTACTGGGTGCCCGCGCTGCGGCTCGGCGAGACCGACCTGGATCGGATGGGCGGGCTCGGGCTGATCTCGGTGCTGCCGTTGCCCACCCTGGTCGGCGCCGCTCTGCTCGTGCTGTCCTTCGGCTCGCTGCTGTGGCTGGACCGCGAGCACAAGGCGCTGCTGCTGATCGCGCTGCTCGCGACCGTGGTGTCGCTGCACGCGCTGCCCGCGGTGATCGAGACCGAACCCCGGTTCGCCACCGCCTGGCAGCACCTCGGCTTCCTCGACTACATCGACCGGACCGGGTCGGCCGTGCCCGACCTGGACGCGCGCTGGAGCTGGCCGGGGTTCTTCGCGGCGGCCGCGTTCGTCGCCCAGGCCTGCGGGGTCACGGACCTCACCGAGCTCATCCGGTGGTGGCCGCTGGCCATCCAACTCCTCTATCTGGCACCGATGTTCCTGCTGGTGCGCTCGATGCGGGCGAGCTGGAAGGCCAAGTGGACCGGTCTGTGGGTGTTCGTGCTGTCCGGCTGGGTCGGCCAGGACTACTTCTCCCCGCAGGGCTTCACCTACCTCCTCTATCTGGTCTTCACGGCGATCCTGCTCGTCTACTTCCGTGCCCCGCGTGTGATCTGGACGAGGAAGCGCCCCGGCGAGGTGGAGGTCGAGCCGACCGACAGGCGCCAGCGGGCCGTCCTGCTCATGGTGGTCATAGGCCTGTTCGCGGCGAGCGTCCCGGCCCACCAGCTCACCCCGTTCGTGATGCTGGGCGTGCTGGCGGCCCTGGTCCTGATCGGCAAGTCCGAACTGCGCGGCCTGCCCATCCTGTTCGCCGTGCTGGTGGCGGTGTGGGTGGGCTTCATGGCCGAGCCGTACTGGTCGGGGCACTTCGACGACCTGTTCGGCGGGGTCGGCGGCGTCGGCGGCAACGTGTCCTCGTCGGTGTCGGGCCGCATCGAGGGCGGCAGCTCCACACACAAGCTCGTCCTCTACACCCGGGTGCTGCTCGCCGGCGGTGTGATGGCCTTCGCCTGCTGGGGCTGGTGGCGCCGCCGCGACCACCACTACCGGGAGCGCTCCCTGCTCGTCCTCACCTTCGTGCCGTTCCTCGGCTTCGGCATGCAGTCGTACGGCGGCGAGATGGCCCTGCGGGTCTTCATGTTCGCGCTGCCGGGTGCCGCGCTGCTCATGGGGCTCGCCCTGTTCCCGCGCACCGGGCTCACCGCGAAGGAACGCGACAAGGACCGGGCGAGTCTGGCGCCCATGGCCGCGGTGCTGGCGGGTCTGCTGCTCATGTTCGGCTTCCTGGTGGCCCGTTGGGGCAACGAGCCGTTCGAGCGGATCCGGCCCGGCGAGGTCGCCGCCATGGAGTACGTGTACGCCCATGACGACCCGACGGTCAGGCTGCTGTGGCTGAGCAACGACACGGTCGACAACGTGACACCGGCGATGCCGTGGGGCGCGCGGGACATGGAGAAGGTCTCCTATGTGCCGACGCTGGCGCCGACCGACCCGGTGCTGGTGTCCAGCCTGGTGAAGGCGTTGAAGGACGCGGGCCCGAACTCGTATCTGATGATCAACCGCAGTCAGGTCACGTATCTGGAGATGGACGTCGGCTACACGAAGTCCTGGCAGCCGCGGCTGATCGAGAACCTGGACAAGCGGGCGGAGTTGAAGAAGGTCTTCGTCAACGCGGACGTCACCATGTACGCGCTGGCCAAGGAGCCCGCGGGCAAGGTCGCGAAGGCGGACCCGGGTCCGATCGGGCCGCAGGTGACCTGGACGCCGTGGTCGGTGGTGGGCGGTCTCGCGGCGCTGGCGCTGATCGTGCTGCTGACCGCGCGTGAGCTGGTCCGGGTCGCGGTGCGGCCAGGGGTGCGGCAACTGCGCTGGTTGCAGGGCAGCTTCTGGTTCTCGCTGCCGCTGCTGGCGGTGCTGTTCGCCTCGTTGGTGCAGCGGTTCCTGACCATGAAGTGAGGTCTCAGTGGCTCATCCGGCTCACCGGGTGAGCCACTTGACCTCGTACGCCGCCATGTCGAAGGTCTTCCCGTCGATCTTCGCGCTGATCTGCCGGTCCAGGGTGTTGACCACCAGGACGGTCTTGTCCGTGGCGAGGACGCGCACGTTGGGCACGTCGTCGGCGGCGACGGACACCGTCGTGTAGGCGGTGCCGGGGCCGAACGCCTTGCTGAACCGGCTGACCAGGTCGAACATGGGCAGCTTCTGCCCGCCGTCCTTCCCGCCGGTCGGCGTCCACAGACAGCCCGCGCAGTCGGTGCCCTTCTCGTTCTCCGGGTTCCAGTAGAGCGCGGAGGTGGTGCCGCCCTTGGCGAGGGCGATCATGCCGGCGGCCTGGACGGCGACCCTGCGGCTCTCGGACCAGCCCTCCCGCTCGTCCTGGGCGTCGGCGGGCTCGACGTAGTACTCGGCCCACCACAGCGGCAGGTCGCCGGTCTGCTGCCGCACCCACCGGCTGACGGCGGTGAACTTGTCGGTCGCCGCGAACTCGTCGGGCAGCAGCTCGTCGTCGTTGGTGTAGCTGGAGCCGTCCACGACCACGAAGTCGGCGCCGGCCTTGTTCCTGTTCCAGTAGTCGAAGGCGTCGAGGATCCGCTGGTCCATGGCGCCCCAGGGCCCCTTGAAGGTCTTGGACGCGTCCCCCGAGCGGGGATCGACGCTGTCCATCACGAGATACGGACCGCCGACCATGATGTCCGGGTTGACCTTCTTCAGCGCCTGGTAGACGAGGTTGTAGAGCTTCGTGTAGCCCTCGTAGTCCCAGCGGGCCTCGGAGTTGTTCCAGAAGCCCTTGAACTCGTTCCAGACGATGAAGTGGCGGACGTCCGGATAGCGCTTGGCGACCGTCGCGGCGAGCGCGGCGAAGTCCTTGAAGTGCGCGGGCTCCGGGGCGGTCTCCAGCGCGGACTGGCTCCAGTCGGTGTTGCCGACGCCCGGCTCGCCGCCCTTCATCCAGTCCGGGGCGCAGCACAGGGTGACGACCGGGGTGGAGCCGGAGGCGCGAATGAAGTCGATGCGCCGGTCCATGTCCTCGAAGTCGTAACGCCCCTCGACCGGCTCCGGGTTGTCGGCGCCCCAGCCCATGAGGTGCTGGTTCTGCGGCAGCCCGCCGACGTCGGCGATCCGCCCCTCGACCCGCTCGACGGCGGTGGAGCTGCCCTCGTCGGCGCTGTACTGGGTGTGGGTGAAGCCCCAGCCGACGTCCGGGGTCCGGGCGTCCGGTGTGCTGGTGGGGGTGCCGTGCGCCCTGCTGCCGTTGCTCGTGGTGCCGTCGGTGCTCGCCCCGTCACCGGGCAGCGTGTTGAGGAGGGTCACGACCAGCGCCAGAGCCGCCGCACCCACACCGAGCAGTGCGGTGAGCCGCCACCGCAGTGCCCCCGAATTCCACCCATGACGTCCCATCAAGGGCAACAGTAGACGCGGGAAGCACGCCTGGGGCAGGTCTTGAAGATGCACAGCCTTGTAACAGGACGGAGCGGCCGTAAAAGGTCCCATCCGACACTCCGGACGCACTACGGAAACCGGGTGCGATCGGCGTCCCCGTGTCGGATCATGGCCGCATGTCTGCGAACCCATACGACGCTCTGCCGATCCGGCTCAACGTCGACGACAGCGACTCACCGTCCGATGTCGTCGACGCGCTGTTCCTCGGCCGCTTCGCGACGGGCGAGCAGCCGTACTCGCACGCGGCCAACATCGACCGTGTCCGGTCCGGGGCGTCCCTGCTGCCGGACGGCGCCCGGGTGTTGCGCATCGCCCGCGACGACGACCGCAGCGCGACGCTCGCGGAGGGCGACGGCTGGACCCTGCTGGTCTCCCGCTGGAGCCGCGGCGCCGACGTCACCGTCACGGCGACCAGCGCCGAACTGGCCGAGAAGGTGCTCGGCGAGGCCACGGACGGCGCGGCCGACGAGCCCGAACCCCAGCCGGAGAACGTGACGATGGGGTTCTGGTACGTCTCCCCGCGGCGCGGCCCGCACCGCACCACCCGGCAGATCTCCGCGGGCACCTGGGAGGAGGTCCGGGCCAACTACACGGCACCGGTCGCGGACGCGATGACCCGCCTGATGAAGACGACGCCGGAGGACATCGCGGGCCGGCTGCTCCTTCTGCACGGCCCGCCGGGCACCGGCAAGACCTCGGCGCTGCGCACGCTGGCCCGCTCGTGGCGGGACTGGTGCCAGGTGGACTGCGTGCTCGACCCCGAGCGGCTCTTCTCCGACGTCGGCTATCTGATGGACATCGCGATCGGCGAGGACGACTCGTCGGGCAAGGGCCGCTGGCGGCTGCTGCTCCTGGAGGACTGCGACGAACTGATCCGCGGCGAGGCCAAGCACACGGCGGGCCAGGCGCTGTCGCGGCTGCTGAACCTCACCGACGGCCTGCTGGGCCAGGGGCGCAACGTCCTGGTGGGTGTCACGACCAACGAGGACCTGGAGCGCCTCCACCCGGCGGTGGTCCGTCCCGGCCGCTGTCTGGCCCGTATCGAGGTGGGCCGTCTGACCCGCAGCGAGGCGGTGGGCTGGCTGGGCACGGAGGAGGGGGTCGGCCGCGAGGGCTCCACCCTCGCGGAGCTGTACGCGCTGCGCCGGGGCACGTCCCCGACCGCGCTGCCGGAGCCGCGGGACGGGGTGGACGCGGGGTTGTACCTGTGAGTGGTTCCATGGAGGTGTGACCCGGTACGTCGGTACGTCGGGCTGGCAGTACAAGGACTGGCGCGGCGCCTTCTATCCGGCCGGCTGCCCGACGCGGCTCTGGCTGGAGGAGTACGCCGCCCATTTCTCCACGGTGGAGATCAACAACGCCTTCTACCGGCTGCCGTCCCGGGAGAACTTCGAGGCGTGGCGGGAGCGGGTGCCGGCGGACTTCGTGGTCGCGGTGAAGGCGAGCCGGTACCTCACCCACATCAAGCGGCTGAAGGACCCCGAGGAGCCGGTCCGCCGTCTGATGACCCACGCCGAGGGCCTGGGCGCCCGGCTGGGTCCGGTCCTCCTCCAGCTCCCGCCGACCCTGAAGGCCGACGCGGCACTCCTGGACGCCTGCCTCGCCTGTTTCCCTCCGGGGACGCGGGTGGCCGTCGAACCCCGGCACGCGTCCTGGTGGACGCCGGAGATCCGCGAGGTCCTGGGGTCCCGCTCCGCAGCCCTGTGCTGGGCCGACGTCCGCGCCCGCCCGGTCACGCCGCTGTGGCGCACCACGGACTGGGGATACGTCCGCTTCCACGAGGGCCGGGCGAAGGACTGGCCGCGCTACGGCAGGCGGTCACTGGAGACCTGGGCGGCCCGCCTCAAGGACACCTGGTCGGCCGAGGACGACGTGTACGCGTACTTCAACAACGACCCGAACGCGGCGGCGGTGGAGAACGCGCGGACCTTCGAAGCCCTGGTCCGGTGATCCTCGGCTTTCCGTGGCAGCGGCGGACAGCCGCGGCGGCGTGTCCCGGCGGTGCCGAATCCCCCTCAGCGCTCCCCGTATCCCGCCCGCAACGCGTCCCGCACCGCGGCCAGCGCGGTCTCCCGGTCCGCTCCCAGTCGCCGGGCCCGCTCGACGTACGCCTGGGCCGCCGACGCCAGTTCCCGTTCCGCGGCGGAGCCCGCCGCCGCCACGAACGTGCCGTTGCGCCCCCGCGTCTCGATCACCCCGTCGCCCTCCAGCGCCCGGTACGCCTTGGCGACGGTGTTCGCCGCGAGCCCCAGCGACTCCGCCAGTCCCCGCACCGTGGGCAGCCGGTACCCGACCGGCAGCACCCCCGACCGCGCCTGCTCGGAGATCTGCGTCCGCACCTGCTCGTACGGCGGCGCGCTGTCGTCGATGTCGATCTTCAAGGTCACGCCCCCGATTCTCCCGCACCGGCCCGCCACCCCGCTGGAAGCCCGCCGGAAAATGGGAGGCAGCCCGGCGCGCCTCCCCCGTAGCGTCCGCTCACATGACTGTGACCGTGCGCCAGCTGCGCGCCGACGCCCGAGCCGACCTGGAGGCCTACGTCCGGGTACGCGACCTGGCCCTCCCGTTCATGCTGTACTCCCCGGACTCCCTCGCCTACGACCTCACCCACATGCATCCCGACGCCCACTACCGCCCCCTCGTCGCGGAGGCGGACGGCGAGGTGATCGGCACGGCCCAGGTGGGTCTCGTGTACGACAGCCCGGAGCCCGGCCAGGGCTACGTCAATGTGTACGTGCACCCGGAGCGGACCGGCCGCGGCGCGGGCACGCTGCTGGTGAGCGCCGCCGAGGAGCATCTCGCCGGGCTCGGCGCGAGCAAGCTGTACACGTGGGTGCTGGACGAGCCGGCCAACCGCGCCTTCGCCGAACGCCGCGGCTACCGCGCGAGCCGCTCCGCGCACTTCCTCCACCTGGACCTCGCGGGCGGCACACTGCCCCCGCCGGCGACTCCGCCGCCCGGCGTCGAACTGCGCACGGGCACCGACTTCGAGGCCGATCCGCGCCCGCTGTTCGAGCTGGACGCGGCCACGGTGGCGGACGAACCCAGCGATGTCGACAACGCGTTCACGGATTACGAGGCCTGGCTGCGGGAGACCTGGCACCACCCGCTGGTGAACCACGAGCTGACCTCGGTCGCCGTCGTCGACGGCCAACTCGCCGCCTTCAGTCTGGCCCGCACCGACGGACGCACCCGCTACGGCACCGTGATGACCGGCACGGCCCGTGCCCACCGCGGCAAGGGCCTGGCCAAGCTCGCCAAGAACGACTCCCTGCACCGCGCTCGCGCGGCCGGTTTCACGGAGGCCGTGACCGGCAACGACGCCGGCAACGGCCCGATGATCGCGATCAACCAGTGGTTCGGATACCGCACGGCAGCGACGGAGGTTCGATATGTCCGTGAACTCGGCTGAACAGACAGGTGAGTTGGAGGTCGTCCTGGTCAAGGCCGGCCGTACGAAGATCCGTTACCGGAGCGAGCTGCTGCGGGACGACGGCAACCACGTCACCGTCCGCGCGCCCTGGGCGGGCGAGGGCGTCCGTGACTTCGGCTTCGTCCGCTTCGAGCCCGGGGACGTGTTCACGGAGCACTACTGGCGGGACCGCTGGTACGCGGTGAAGGAGGTCCGCGCCGGCGACGGCACGCTCAAGGGCTGGTACTGCGACGTGACCCGCCCGGCCGTGCTCGACGGCGCCGAGCTGGTCGTGGAGGATCTCGACCTCGACCTGTGGCGCTCCGCCGACGGCACCGACGTACTGCGCCTGGACGAGGACGAGTTCGCCGAGAGCGGTCTGGCGGAGCGGGACCCCGAGGCGGCGGCCCGCGCCGTCACGGCTCTCGACGAGCTGGAGGTGCACGCCCGGGCCGACGGCGGCATCGCGGCGCTCCTGGCCTAAAGAGCCGCCACCACGGCATACCGCTCGTCCTCCACCGCCCTCCCCCACAGCACCGGATCGTCGGACAGCCGCTCCACGCGCACCTGCCCGGCGAGCGGTGCGACGAGGGCGGTGAGGCGGGCGGCGGGTATGCCGACCGGGCTGACCGCCCCCCAGACGCCCTCGACGAGGACCAGTCGGCCTCCTGGGCGCAGCAGCTCGCGCCAGTGGCGCAGGGCGCGGCCGGGGTCGGGGAGCGCCCACAGCACGTGCCGGACGAGGACGACGTCGAAGCGCTGCTCCCCCACCGGCGGTACCGCCGCGTCACCGACCAGGAACGCGGCGTCACGTCCGGCGAGTTTCGCGCGGGCGAGGTCCACCATCGCCGGGGCGCTGTCGACGCCGGTCACGTGGTGTCCCTGTTCGGCCGCGAGGAGCGACAGGCTGCCGGTGCCGCAGCCGAGGTCGAGTACGTCACAGGACCGGCCGGGCAGCCAGGAGCGCAGCCGCTCGGCCCAGGCGTCCCGCACCCGCGGGTCGCGCAGGCCGTGGTCCGGCTCCTCGTCGAAGGAGGCGGCCTGCGCGTTCCAATCCAACCCATCCGTACCCGCGTCGGCTTCGAATCCACTGTGATCGGTCATGGTCACCAGACTGGCACCCGCCACTGACAATCAGACGGCCCTGGAACCCGGCTCGAAAGTCAGTCGAAATCGTGATGACCGCCACTGACAGATCGCCGTCGATGAGTAACTCTCCCCGAAAGGGTCTACCTCCGTGAGAACGCGGAACTCGGTAGGCCTTGAAGGAGGCAGCCATGCGCCGTACAACCGTGCAGAAGCCCCTGAAGAGGACGGACGCCCGTCGGATCCGCGAGGAGGCCGAGGAGCGCCCCGCAGGACGCCCGGAGGTGCGAAAGGACATCGCGCGCACCTGGTGGCCGGATGGCTGACGGCGGGCTCAGCCCAGCAGCTTGCGGTAGTGGACGCGGTCATAGGGCCCGTCCACCTTCCGTTCCACGACCTCGTAGCCGTACTTCGGATAGATCTTCTGGTTCTCCCACATCAGCGCGTTCGTGTAGAGCCTCACCTCGGTGAGCCCCAGCGCACGCGCGTGTGCGTCCACGAACCGCAACAGCCGTCCTCCCACGCCCGTTCCCTGGGCGTCGGGGTGGACGGCGATGTTGTCGAGGAAGAGATGGTCCGCGCGCTCCTCGATCACCACGAGGCCGACCACCGGGCCGATGACGGGATCGCCCGTGACGAACACCTGTCCCGCGGCCACGGCCGCCGCGTGGTCCCGTTCCATGGGCTGCGGCACCACGCCGATGCGTTCGATGTAGTGGTGGTAGGCGGCGTCGGTGACGGCTTTCACGCGCGCCACGTCGGCCGGGCCGGCGAGCCGTATGTCCTCGTTGGTCATGCGCGCACGCTACCTACCTGATCTCAGTCTCAGCAGTCCCTTAAGAGGGCCATAAAGATCGTTCCCGACCGCCACAAGCTCGGGATTTCACGGTTTCTTGGATCCGGCACCCGTCAGTACCGCTTCCGAGGAGTCCCGCCATGCCCGCACGCCGCACGGCCGCCATCGTCGCCGCGCTCGGCCTGACCCCGCTCGCCCTCACCGCGCTCGCCGCGGCGCCCGCGTCGGCGCACGGCACGCTCGGCGATCCGGTGAGCCGGGTCGCCCAGTGCTACGCGGAGGGCCCCGAGAGCCCGAAGTCGGACGCCTGCAAGGCCGCGGTCGCGGCGGGCGGCACCCAGGCGCTCTACGACTGGAACGGCGTCCGCATCGGCGACGCGAACGGACAGCACCAGGCCCTCATCCCGGACGGCAAGCTGTGCAGCGCGAACGCCGACGAGTTCAAGGGCCTCGACCTGGCCCGCGCCGACTGGCCGGCGACGAGCGTGAGCAGCGGGTCGTACACCTTCAAGTACCGCGTGACGGCCCCGCACAAGGGCACCTTCAAGGTGTACGTCACCCAGCAGGGCTACGACCCGACGCAGCCGCTCGCCTGGGACGACCTGGACCTGGCCCACCCGGTGGCGACGGCCACCGACCCGGTCGCGGCGAACGGCTACTACACCTTCTCCGGCACCCTCCCCGAGCGCTCCGGCGCCCAGTTGCTGTACGCGGTCTGGCAGCGCTCGGACAGCCCGGAGGCGTTCTACTCCTGCTCGGACGTGACGTACGGCGGCGGCGCCGGCGCCGGTTCGGATTCGGGTTCGGGTTCGGGTTCGGGTTCGGGTTCGGGAAGCACCGAGTCGCCCGCTCCCAGCGCCTCCGCCCCGTCCGAGGAGCAGATCGAGGAGGGCGCGGACAAGTCGACGGTCGAGCACGGCGGGCACGGCGACCAGGACGCGTCCACCTCGGCAGAGCCGACCACGGCCGCGGAGTCGACCCCGGTCACCGATGTGAAGGCGGCCGGTGCCACTCAGGATCTCGCCGAGACAGGCGGCGACAGCAGCACGGCGTACGTCGCGATGGGCGGCGCGGCCGTCCTGGCGGCCGGCGCGGCGATCCTCTTCGGGTCGGTGCGGCGGCGCGCGGTGAGCGGCAGGCGCTAGCCACGGGGGGCGGGGTCTGTCCGGCGGCTCAGGTCGGACAGACCCCGGTGTGTCATCCGAGGACCGAGGCGCAGGTCGTCGGTGTGGCGTGGGCCGGGTCGAGGGAGTTGGCGACCTCGTGGAAGGCGATCAGGCTGAACAGGCCGATCGCCACGTGCTCGGAGAGGTCGAGCGGGCACAGGTCCTGGAGGACGACGTTGCGGACGCCGGTGCCGTTGAGGAACTGGCTCCGGTACGGGGTGACGACCTCGTCGTACTTGGTGGCGAGGACCGTGTACGTGACGCCGGGGACGGTGTCGCCGCCCTCGTTGAGCTTGGTGAGGAGGGGGGAGCCGGCGACCTGGTCGGCGAGGGCGGGGGTGTTGGCGGACAGCAGGTCGGCGGCGCCGGGGAAGTACGGCAGCAGGTGGGTGAGGCCGTTGAGGGTGGTGCCGTGGTTGCTGGGCGCGATGCCGACGAGGGCGTTCACCTTGGCGGCTCCGCCGAGGAACTTGAGGTAGTAGCGGGGCATCATGCCGCCCTGCGAGTGGCCGACGACGTCGGTCTTCGCGGCGCCGGTCGCGGCGAGGACCTTGTCGACGAAGGCGGAGAGCTGCTCGGCCGACTTGTCGACGGGGCCGAGACCGTTGAAGACGGGGACGCCGGGGAGTTGGCCGTAGTCGAGGGAGTAGACGCAGTAGTCGCGGTTCTCCAGGTAGGGCGCGAGGCCGAGCCAGTTGTCGACGGAGTTGCCGAGGGTGCCGTGCACCAGGACGACGGGGCGGGGGTGGGTGGTGGAGGGCTTGCAGGAGAAGTCGTTCCAGCCGGAGTGGGGGGCGTCGGCGGCGTGGGCGGCGGTGGCGGGGACGACGGCGACCGCGGCGGTCAGCAGCAGCGCGATCAGGGGTCTGAGCAGTCGTTTCCAGGGCAGCATCGAGTGATCTCCTTGCGGCTCAAGGGAGTTGCGATGGCCTTACGCCCTGTGATCCGGATCACGAGGATGCTGTTCACTCGTCAAGTTACGGACGGGTAGTGCAGTTGTGAAGTTACGCGCCAGTAAAAACTTCCAGCGCTAGCCGGAGACGAGCGGGACTGCAGAGGAACCATCACCAGGTGGGCCTGATCGGACCATAGGGCGCGATGCGCGCCAATTGATCACGCAACGCCCGCACTTCACCCTCACCGAGCAGTTCGACCCACGGCCGGACCGCGTCCGCGGCGGCCTCCTCGGCGGCCCGCGTGCACGCCCAGCCCCGCTCGGTCAGCACGACGAGCCGGGCCCGCGCGTCCCCGGGATGCGCCCGCCGCTCCGCATACCCCTTGCGCACCAGGTCGTCGACGAGCTGGCTGGCGGCCTGCTTGGTCACCCCGAGGTGTGCGGCGAGCTCGGTTGCCGTGGCGCCGCCGGCCGAGAGCCGGGTGAACGCGAACCCGTAGGCGGGCCGCGCGTCGAACCCGCGCGCGACGACACCGTCATTGATGCGCTGCGTCAGATCACCCGCGGCGGCGAGCAGGACGGCGGTCAGGGCGAGGGCTTCGGAGTTCTGCACGGGTGCATTGAAACACCCTTGACGAAATGGTCAAGCGGCTTGACCATAGGAACACATAGTCAAGCTGCTTGACCATCTACTCCGGGGGTACCCATGCCTGTCATCCACCCGTCCGAAGCCGTCACCCATGAGATCCACGGCGCCCGTTTCGTCTCGTACGCCACTCCCCTCACCGGCAGCAAGGAGCTGTGCGCCTGGCGCGGCGAGATCCCGGCGGGGACCAAGGCGCCCGCGCACACGGTGAACCGCGAGGAGATCCTCCACCTCCTCGCCGGCGAGCTCCTGATCACCCTCGACGGCGACACCCACCGGGTCACCCCGGGTGACACGGTGATCGTCAACCCCGGCGCGACGCTGAGCGTGGAGAACCCGACCGACGACACCGCCGTCACCTGGGTCACCACGTCCATCGGTCTGTCGGCGACGATGGCCGACGGCTCGGTCATCACCCCGCCCTGGGCCAACTGACCGCCTCCGCGAGGGGCGTCACGCCGCCAGCGTCCCCGGCATCACCGCGTGCGGCCCGAACTTGGCCCGCGCCCGGTCCGCGACCTCCTCGATGCGGCGGAGCTTCTCGTCGACCGGGTCGAAGGTGAGCTGGTGGGAGGCCTGTTCGGCGGGGCCGAGGGCTTCGGCGCGCAGGGCGAGGGCGCGGACCCGGGCGCGCTGGAGACCGAGCGCCTCGTACATCTCGTAGGCCGTCCTCGTCAGCGCGGCCGAGTGGGCGGTGGGCTCCTTCAGGGTGCGGGTGCGGGTCGTGGAGGAGCGGTCGGCGTAGCGCACGGTGAGGGTCAGGGTGCCGCAGACCTTGTCGACGGCGCGGAGCCGGGCGCCCAGTTCACCGGCGGCGGCCAGCAGGGCGCGGCGGTGCCGGTCGGGGTCCAACTCGTCTCGGGTGAAGGGCCGTTCGGTGGCCAGGGAGCGGGAGACGCCGTTCGGCACGACCCGGCCGCGGTCGACGCCGCCCGCCTTCTCGTGCAGTTCGCGGCCCGCCTTCGCGCCGACCAGGCGCTGGAGGGTGGACAGGGGGGCGGCGGCGACCCGGCCGAGGGTGTCGAGGCCGTACTCGCACAGGGTGCGGGCGGTGGCCGTGCCGACGCCGGGGAGCGCGGCCACCGGCTTCCCGGCGAGGAAGTCGGCCACCTCCCCTTCGGCCACCGCGCGGGTCACCCCGGGCCGGGCGTCCCGCAGCGCCATGCGGGCCAGCATCGGGCCGGGACCGGCGCCGATCACGCAGTCGACGCCGTGATGGGCGAGGGCGCGGACCCGGATGACCGAGGCCAGTTCGACGGCGTCGCGCCCGAAGTACCGTTCGGCGCCCCGCAGATCGGCGAGCGCCCCGTCCGGTGGCAGCGCCTCCACGACGGGCGTGAAGTCCTCGAGCAGGCCGAGCAGCCCCGGCAGGGCCGCCTCGTGCGCCGGCGGCAGCTGGAAACGTACGCAGAGGATGGTCATCCCGCACTCCCCGGACTCTGGTGCCACAACTTCCTTACCTGTGAAGGCTCTTGACCCGCAGGCCGCAGATCGGCCCACGGATGCAGTTCGTATCCCGTCGGCATATGGATGCGTCGGCCGCCGGTGGAATCCCCGCCGGCTTCCGGCACCGGCTCCGCCAGGCGGGCCGCCACCGCGTCCAGGCCCTGCTCGGCGCGGAGTTCGACGAGTTCGGCGAGGTTCCAGGCGGCGGTGCCCACCACGCTGAGGCTGCGCGGCCCGCGCCGCTGCACCGTGCCGCGCACCAGCAGCAGCCAGGAGTGGAAGACGGTGTGGGCGCAGGCGTCGTGGGAGTCGTCGAAGAAGGCGAGGTCGACCAGGCCGGTGCCGTCGTCCAGGGTGGAGAAGATGACCCGCTTGCCGGACCGGATCGGCGGGGTCTGGGTGGCCGCCTTGGCGCCGGCGACGAGGACGGTCTCCCCGTGCCGCGCCTCCCGCAGCCGACGCGCGTCGGTCACGCCCAGCTCGCCCAGGAACTCCCGGTGGTCGTCCATGAGGTTGCGCGAGGCGTCCATGGACAGGACACCCAGCTCGGCGCTGAGCCTCTCGGCGGAGGAGAGGTCGGGCAGCCCGGCGGACGCGGTCTTCCGCCCGCCGGCCAGCGGGAGTTGGCCGCCACCTCCACCTCGCGCGCCCCGGTGCAGCTCGGTCAAGTGCAGTTGCAGATCACGGCGGTTGGCACCGAAGGCGTCCAAGGCGCCGACCTGCGCCAGCCGTTGGGCGAGGGGCCTGCTGGGTCGCGCCCGCTCCCAGAAGTCGAGCAGCGAGGCGTACGGCTGCCCTTCCGCGATCCGTGCCGCCTCGGCCTCACTGATGCCGTGCACGTCGGAGAGCGCCAGCCGCAGCCCCCACACCCCAGAATCAGACACCAGTTCGATACGGTGGGCGACCGCCGACCGGTTCACGTCCAACGGCAGGATCGGCACCCCGCGCCGCCGCGCGTCCGCCAGCAGCAGCCGCTTCGGATACATCCCGGGGTCGTGGGTGAGCAGCCCGGCATAGAAGGCCGCCGGGTGGTGCGCCTTCAGCCACGCCGACTGATACGTCGGTACGGCGAAGGCGACCGCGTGCGCCTTGCAGAAGCCGTACGAGCCGAAGGCCTCGATGATCTCCCAGGTCCGCTGAATCGTTTCCGCGTCATAGCCCCGGGCCGCCGCGTGCTGCGCGAACCAGAACCTGATCCGCCCCTGCGACTCCGGGTCGGACAGCCCGCGCCGCACCTGGTCCGCCTCGCCGCGTCCGCAGCCGGTCATGATGTCGACGATGTCGATGATCTGCTCGTGGAAGACGACGACCCCGTACGTCCCCTTCAGCGGTTCGGCCAGATCCGGGTGCGGATACCTGACGGGCGCCCGCCCGTGCCGCGCCTCGATGAACGGCCGCACCATGTCGGCGGCGACCGGCCCCGGCCGGAAGAGGGAGATGTCGACGACGAGGTCATGGAAGGTGGCCGGCTGGAGCCTGCCTACCAGGTCCCGCTGACCCGGCGACTCGATCTGGAAGCAGCCCAACGTCTCGGCGGACCGGATGAGTCGGTACGTCGCCGGGTCACCGGGAGCGATCGCGTCGATGTCGACCTCCGCCCCCGTCGCCCGCGCCACCTCCGCGACCGCGTGCGCCATCGCGGACTGCATCCGCACACCGAGCACGTCGAGCTTGAGCAGCCCGAGGTCCTCGACGTCGTCCTTGTCGAACTGCGACATGGGAAAGCCCTCGCCGCTGGTCGGCATGACCGGCGTACGACTCAGCAGGGAGGCGTCGGACAGGAGCACCCCGCACGGGTGCATGGCGACGCCGCGCGGGAGGGCGTCGAGGGCCTCGACCAGCTCCCACAGCCGCCCGTACTTCTCCCCTTCCCGCTGAAGCTCCCCGGCCAGGGCCCGCAGTTCGGGCAGCTCCTCCAGCGCGGCGCGGGCGTCGCGGGCCCGGATGTGCGGGAAGGACTTGGCGATGCGGTCGATGTCGGCGGGGTCCATGGACAGGGCCGCACCCACGTCCCGGACCGCATGCCGCACCCGGTACGTCTCCGGCATCGCGACCGTCGCGACCCGCTCGGTGCCGAACCGGCCGATGATCGCCCGGTAGACCTCCAGGCGGCGCGCGGACTCCACGTCGATGTCGATGTCGGGCAGCACGAGCCGCCGTTTGGACAGGAACCGCTCCATCAGCAGCCCGTGCTCGACCGGGTCGGCGTGGGCGATGCCCAGGAGGTGGTTCACCAGCGACCCCGCACCGGAGCCGCGCGCGGCCACCCGGATACCCATCTCCTTCACGTCGTCCACCACTTGAGCGACCGTCAGGAAGTAGGAGGCGAAGCCGTGGTGGGCGATGATGTCCAGCTCCTGGTGCATCCGCTCCCAGTAGGCGTACCGGCCGGCGTAGCCCTTCCGCACCATCCCGGCCGCCGCCCGGGAGGCGAGGGTGCGCTGGGCGGTGCGGCGGCCCGCGCCGACGAGGTGCGGCTCGGGGAAGTGGACGGTGCCGATGCCGAGGTCGTCCTCGGGGTCGACCAGGCACTCGGCGGCCGTCGCCCGCGTCTGCTCCAGGAGCCGGTGCGCGGTGTCGCGCCTGAAGCCCGCGGCCTCCACGATCCGCTCGGCCGCCGCCAGCATGGCGGACGCGTCCTTGAGCCAGGCCTCGCCGGAGTCCAGCTCCTTGCCCGCACCCACGGGGACGAGCCGGCGGGCGGCGTCCAGGACGTCGGCGACCGGGCCCTGGCCGGGGTCGGCGTACCGGACGGCGTTGCCGAGCACGGGACGTACGCGCTGCTCGGCGGCGAAGCCGACGGTGCGGGCGGCGAGGCGCAGGGAGCCGGGGCCGGTTCCCTTGCGGCCGTGCCAGACGGCCTCCAGACGCAGGGCGTCGCCGTACCGCTCCCGCCAGGGGGCGAGCAGCCGGGCCGCCCGGTCGGGGCGTCCGGCGGCGAGGGCGCGGCCGACGTCGGAGTCGGGGCCGAGCAGGACGGTCAGGCCGTCGCCGTGGTTCTCGGTCCAGGGCAGCAGGGGGGTGTCGGCGGCGGTGTGGGCGGTGGTCACCAGCCGGCACAGGTCGGCCCAGCCGCGGGCGCCGTCCCGGGCGAGGAAGGTGACGCGGGGTGTCGACTCGTCGATGAAGGCGCCGCCACGGACGGGGGCACGGCGCCGCTCCTGTCGTACCGGCTCGTACTCCTCGACGGCCAGTTCGGCGCCGAACAGCGGCCGCACCCCCTCCTTGGCGCAGGCCTTGGCGAAGCGGACCGTGCCCGCGAGGGTGTCGCGGTCGGTGAGGGCGAGGGCATCCATGCCCCGCTCGGCGGCACGCTCGGCGAGCCGCTCCGGGTGGGAGGCGCCGTAGCGCAGGGAGAACCCGGAGACGGTGTGCAGATGCGTGAACCCTGACACCCGCGCCTCCATTTTCGAACATCAGTTCCCAACTGCCTCACCCCCACCATAGACCAAAAATCGAACCCGTGTACGACAACCGTTCGGCCGCCTCCCACCTGCGGAAACGCCTCCCACCTCGGACTGTGGGGACATGACACAGAACAGCACCCAGAACGGCGGTTTTCTCGCCGAGGTGAAGGACGCGGTCACGCCACGGGCCACGCTGCTCGTCCTCGGCGTGCTCGCCCTCCAGCTGCTGTTCATCGCCTCGTACGTGGGGGCCCTGCACGATCCGAAGCCGAAGGACGTGCCCTTCGGTGTGGTGGCACCACAGGCCGCCGCCCAGCAGGCGGTGACCCGGTTGGAGCAGCTGCCCGGTTCACCCCTGGACCCGCGCACGGTGGCCGACGCGGCGACGGCCCGGAAGCAGATCATGAACCGGGACATCGACGGGGCGCTGATCATCGACCCGACCGGGGTGAAGGACACGCTCCTGGTCGCGAGCGGCGGCGGCACCGTCCTCGCCACCACCCTGGAGAAGTACCTCACCGCCCTGGAGGCCTCCCAGCAGCGGAGCATCCGGACGGTGGACGTGGCCCCGGCCTCCCCCACCGACTTCGACGGCCTCTCGTCGTTCTATGTCGTGGTCGGCTGGTGCGTCGGCGGCTATCTGACCGCCTCGATCCTGGCGATCAGCACCGGCGCCCGGCCCGCCAACCCGCGCCGCGCGGTGATCCGGCTGGTCGTGATGGCACTGGTGTCGATCGTCGGCGGGCTCGGCGGCGCGGTGATCGTGGGGCCGATCCTGGACGCGCTGCCGGGAAGCGTCATGGCCCTCTGGGGGCTGGGCGCGCTGGTCACCTTCGCGGTGGGAGCGGCGACCCTCGCTCTCCAGGGCGTCTTCGGGGTGGTCGGCATCGGCCTGGCGATCCTGCTCGTGGTGATCGCCGGCAACCCGAGCGCGGGCGGCGCCTTCCCGCTGCCGATGCTGCCGCCGTTCTGGAAGGCGATCGGCCCGGCACTGCCGCCGGGCGCGGGCACCTGGACGGCCCGCTCGATCGCGTACTTCAAGGGCAACGACACGACCGGCGCCCTGCTGGTCCTGTCGGCCTGGGCGGCGGCCGGGATCGCGATCACGCTGGGGGCGTCGGTGTTCCGCGCACGGCGCGAGGGCGAACCCCTGCCGACCCAGGCACCGTGAACCCCCGCAGCCGCCGACGGCGGGCGACCCCCGCAGGGGCCACCCGCACTCGACGACGAGAGTTGTACGGGTGGTGCGAGCGGGAGAACAAACCACCCGCACCACTGCGCACGGTCAGCCGATAGAAGTCCCCGTGGCCGACAACGCCTCCGTCACCGGCTGGAAGAACGTCTCCCCACCGGAGGTGCAGTCACCGCTGCCCCCCGACGTCAGCCCGATCGCGTTGCTCCCCGAGAACAGCGACCCGCCACTGTCCCCCGGCTCCGCGCACACATCGGTCTGGATCAGCCCGTTGACGATGTCCCCGTTGCCGTAGTTCACGGTGGCGTCCAGCCCGGTGACGGTCCCGTCATGAACCTGCGTGGTCGACCCGCTCCGCGTGACCTTCATCCCGACCGTCGCCGATGCCGCGCCCGTGATCGCCTGCGCGGACCCGTTGTAGAGGTCCACCTCGCTCGGGTGATCGACCTCGGCCGTGTACTTGACCAGCCCGAAGTCGTTGTCAGGGAAGCTGGAGACCTCGTTGGTACCGATCTGCGTACCGCTGGAGTCCGACCAGGTCGTGATCGCCTCCGTGCAGTGCCCGGCCGTCAGGAAGTACGGCTCGCCGCCCTTGCTCACGTTGAACCCGAGCGAGCACCGCCCGCTGCCGCCGGTGATGGCGTCGCCACCGGCGATGAAGGGCTTGAACTCCCCCTTCGTGCGCTGGAGTTCCGCTGTCGCCCCGAGCCCGTCGACGACCTTCGTGAGCGTGGCCCACTCGGCGTCGGAGACCGTGCGGTCGGCGGTGACGACCACCTTGTTCGTGGTCGGGTCGGTCGCCCAGGACGTGCCCGGGATGGTCGCGTCGTCCTTGAGGGTCGTACGGGCTCCTCTGAGCTCGGCGAGGGAGTTCTCCACGACCCGCGCCTTCGCGCCGGCCTCCTCGACGAGCGAGGCCGCGGTCTCGTCGAGGACGTTGACGACGAGGGCCTTGCTCTTCGCGTCGTAGTACGTTCCCGCCGCGTCGGTGCCGAGTTCCTTGTCGAGCGTCGAGGCGAGGTTTCCGGCCGCGAGTGCCGAAAGGACCTTCGGCCCGGGGCTGTTCGCGGGCTCACTGGCGTTCGCAGTCTGGAAGGTGACTCCCGCGGCGACCAGTGCGGCGATGCCCGCACCTGCCGCGATCGCCCGCCGCCTGGGTATGCGTCGGTGCTTCAACTCGCGTCCTCCTGTGGGGGGTCGGCCCGGTCGGTTGTGGGGACCTCGTGGGCCGGAAGGCTGGTTGACGAGCGCCTACTCTTCCGAACCCCACAGGGAGTGCACAAGGTTGACTTCCGGACGCGCGTAGAACGCGATTGCACGCCCCCCTCACCTTGACCGCGGACAGTCAGACCAGGGGAATTCACACTGCAAACACTACGAGCGAGTAACCCCTCACCAACCCGTGAGGTCTAGTCCTGTCCGGAATTCGACCCTTCTTGGCCTGGATCCAAACGGGGCGCGGGGGACGGCCGTTGCTCCTGCACCGATTGCGGCGCCACGGCATGCCCCTGCTGCGCCTTCTCCAGGAACCTCAGCAGCTCCACCGGGAACGGCAGCACCAGCGTGGAGTTCTTCTCTGCCGCCACCGCCACCACCGTCTGGAGCAGCCGCAGTTGGAGGGCCGCCGGCTGTTCGGACATCTCCTTGGCGGCCTCGGCGAGCTTCTTCGACGCCTGGAGCTCCGCGTCGGCGTTGATGACCCGGGCCCGCCGCTCCCGGTCGGCCTCGGCCTGCCGGGCCATGGAGCGCTTCATGGTCTCGGGCAGGGAGACGTCCTTGATCTCGACCCGGTCGATCGTCACGCCCCACTCCACGGCCGGGCTGTCGATCATCAACTCCAGCCCCTGGTTGAGCTTTTCGCGGTCGGCGAGCAGATCGTCCAGCTCGCTCTTGCCGATGATGGACCGCAGAGAGGTCTGCGCCATCTGCGAGACGGCGAACCGGTAGTCCTCGACCCGCACGATCGCCTCGGCCGGCGCGGTCACCTTGAAGTAGACGACGGCGTCGACCCGCACCGTGACGTTGTCCCGGGTGATGCCCTCCTGCGCGGGCACCGGCATGGTCACGATCTGCATGTTGACCTTACGGAGCTTGTCGATCCCCGGGACGACCATGGTGAACCCGGGCCCGCGCACCTCCGGCCGGAGCCTTCCGAGGCGGAACACCACGCCCCGTTCGTACTGCTTGACGACCCGCGCCGCGGCCATCGCGTACACCACCCCGGCGGACGCGAGCGTCACTCCGGCCGCCACCAGCTCCTCGACCATCACGGCCCCCAGGGTCCGTCGTGGGCGTCCACAAGGGAGTACTGCCTGCACTACGAAGGTAACGCCGTCGTACGACCAAGGGGGAGCCCCCGCACGCGAGTCGCGTACGGGGGCTCGTGAACGCCGGGTGACACTGCCGACCGGGGTCCGGTGTCTAGTAGACGTGGACTCCGTACGCGCTCAGCGCCTCGGTGACCGGCTGGAAGAAGGTCGTACCGCCGGAGGTGCAGTTGCCGCTGCCGCCGGAGGTCAGACCGTAGGCGACGCTGCCGCCGTACAGCGGGCCGCCGGAGTCGCCGGGCTCGGCGCAGACCGTGGTCTGGATCATGCCGTAGACGATGTCGCCGCTGCCGTAGTTGACGGTCGCGTTCAGCGCGGTGACCCGGCCGCTGTGCGTGCCCGTGGTGGAGCCGCGCCGGTACACCGTGGTGCCGACGGAGGGCGTGGCGGCACTGGCGATGTCCTGGCTGCCCACGGCACCCGACTTGGTGACCGAGGTGTTCGTGTAGCGCACGATGCCGTAGTCGTTGGTCGGGAAGCTGGAGCCCGCGGTGCTGCCGAGCGTGGTCGTGTGGGACGAGTTCGACCACCAGGTGCCCGCGCCGTCGGTGCAGTGACCGGCGGTCAGGAAGTAGTAGTTGCCGCTGTTGTCCTGGACGTTGAAGCCCAGCGAGCAGCGCCAGCTACTCGCATAGATGGCGTCGCCGCCGGAGATCAGCTTCTGGAACTTGCCCGCGGTCTTCTTGATCGTCAGCGCACCGGCGTTGGCGCCGGCCTGCCGCTTGATCTTGGCGATCTCCGCCTTGGAGACCGTGCTGTCGACGGTGACGACGACCCGGTTGGTCTTGCTGTCGACCGCCCAGGCGGTACCCGGGATGTCGGCCTTGAGCACCGAGTTGTTGGCGCTCTTGAGCTGGGCGGTGCTGAACGTGGAGACGTCCGAGGCGCTCGCGTTGGGGATCGCGATCGCGGCGGCGGCCACGAGTCCGGTGGAAACGGCGATCAGCCGGGTCCGTCTCGTGATGCCGCTGCGGGGGGTGGTGCGCTTGATCCTCACTTTTCGTTCCCTCCCAGGGAGGTCGGGGGCCCGCGTGGGGTCGGGGCCCGTGAGGCGCAGCCAGGGGCCCCGAGGTCCGGATTCCGAACACGCCGTGCCCCTGACAAGCGCTGAGGGGGAGTATTCGGCCGAACGACCGGTAGACGCAAGGGCGCCTTTCGGCCGTCAACCTTTGAACCACCCATGACCTGGCCAAGAGTTGGCCATCTATCGGCCGAGGTTCCGCTCCCCCGCCTCGATGGCCGTGTCCAGGGTGTTGCCCGGCGGCGGGAAGGGGCAGATGAAGTGGTCGGCGAAGGCGCACGGCGGCAGCAGCGCACGGTTGAGGTCTACCGTCGTCCGCCCCTCGGCGTCCGGTGCGGCGGGCCGCAGGAACCGGAAGCGGAAGCTGCTCGTCCCGCTCGTCGTATCGCCGAAAACAGCCCACAGCGAGCCGTCCGCCTCGACGGTCACCTGGAGCGTCCGCTCCCGCCCGTCGAGGGTGAACGCCAGCTCCCCGCCGAGCCCGAGCCCGCGCTCCCGTCCGTCGGCGTTCGGCACGCGCACGGTGCGCTGTTCGTCGTACGGGGTGAAGCGCCCCGGCACCGACCAGCGCGGGTCGTACGGCGTGGCCTCGATGCCCCGGAAGGCGCGGCGCGCCTCGGAGGCGGGGTCGAAGTCCCGTACGCCCCACACCCCTTCGCGGACCAGCACCACCAACTGCCGCTCCCCCAGCGTGAGGTGGCCCCCGTCCGCGGCGAGCCGTGTCTCACCGCTCAGCGGCCGCCCGTCCAGGGTCAGCCCGTCGGCCTCGTCGGCCGTGAGCAGCACCGCGTCGCCGTCGATCCGCCAGCTCCCGGGGATGCCCGGGAGCCGGCCGTCCGGGTGGTCCTCCAGCCAGTACGTGCCAGTGAGCGAGAGCGGTCCGTAGGGCGCGGACACCGACTCGACACGGTCCTCGTGCCACTGCTTCCACGCGTCGAACGCGTCCGTTGTCATCCTGGTCAGCCTTTCCATGCCGGTTCCGCGAGCCCGAGGTGGGAGCGCAGGGTGGTGCCCTCGTATTCCGTGCGGAAGACCCCGCGCTCCTGGAGCAGCGGCACCACCCGGTCCACGAAGTCGTCGAGTCCGCCGGGGGTGAGATGCGGTACGAGGATGAAGCCGTCGGCGGCATCGGCCTGCACGAACGCGTCGAGTTCCGCGGCGACCGCCTGCGGGGTGCCGACGAAGGACTGCCGGCCGCCCGCCTCGATGACGGTCTCCCGGATCGACAGCCCCTTCTCCGCCGCGAGCGCCCGCCACTTCTCGGCGATCGCCACGGTGTCGCCGCGCCGGGTCCGCCCCTGGGTGATACCGGAGTCCGGCACGGGGTCGAGGTCGGGGAGCGGCCCGTCGGGGTCGTACGCGGACAGGTCGGTGCCCCAGATCTGCTCCAGGGTGAGCAAAGCGGTCTGCGGGGAGGTCTGTTGGCGCCGGATCTCGGCGGCCTTCTCCCGCGCGTCGGCGGCGGTGTCACCGAGGACGACGGAGACGCCGGGCAGGATCTTCAGGTCGCCGTGCGTGCGCCCGTACTTGGCGAGCCGCTTCTTCACGTCGGCGTAGAAGGCCTTCCCGGCCTCCAGCGAACTCTGCCTCGTGAAGATCACGTCGGCGGTGGCCGCCGCGAACTCCCGCCCCTCGTCGGAGTCCCCGGCCTGGATGACGACCGGATGCCCCTGCGGCGAGCGCGGCACGCCGAACTCGCCCGCGATGTCGAAGTGCCGCCCCCGGTGGGCGAACGGCCTGGACACCCCGTCCGGCGTCCAGGAGTCCCACAACTCCCGTGCCGTGGCGACGAATTCGGCGGCGCGCGTGTACCGGTCGGCCCGGTCGAGGAAGCCGCCGCGCCGGAAGTTCTCGCCGGTGAAGGCGTCGGAGGAGGTCACCACGTTCCAGGCGGCCCGTCCCCCGCTGAGATGGTCGAGGGTGGCCAGGCGGCGGGCCAGGTCGTACGGCTCGTTGAAGGTCGCGTTGACCGTCGCGGCGAGCCCCAGCCGCTCGGTGACGGCGGCGAGCGCGTTCAGCACGGCGAGCGACTCCGGCCGCCCGACCACGTCCAAGTCGTGGACGTGGCCCTTGTGTTCGCGCAGCCGCAGGCCTTCCGCGAGGAAGAAGAAGTCGAACAGACCCCGCTCGGCGGTGCGGGCGAGATGTTCGAAGGAGGAGAACTCGATCTGGGACCTCGACCGCGGATCGGCCCACACGGTGGTGTTGTTGACGCCCGGGAAGTGGGCGGCGAGATGGATCTGCTTCGTCATGAGGCGTCCCCCGCGTTCGCGTACTGGTTGGCGGGCCGGGCGAGTCCCAGGTGCTCCCGGAGCGTGCTGCCCGGATAGAAGGTGCGGAACAGACCCCGGTGCTGAAGCAGCGGAACCGTGCCGTTGACCAGCCGTTCCAGGTCGCGGCGGGGTGCGGCGGGCGTGAGGTGGAAGCCGTCCACGGCACCGGCCGCGTGCCAGGAGGCGATCAGTTCGGCGAGGTCGACGGGACCGCCCCGGTACAGCGGGCCCTGCGCGGTCTGCCGGGGGCCGCCCCCGCCATGGCCCGGCTCGGCCGCGTGCTCCCCGTCACCGAGGTCGGCGAGGAGGCTCACCAGAACCCGCAGCTCGTCCGGGTTCCTACCGAACCGACCGGCGTCCTTGCGGAGTTGGTCACGTACGGCACCGGCCTGCGCGGCGTTCGCCACCCGCACCAGCGCCACGTCGGCGTACCGGGCGGCGGTGCGCCGGGCGTGGCCCTCGGTGGCGTCGACGACCCGGACGGGGTGGCCCTGCGGGGGCCGGGGCACGATGGAGGGGCCCCTGACCGAGAAGCCCGAGCCCTCGAAGTCGACGTGGTGCAGCTTGTCCCGGTCGATGAAGCGGCCGGTCGGCACATCGCGGATCTCGGCGTCGTCCTCCCAGCTGTCCCACAACCGCGCGGCCACGTCGGCCACTTCACCGGCCTCCCGCCACAGCTCCTCGGCGGGGGCGGCGTGCCGGCGGCCGAAGAGCCGGGCCTCGCCCTCGGTGGTGGAGACATCGAGCCGCCAGCCCGCCCGACCCCGGCTGACCCAGTCGAGGGTGGCGACGGCGGCCTGCACATGGAAGGGCTCGGTGTGTGTGGTGGTGACGGTCGGGACGAGGCCGACGCGGCTGGTGGCGGGGGCGACCCGCGACAGCACGGACAGGGCGTCGGGGCCGGGGCGGGCGAAGGTGTCGTCCAGCGTCACGAAGTCGAGGACGCCGTGCTCGGCGAGGCGGGCCAGGTCGACGTAGGAGGCGGCGTCGTACACGGCGGACTGGTCGACGGCGGCGGAGAGATGCAGCATCACAGCACCTTCGAGAGAAAGGCCCGCGTGCGGTCGTGCCGCGGGTGGTCCAGCACCTCGCCCGGCGGGCCCTGCTCGACGATCCGTCCGTCGTCCATGAACACCACCGTGTCGGCGACCTCCCGGGCGAATCCGATCTCGTGGGTGACGACGATCATCGTCGTGCCCTGATGGGCCAGGTCCTTGATCACGTCGAGGACTTCACCCACCAGCTCCGGGTCGAGCGCGGACGTCGGCTCGTCGAACAGCAGCAGCTTCGGCGCCAGCGCCAGCGCCCGCGCGATGGCGACCCGCTGCTGCTGTCCGCCGGACAGCTGCCGGGGGTAGGCGTCGGCCTTCTCGGCGAGCCCCACCCGGTCGAGCAGCTTGCGCGCGCTCTCGACGGCCTCCTTGCGGGGACGCTTCAGCGCCGAGACCGGCGCCTCGATGACGTTGTCCAGCACGGTGAGGTGCGGAAAGAGGTTGAAGTTCTGGAAGACGAAGCCGATCCGCGTGCGCTGCCGCAGCACCTCGCGCTCGGGCAGCTCGTACAGCCGGTCGCCCGAGCGCCGGTAGCCGATCAGAGCCCCGTCCACGCTGATCGCGCCGCCGTCCACCTTCTCCAGGTGGTTGATGGTGCGCAGCAGCGTCGACTTGCCGGAGCCGGACGGACCGAGGATCACGGTGACCTCGCCGGCGCGCACGGTGAGGTCGATGCCCTTGAGCACTTCGAGGGAGCCGAAGCTCTTGTGGACGGACCTGATGTCGACCATGACGGTCATGGGTGGGGTTCCTCGCGAACGTAGGGGTGGGGGGTCTGGGGCGGACCGCTCGTACAGCGGGCCCGGGTGCTCATGCCGCCGCCCGTCCGGCCAGTGCGCCCAGGAACTGCAGCGCCGCCCGCGCGGTCGCGTCGTTCTGCCGGAACGCGGGCCCGCCGGTGCGGGGCCGGGTGAAGGCGCCGGGGGTACGGCCGTCGGTGTAGGGGCCGAGGGCGAAGCGCCGGGGGTGCGGCCGGCCGTTCCGGTCGAGGATCCGCCCGTCGGCGGGGTCGACCCGGAGCAGCCCGTCGGGCGTCTCGGCGGCCCCGTCGGCGTGCAGTTCCCGCAGCAGCGTGTCCCTGGCCCGCCCGACGGTGGGTTCCGGCAGCCGCGCCTCGACCAGCGCCCGCGCCTCGACGAAGGCCCCCGGCACGGTCGCGCTCGACGCCCGGAACACCCCGCCCGCGGCGGTGACGCTCATGTCGGCGCCCACGAACTTCAGGACACCGGCCCGGGACAGCGCCAGCAGCTGTCGCAGCCGTGGCCCGGGCGGCCCGGACGCCAGATAACTGAAGAACCCGTGCCACCAGGGCGGGACACCACCGAGCCGGATCAGCTGCCCGTAGACGGAGAGCAGCCCGAGGAAGACCGCCAAGTCGGGGCTGTACGACGGATCATGACGTCGGCTCAGGTCCCGCTCCACATACCTCCGAAGTCCTTCCTGGAACTCCTCGTACGACCCGTACCGCACCCCCTCCAGCGGCCGGTCGAGCGCCGTCAGGTCCAGCCGGTCGGCGGGATCGGGCACGGCGGACGCGACCAGCGCCTGTACCTCCGCCTCTCCCTCGGCCGCCGCGTACTTCTCCTCGAAGTCGGCCCAGGCGACGGAGGTCCGCTCGGGGTGGACGTCGAAGAGCCGGTGGTAGTGGGCGAACCCCAGCTCCTTCTCCACCAGCGGCCACACGTCCCGCCGGAAGTCGAACCCACCGGGGCGCGCCAGCAGTTCGTCCACCTCGGCCGGCCCGAAGAAGCGGGGCAGCGGCGGGCGGTCGCCGGTCCACTCGTACCCGATCTTCGAGTGGTACGGCACTCCGCGCCGCGATCCGACGTACAGCACCGGCTCCCGTCCCGAGGGCACATACGCGTCCCCCTCGTAGCGTCCGCCGCGCCCCTCGGTGAGCAGCACCATCAGGTCGACGAAGGCCAGTCCGAAGCCCCGGACGAGGACCGGCTCGCCGGGCGCGAGCGCGGACAGGTCGCTGTCGGCGGTGAAGTCGGGCGGGAGGTGGACAAGGCCGTGTTCCCCGGCGTAGGCAGCCAAGTCACTTTGTTCATCGTCGAGTTCGGCGTCCAGATGGCCGAGGGAGAGCACGACCAGGTCGGCGAGCAGCGGGCGCGGACGGCCCTCCAGCCACACCTGCTGACGTCCCTCGCGTGGACCGCCGATCCGCAGGGCACGCCGTGGGTGGTGGTGGACGCGGATGCCGTCCGGCAGGTCCGCCACCGCCCGCTCGTGCACCCAGCGCAGGTAGGAGCCCTGGAGCTGCCGGTCGGCGAAGGTGGAGCCGTCGATGCCGGCCCACTCGTGCAGGGTGGGCCCGGAGCGCACGGGGCCCTCCATGGTCACCGTCTCGTCGGTGAACATGGTGACGTCCTCGGCGTGCGAGTTCATCCACAGCAGCGGCGACTGGGCCGCCCGCCAGATGCGCCCGGCGCCCGGCGGGTGCGGGTCCACCAGATGAATGTCGAAGCCCTCGTCGGACAGGCCCGAACCGGCATACAGCTCAGGCGCGTTGGCGGCGATCCGCTCGATCAGACCGGTCCCCCGCGGACCGGCCCCGACGATCACCAGCGTGCCCCGGCTCATCGCGCCGTCTCCGAGCCGCGCGCGTAGTACCGCTCGACGTAGTACTGGCCGACGCTGAGCACCGAGGTGACGACGGTGTACCAGACGGTGGCCACCATCAGCAGCGGGATGACCTCGTAGGTGCGGTGGTAGACGAGCTGCACCGAGTAGAGCAGGTCCTGCACGGCGATGACGCTGACGATGGAGGTGCCCTTGAGGGTGCCGATCAGCATGTTCCCGGCGGGCGGCACGATGGAGCGCATCGCCTGCGGGAGCACGATCCGCCGCCAGCGCCGCAACCGGCTCAGCCCGAGCGCCTGCGCGGCCTCGACCTGCCCCCGGTCGACGGAGAGGATGCCGCCGCGCACGACCTCGGCGGCGTACGCGGCCTCGTGCAGGGTGAGCCCGATGACGGCGACGGTGATCGGCCCGAGCAGATCGACGGTCTTCACGCCGAGGATCTGCGGGTACAGCGCCCCGATGTTGAACCACAGCAGCAGCTGCACCAGGATCGGGATGGACCGGAACAGCCAGACGTATCCCCAACTGACGCTTCTCAGCACCGGGTTGGCGGAGAGTCTGGCCGCGGCGAGCAGGGTGCCGAGGGCGAAGCCGAGCACCATGACCACGGCGGTCAGCCAGAGGGTGAGCCACAGACCGCGCAGCACGGACCGCGAGGTGAAGTACTCGGCGACGACGTCCCACTGGAACGCGTCGTTGCGCAGGACCGAGTTGACGGCGAGAGCGAGCAGCACCAGTACGGCGACGGCGGCCGCCCACTGACCGGGGCGGCGCTGCGGGACGATCCGCAGGGAATCCGCGTCCTCGGGTATGTCCGGGGTGGCGGGGGCTTTGGCGAGGGTGTCGGAGGACATGCGAAAGCTCCGTGTGGACGGGCGCCTTCACATACGGCCGAGCCCCTCAGCAGGGCCGCCTTTCGAGACTACGGTGCGGTTTCCCCACACTGTCAAGGCTGTCCACACTGTGAGCCGTACGTCTCAGGTCAGTTGACGCACAACCGGATGCCTGTTCCACTTGGCCCATGCATCCACAGCAGTGGCTGGTCAAGCGCTCCCACATCGACCTCGGTCGCGTGTGGTCCTCTTCCTGTTGAGCTGACCCCCTGCGCGCCCCGGTGACCGGGGCGCCTTTTGCGCATTCACCCGCTCCACCTTCTTCCTTTCTCCTTCCTCGCCTTCACACGCGCCCTCCCCTCAGTCAGCGCTTTCCTCGCTCACAGGAGACAGTCCCGCCATGCGTACGCCTTCGCGCGCCCGAAATAGACTTGTCGTTCCCTTTGTCGCGATCTCCGCGGCGACGCTGCTCCTCACCGCCTGCGGCTCAGGCACCGACGACGACGCCGTGAACGCCGCGGCGAAGTCGGACGGGATCCCCACCACGGACGTCGTCTCCCCCATCAAGAAGGACGAGGCGGCGGCCAAGTTGCTGCCGTCCGGCACCACCAGCCTGACCCTCGCGGTCAGCGTCTCCGGCCAGCCCCCGGGCACCTCGATCCTGGACGACGGCAAGACCCTGGCGGGCCAGGACGTCGACTTCGCGAACGCCGTCGCCAAGGTGCTCGGCATCGGACTCAAGACCCAGCAGGCCAGTTTCGAGGCGATCCTCCCGGCCCTCGACAGCGGCAAGTACGACCTCGGCGTCGGCAACTTCGGCGTGACCGACGAGCGCCGCAAGACGATCGACTTCGTCACCTACATCAACGACGGCCAGGGCTTCGCCACCCGCAAGGACAGCAAGCTCACCGAGGTCACCGACCTCAAGCAGCTGTGCGGTCTGAACGTCGCGACCGGCGCGGGCACCACCTTCGAGGCGACGCTGGAGGAGAACAAGCACCTGTGCACCGACGCCGGCGACAAGGCGTACAAGGTGCAGACGTACAACGAGCAGGGCGCGATCTGGTCCTCGCTCCAGCAGGGCCGAAGCGACGTCGTGATGTCCACGATCAACGGCTTGCGCTACGCCGTGGCCCACCAGAGCGGGGTCAAGTTCCTCAACGAGTACCACCGCCTGGACGTCGGCTTCGCCTTCAAGAAGGACACGAAGCTGACACCGGCGTTCCAGGCGGCGGTGAACAAGCTGATCGAGGACGGTACGTACGCCAAGATCCTGAAGAAGTGGGGAACCTCGGGCTCGGCGATCACCAAGTCGGAGATCTCACCGCCGGAGCTCAAGGACTGAGGACGGGCCTCAACACCCGCAGTCGCAGCCGCAGTCGCACCCGTCACAGCAGTCGCCGCAGCCCTCGCAGCAACTACAGCAGTCGCAGCAGTCCCCGCAGTCGGACCCGCTGCACAGCCCTTCCCGCCGCTGCCGGCTCCACGGGTCCTCGAAGGTCCCGCAGCACATCTGGCAGGTGCACGCGAGCCCCATCCACACCGCACACCCCGCGAGCAGCCCACGCCGGTCCCGGCGGGGCGGCTCCGGGGGCGGCGGGACTCCGGGACCACCGGGGCCCGCAGGCGCGTAGGGCGAGGACATCACGGCGCCGTGCCCACACGAGGACGACCCGAAGGCCCGGTCCACGGACCCTCGCAGCTCGTGCACGAGCAGCACATGGGCCAACTTGGCGTCGGAGAACTCGACCTCCCGCAACGCCAGCCGGATCCCGTGCACGGCGTCGTCGGCGAGCCGTCGCGCCTCCGTCAGGGACGTCCCCGTGGCCGTCAGCGGGTTCCAGGCGCCCGACGTGGCGTCAGTTTCCCTGTCCTCCACGGCGTCCAGCAGATGCGCGAGCCGCCCGAAGAGCCGCCCGGCCTCGGCGAGCGGTGCGGCGTTGCCCGGCCGTCCGGCCAGAACGGCCGTGTGCGCGAAGGCGGCGGCGGTCGCGGTCTCGGTCGGTTCGGTCACGGTCAGGATCGGCGTCCCGAGCCCGGCGAGCGTCTCGATGCCGAGCTGCCGGTCGACCGCGTCGACGAGCACGGCGGTGTCGAACCCGACGGCGGACCCACTGCGCGCCCCGGCCGCACCCCATCCGGCCGCCACCCGGCGCGCCGCGAGCGCGACCGGCTTGCGGGCCAGCAGCCCGTCCCCGTCGGCGACATGGTCCCGGACCTTGGCCGAGGCGAGCACCAGCGAGACGGCGGCGGAGAGCCGCGCCCCCTCACCGTTGGCGACGGAGGCGGTACGCATGCCACGCAAGGGGCAGGGCCCCGCCGTACGCCTGCCGCTGCCCTCCCCGGCGGCCTGAGCCTCCGTCAGAACCGATATGAGCAGACCGTCATAGTTGGTGACGATCCGCGCGAACTGCCCGTGATCCTTGCGCAGCGCGAGGCACAGCCCGCACAAATGCGCCATCCACTGGGTCTTGAGACTCTCACCGAGCCGATGACGGCAGGGCCTGACGATTCCGAACAAGACGATCCCCCGTGGTTCGTACGACGTTGAGCGGCGGCATCGTATCGACTCGAACCGGCCGGCTCGTTCACCCGTACGCCCCGCACATCACCCATACGCCGTGAAGAATCATATTTCACTCACAGTCAGCAGCCGTATGGGAAACGACCCTTGGGGCACCCGGGCTCTGTACGGATTCGCTGTGCACCAGTACCGTCACAAACCCCCCGCGCGGCGTCTATCCACTTGGCGTGACGTCCGCATCATGGATGACCATAGGGATGCGGAAAGCAAAACAGACCGCTGTGAGAGGAGGCGTCCATGGGATCGGTGCGCAAGGCGAGTGCCTGGCTGGGCCTCGTTGACGACAACGATGACGAGCGTTACTACGACGACGACGGATACTCCGAAGGGACCGAGGCCGGGGATGCCTGGGTCACCGACCCCCGGGTCAAGGTGGCCTCGGACGTGGCCGAGGAGAAGGGCCGTCGCATCGGGACGGTCACCCCGGACAGCTTCCGGGACGCGCGCGCCATCGGCGAGCTCTTCCGGGACGGGGTTCCCGTCATCATGAACCTGACCGCGATGGAGGCCGCCGACGCCAAGCGCGTCGTCGACTTCGCGGCCGGCCTGATCTTCGGACTGCGCGGTTCGATCGAGCGTGTCTCGACCCGCGTCTTCCTGCTGACCCCCGCCAACACGGAGATCGTGAACGGCGACCCGGCCGCGCACCGCACGGACGGTTTCTTCAACCAGAGCTGAGGCAGGGCCGCTCACCGGCCCTGCCCCGCGCAGGGTTCACCGGAAGGCATCCAGCCCGGTGAGCGCCTTGCCCAGTACCAGTTGGTGCATCTCGACGGTCCCCTCGTACGTCAGCACCGACTCCAGATTCGTCGCGTGCCGCATCACGGGGTATTCGAGGGAGATCCCGTTGGCACCGAGGATGGTCCGCGAGGTCCGGCAGATCTCGATGGCCTCACGTACGTTGTTGAGCTTGCCGAAGCTGACCTGCTCGGGACGCAGGCGGCCGGCGTCCATGCGCCGCCCCAGATGATGGGCGAGCAGAATCCCCTTGTGCAGTTCGACCGCCATGTCGGCGAGCTTGGCCTGGGTCAGCTGGAACCCGCCGATGGGCCGCCCGAACTGCTCCCGCGTCTTCGCGTAGGCGACAGCGGTCTCCAGACAGCTCCGCGCGGCCCCCATCGCGCCCCACACGATCCCGTACCGGGCGTGCGAGAGACAGCTCAGCGGCCCCTTGAGCCCGACGACCTCCGGCAGCACCGCGTCCGCGGGCAGCCGTACGTCATCGAGGACCAGCTCACTGGTGACGGACGCCCGCAGCGACCACTTGTGCTTGATCTCGGGCGCGGAGAACCCAGGACTGTCAGTCGGCACGACGAACCCGCGCACCCCCTCGTCCGTCTGCGCCCACACCACGGCGACGCCCGCCACCGAGCCATTGGTGATCCACATCTTGCGCCCGTTGAGCACCCAGTCCGAGCCGTCCCGCTTGGCGTGCGTCCGCATGGAGGCGGGGTCGGACCCGTGGTCGGGCTCGGTCAGCCCGAAGCAGCCGATGACCTCACCGGCGGCCATGCGCGGCAGCCAGGCCTGCTTCTGCTCCTCGCTCCCGAACCGATGAATGGCGTACATGGCGAGGGAGCCCTGCACGGAGACAAGGGAGCGGATCCCCGAGTCGGCGGCCTCCAGCTCCAGACAGGCGAGCCCGTACTGCACCGCGCTGGCCCCGGCGCATCCGTACCCGTCGAGCGACATCCCGAGCGCCCCGATCCCGCCGAGCTCCCGGGCGAGCTCGCGGATCCCGGGCAGCTCGCCGCTCTCGTACCACTCCGCGACATAGGGCAGCACCCGGTCCGCGGCCCAGGCCCGCACGGTGTCGCGAACGGCCAGATCCTCAGGCTCCAGCAGATCATCGATACCGAGCGGATCGGCGGGATCGAACGGCGGCGGCTTCGAGGCCCCAGACATGGCAACACCCTCCGACACAGAAAACTAGCGCTGCTAATCAGTGCTGGGGCCCGACGTTACCCGCAGCCGCCAACGACGCGAAACCCCCACGGGAAACGCCCATCCTCCAGCCAACAGTCCCGGGCGGTGCGCGGGTCGGAGGTTCACGCGGAGACGCGGGACTCCATGACGTCCCTCGGCGCCGGAACCTCGACCGGCATCGCCTCGCACTGCATGACCCGCGGCAACCGCAACGCCATCACCGCCCCCAGCAGCAACAGCCCCGCACTCACCAGCAACGTCACATGCAGCCCGTGCACGAAACAGTCCCGAGCCGTTTGACGCAGGGTCTCACCGGCGGACCCGCCCAACCGACCCGCCACCTCGTACGCCTCGCCCAGCGAATGCCCCGCCGCAGCCGAAGCCGACGCCGGCACCCCCTGCACGGACGACAGTCCAGGCGTATACGCGGCGTTCATCACACTGCCGAGCAGCGCGATACCGATACCCGCGCCCAACTGGTACGACGTCTCCCCGATCGCCGCCGCTCCGCCCGCCTGCTCCACCGGAGCCTCGCTCAGCATCGACTCGTACGCCCCGAACAGCGTCGTCTCCAGCCCGAACCCGAGCAGCACGAACCCGAACAGCAGCAGCGGCGCGTTGTCCTCGCCGCCCATCGCGAGCAGCGTCAGCACCGAGACCGCGGTCAGACAGAACCCGAAGCACACCATCCGCCGCGGCCCGAACCGCCGCAGCATCCGCGCCCCGGCCAGCCCGGACGCCATCGCCGCGACGGTCAACGGCAGCAGCCGCAACCCCGTCTCCAGCGGCGAGAGCCCCAGCACCAGCTGGAGATACTGCGCCGCGATCAGCTCAAGGCCCACCAGCGCGAGCATCGCCAGCACGATGCAGCAGACGGAGGTGGAGAAGGCGGGCCGCGCGAACATCCGCAGGTCCACCAGCGGATGCGTACGGCGCCTTTGTCGTCGTACGAAAAGAACCAGCAGCACGGCGCCCAGCACCAGCGGCACCGCGGTGATCTCGTCGAGTTCGCCGCCGCCGAGCCGCTTCACGCCCAGTACGAGCCCGAACAGACCGGCCGCCGCCATCAGCGCGCCGACCACGTCCCACGGGCCCTGGCCGCTGCCCTTCGACTCGGGCAGCAGCAGCCGGCCGACGGGCAGGCTGACCAGCATCAGCGGAATGTTGACCAGGAAGACCGAGCCCCACCAGAAGTGCTCCAGCAAGAAGCCACCGAGCAGGGGACCGACCGCCGCGCCCACCGCGGCCACCGCGCTCCAGATGCCGATCGCGAGCGCCCGCTCGCGCCGGTCGGGGAAGACCTGGCGGAGGATGGAGAGCGTCGCGGGCATGATCATCGCGCCGCCGACACCGAGCAGCGCCCGCGCGAAGATCAGCACCTGTGCGTTGTCGGCGAGGGCGGCCAGACCCGAGGCGACGCCGAAGAGGGCGTACCCGAGCAGGAGGACCCGTCTGCGGCCGACCCTGTCGCCGAGCGTGCCGAAGAGGATCAGCAGCGAGGCGCAGACGAGGGGGTAGACGTCGACGATCCAGAGCAGCTCTATCGCGCCGGGCTTGAGGTCCTCGGTGACGGCGGGGACCGCCACATGCAGCACGGTCGCGTCGACCGCGACCAGGAGCAGGCTCACACAGAGGACGACGAGGACGACCCAGCGGTTGGCACCGGCCCCGGCCGCCCGACGGCGCAGCGCTGCGGCGGCCGTGGTCGTCCCGGACATGTACGTACCTCCCAGATGTTCCCTCGCGATCGGCGGGCACACGGGGTGGGGACTCCCCATGATCTCGGCCGGAGGAGCGGTGGTCTCCGGCCCGCGCAACGAAGGCGAGTGACACGTCAGCGTACGCGAGTTCGCGCCTCGGCCAAGTGGTGGACCTCTCAGACTCCGCGGAGAACACGTGTGGCGTACGCCACTGCCCCTCCCCCGCGAACACGCCCCTGCGGCGCTCGCGGTTCACCGGGCGTTCGATAATCAGGCCCGTGACCGATCTTGAGACGCGCGCGGCGCCGCCCGGCAACGCCCTGCGCCGCGCGGCCCCGGCCCTCCTCGGGTACGCGGCCGTCCGCGCCCTGGGGCTGCTCGCGCTGGCCCTGTGGAGCGCGGCGCGGGACAAGAGCGCGTACACGCTGCTGACGGCCCGCTGGGACTCCCTCTGGTACACGAGGGTCGCCGAGCTGGGATACGGCTACGAGGTCCGCCTCCCCAACGGCGACGTGCACTCGAACCTGGCCTTCTTCCCGCTGCTGCCCTGGCTGGAGCGGGGCGCGGCGGCGGTGACTCCCCTGTCGTACGCCGACGCCGGCTTCGCCGTCAGCCTGCTCGCCTCGCTCGCCGCGGCCTGGGGGATCTTCGCGGTGGCGGACCATGTGTACGGCCGGCGGGCCGGGGTCTGCGCCGTGCTGGTCTGGGCGCTGCTGCCGGTCGGGATCGTGCAGTCGATGGCGTACAGCGAGTCACTGTTCACCGCGCTCGCCGCCTGGTCGCTGTACGCCGTCCTGACCGGCCGCTGGCTGACCGCGGGCACCCTGGCGGCCCTGGCGGGCCTGACCCGGCCGGTGGGGCTCGCGGTGGTCGCGGCGGTGTGGGTCACAGGTATTGCCTCGTTCGTGCGGAACCGAAGCACGGCCCCCGCGCAGGGCGCCCGGGACCCGGAACACGCCCCCTCCACCCCCGCCGACAGGGCCGGAGGGGGCGCACCGGCCTGGCGTCGCGCCCTCGGCATGCTCCTCGCCCCCCTCGGCGCCGCCGGCTACGTCCTGTGGGTCGGCCACCGCACCGGCAAGGGCCCGCTCGGCTATCTCGACGTCCAGGCGGGCTGGCGCAACGGCTTCGACGGCGGCTACGCCTTCGCCCGCTTCGTCGCCGACAAGTTCACCTCGTTCCCCTCGGCCCTCGCGGGCCTCGGCCTGATCGTCGGCGTCGGGCTCGTGGTGTGGCTGTACGTCGTCTGTGTACGACAGGGCCAGCCGCTGCCGCTTCTGGTGTACGCCGGTGTCGTCACCGCCCTCGCCCTGTGCGCGTCGAGCTACTTCGGCTCGAAACCACGCCTTCTGCTGCCCGCCTTCCCCCTGCTGCTGCCCCTCGCCCTGGCCCTGGCCCGGCTGCGGACGTCCAGGTCGGCCCTGGTGACGGCCGGTGTCGCCCTGGCGTCGGCGGTGTACGGGGCGTTCTGGCTGAACGGCTCGGGCCCGCCATGATCGACTCGCGGGTCCGATGAGCACCGGGAGAATTCCGCCCCATGATTCGGTGAACGAATTCATAAGCGGCAATAAACCGCGCCCCGAAATGATCAAAGGAATTGAAGGGGCAAGCCCGACCCGATTGTGGATTCCTCGGAAATAAACCTCTCCCTGAGAGGAATCCCACATCACATCGTCATCACAAAGCCGTGGATTCGACCGGGAACTGAGCTCACTCGCTGTAACGTCGATTGGGTGCGTACCGAACGAAACCTCACCCGTCTGGACCGGGTGTTCGCCAGACTGGACCGTGAGCCGGAACGACCGGCTCACCTCGACGTGCCGAAGATGTCCCGGCACCGGGTCGCGCTGCTCGCCGGAACCCTGCTGTTCTACCTGGCGATCGTGTGGCTCGTGGTGGACACGTCGTGGCTGGTCCGGCTGGACTGGCAGGTCATGTTCTTCCGGCCGTACCAGCAGTGGCAGGAGATCCACTGGTTCGTCGACTACTACGTGGTGCTCGGCCAGCGCGGCCCGACCGCGGTGATGGTCGCGGCCTGGCTGGGCTGGCGCTCCTGGCGACAGCACACGCTGCGCCCGATGCTCACGCTGGGCGCCTCGCTGCTGCTGCTGAACCTCACCGTCGGCGCCGCCAAGCTCGGCATGGGCCGTCTCGGTCCGCACTACGCGACCACCATCGGCGCGAACGAGATGGGTCTGGGCGGCGATATATTTCCCAGCGGCCACACCGCGAACGCCGTGGTCACCTGGGGCATCCTGGCCTATCTGGCCTCCACCCCGAGAGCCCGCAGATGGCTGTCCGCCGTCTCCGCCGTGACCTCGCTCGGCGTCGGCCTCGCCACCGTCTACCTGGGTACGCACTGGCTGAGTGACGTCATGCTCGGCTGGACCGCGGGCCTGCTCGTCCTGCTGGCCCTGCCCTGGTGCGAGCCGCTCATCACCCGCACCGAGACCGCGCTCTTCGACCTGCGCGACCGCTGGCGGGCCCGCCGCGCCGTACCCACGGCCGTCAAGCCCGTCGAGGTCCCGGTGCCGCTCAAGCCGCGCACCGCTCCGCAGAGCGAGCCCGCGGCCCGCTCGACCCGGGCGCCCGCCTATCTGGCGCCGGGCCCGCACACGGCCCGCTCGGAGCGCACCCCGGTCACCCCGGTCGGCCCGCGCCGGCCACCCCATCCCGACCGCGTCGCCCGCGGCACGACCTCGGCGGCCCGCCCCCTGACAGGCGGATAGGCCACCGGCGGACAGCGGGGACGGTACGCACACACCCACCCCGCGGCGACGGCCCCCGCTCCACGGAGCGGGGGCCGTCGCCCTGTGTCAGCCCTTCCAGGACCGCGCCACTCGCCCGTCCTTCACCTCGAAGTTCAGCCGACCGCTGCGGTACTCCATCGTGATGATCGCTCCGGGCGGCAGCGAACGGACCGTGGACCAGCCCTTCTCGCGCGCGAGCCGCTCGGCCCGGGCCTGTTCCAGGCCCACGTAGGCGTCCGGATTGTCGTGTGGTTCGGCGGGCGGTTTCGGTATCGGTGCCATACGGCCACGCTAGGGCCTGGGCGCGCGCCGGGGCCAGAGAACAGGACACGGTGGGTAGCTGATCCCTCTCCGGTCACGCTTCTGTCACAGGATCCCGACAGTCGTTTCCCTCGGCCGGTGTCACACGAACGGGCGGTTCCCTACGCCTTCCGCGCGCAATCGAACGGAATTCCCGCGTGTCGTGATCGCTCCCCGAATAACGAGACGGAAAGGTGCGGAAAGGTTCCGGTGGACGCGCCTCCGGGGCCTTTCCATTCCGATTCGGCACAGCGCCACGGAAGCTGACGCCACATAGGAAAAACACGCTTCCCGCACAGAACCCCCGCACGCCCCCTGTCGCGGTGCGCGGCGACGCGAGCATCATGACGGCTGACCCGGGACGCGACGAGCGAAGGGGCGAGCGAGCGATGGGCACCCAGACCGTGCACACGGCGGAGCGACCCGTGCGGACCAGGAACCACGGCAAGGTCGTCGTCGACTGGCTGACCACCACCGACCACAAGAAGATCGGTCACCTCTACCTGATCACGTCGTTCGTGTTCTTCCTGATCGGCGGGGTCATGGCGCTGCTGATGCGCGCCGAACTCGCCCGGCCGGGCCTGCAGCTCCTCGACAACCAGCAGTTCAACCAGCTGTTCACCATGCACGGCACGATCATGCTGCTGCTGTTCGCAACGCCGAGCTTCGCGGGCTTCGCCAACGAGCTGATGCCGTTGCAGATCGGCGCGCCGGACGTGGCGTTCCCCCGGCTGAACATGCTGTCGTACTGGTTCTTCCTGTTCGGCGGGCTCATCGTGCTGGGCTCGCTGCTCGTGCCGTCCGGGCCCGCCGCCTTCGGCTGGTTCGCCTACGCACCGCTCAACAGTATGGAACGCTCCCCCGGCGTCGGCCCCGACCTGTGGATCATGGGGCTGGCGCTGGCCGGCTTCGGCACCATCCTCGGCGCGGTCAACTTCATCACCACGATCATCGGGATGCGCGCGCCCGGGATGACGATGTTCCGGATGCCGATCTTCACCTGGAACACGCTGTTCACGTCGATCCTGATCCTCATGGCGTTCCCGGTGCTCGCGGCCGCGCTGCTGGTGCTGGAGGCGGACCGCCGGTTCGGCTCGCAGGTGTTCGCGTCGGCCAACGGCGGGGCGCTGCTGTGGCAGCACCTGTTCTGGTTCTTCGGGCATCCCGAGGTCTACATCATCGCGCTGCCGTTCTTCGGGATCATCACGGAGATCCTGCCTGTCTTCAGCCGCAAGCCGCTGTTCGGCTATCTGACGCTGATCGGGGCGACGATGGCGATCACCGGTCTGTCGATCGTGGTGTGGGCGCACCACATGTTCGTCACCGGCGCGGTGCTGCTGCCGTTCTTCTCGTTCATGACGTTCCTCATCGCCGTGCCGACGGGCGTGAAGTTCTTCAACTGGATCGGCACCATGCTGAAGGGCTCGCTGTCCTTCGAGACCCCGATGCTGTGGTCGTGCGGCTTCCTGGTGACGTTCCTGTTCGGCGGCCTGACCGGGGTGATCCTGGCGTCCCCGCCGCTGGACTTCCATGTCTCCGACTCGTACTTCGTCGTCGCGCACTTCCACTACGTCGTGTTCGGCACGGTCGTTTTCGCGATCTTCGGCGGCTTTTACTTCTGGTGGCCCAAGTTCACCGGCAAGATGCTCGACGAACGGCTCGGGAAGATCCAGTTCTGGACGCTGTTCGTCGGTTTCCACACCACGTTCCTGGTGCAGCACTGGCTGGGCGCGGAGGGCATGCCGCGCCGGTACGCCGACTATCTCGCCGCCGACGGGTTCACCGCCCTCAACACCGTCTCGACGATCGGCGCGTTCCTGCTCGGCATCTCGACGCTGCCGTTCCTCTACAACGTCTGGAAGACCGCCAAGTACGGCGAGAAGGTCGAGACCGACGACCCCTGGGGCTACGGCCGTTCGCTGGAGTGGGCGACGTCCTGCCCGCCGCCCCGGCACAACTTCACGACGCTGCCGCGGATCCGCTCCGAGTCCCCGGCGTTCGATCTGCACCATCCGCAGTACGCGGCGCTCGCTCCCCAGCCCGAGCCAGCGAGCGAGCAAGCCGGCCGTGAGCCGTCCTGATCGCCTCCGTCAGCTCGGCGGGCTCCAGCACCTCGAACTCGAAGCCCGTCATCATCACGTGAATGACCATCACGTCGACGCTCGCGGCCCCGGTGCGCAGGATGCAGGCGTCGGGTCCGTCCGCCTCCAGCTGTCCGGCGCTCGGTGAGATCCGCTCGGCGGCCTCCGCGAGGGGCACCAGCAGCCTGACGACGGCATGGGCGGCGTACGCGCGCGTGGAGACGCCCCGGGAGACATACGCGGCGAGGTCCTCGGCGGGCGGGGTGCGCGGGGTGAAGCGGGGCCCGTGCGGCGGCCTGGGCGTGACGCGGTCGACGCGGAAGGTCCGCCAGTCGTCGCGGTCGAGGTCCCAGGCGACCAGGTACCAGCGGCGCTCGGTGCAGACCAGGCGGTGCGGCTCGACGGTACGACGGGTCGGAGTGCCCTCGTGGTCGCTGTACTCGAAGCGCAGCCGCTCCGCGTCCCGGCAGAGGTGGGCCAGCTCGGTCAGCACGGCCGGGTCGACGGCACCGGGCTGCGGGCCGCGCAGCATCGGCACGGTGAAGGCGTTCAGGGCGCCCACGCGGCGGCGCAGCCGGTTCGGCAGGACCTGTTCCAGCTTGGCGAGGGCCCGTACCGACGTCTCGCCGATGCCCTCGATGCCCTGCCCGGCGGCCGTGCGCAGACCGACGGCCACGGCGACGGCCTCGTCGTCGTCCAGCAGCAGCGGCGGCAGCTCGGCCCCCGCGCCCAGCTGGTAGCCGCCGCCCGTGCCGGGGCTGGCGTTGACGGGGTAGCCCAGCTCACGCAGTCGGTCCACGTCCCGGCGCACGGTACGCGGGGTGACCCCGAGGCGGTCGGCGAGATCGGCGCCGGACCATTCGCGGTGGGCCTGGAGGAGCGAGAGCAGGCGCAGAAGTCGTGCCGAGGTCTCCAACATGGGGCCGAGTCTGCCAGCGCTCGCGGACAGCCACGGTCCGCAATGCCCTCTGCTCCCGCTACTTCCCGCAGCGCAGACTGAGGTTGCCGTGCCGGGTCTCGTACGGGACCCGGCCGTCGGCGGCCCGCAGGTCCATCAGGCCGGGCATCAGCCGCCGCTCACCGTCGTCCACGCGCGCGTAGGCGTCCCAGCAGCCCTCCGGGAGGCCGACGCTGCTCGGCAGGGCCGCGCGCAGCCGGCCGTCGGCGGCCGGGGTCAGCGGCAGGAACACCTCCTCGTGCCCGTCGCGCCGGCGCAGCACGAGATGGGCGGCGCCGCCCTGCCCGTCCACGGTGACGTCGAAGGTCAGCCCGCCCGCGGAGTCGGCGATGCAGTCGGCACGCAGGGGTGCCGTCGGCCGGGCCAACGTTGTCATGCGGTACGGATCCTTCCTGGCTCTGCTTCCTGGTGAGACCCGCGGCTTTGCCTTTTGGTTGCCTTACTGGCGATAGGAAAGCTGGGGCACCTCGAAGCAGGTGTCGTTCATCTCCCCCTGCGAGACCCACCCCTTCCCGTCCTGCCAGCGGGCCACGGACAGACAGGTCCGGCGGGTCTTCGGCGGCTCGGCCAGCCGTTCGAACCGGACCGGGAGCAGCAGCCCGTCGGCGGTGTAGTCCTCGCCGCGGTTCATGAACCCGTCGACGCACGCGCGCGTGACACCGCTCCCCGCCTTCGCGCACGCGGTGGCCGCGTCCGTGAACCACATGGCGGCCGCCCACCCCTCCAGCTGCCACTGGGAGTGCGTCTCGAGTCCCTCGGTGGCGTCCCTGAACTCCCGTACCGCCGCCTCGCCCGTGTCCTCGTAGTTCCGGCTGGATCCGGTGGCCCACAGGGCGTTGCGGCAGTGCGGGGAGTCCTTGTACTCGTCGGGGACGGCGGAGGTCCAGTTCTGCACGTTGGTGACCTTGGCGGTGACCCGGGCGCCCACGTCGTCCATGGCCTTGCACAGCCGGGCGTTGCCGTGCGCGTCGATCGCGTCGAACACGAGGTCGACGCCCCGGTCCTTGAGATCGGCAGCGACGGCACGGAAGTTGGGCAGCGCGAAGTCGACCTGCTCGGTCACGACGTCGTAGCCCTCGGCCTTCAGCCCCTGGACGACGAGCCGGGCGTAGGCGGCGGACGCGGCCTGGTTGTACGAGACGACGGCGGCCGTACGGGCCCCTTGCTCGCGCTTGAAGTACCGGTAGACCTCGGTGCCGCCGTACTGCCGTCCGTCCCAGCCGGTGGTGCCGTCGCGGGGCGCGAGGCTGCCGTAGATGCCGTACAGGTGCGGCCAGGTGTCGTACGCGTTGCCGATGGGCTGGCCGCCGATGTCGGGCACGCGCGCGTGGGAGACGCGGGAGGCGCCCGCGTAGTCGAGGGAGGTGGTGGCGACCAGGGCCACCACGTTCTCCTCGTCGATCAGCCGGTGCACACAGGTGTTGTTGCCGACGCCGCTGCCGCCGTCGTCGCACTCCCGCACCTCGACCGGGCGGCCGTCGACGCCCCCGCGCGCGTTGAGTCGGTCGAAGTACGCCTTGGCGCCGTCGCGGGGTCCGGTGAAGGCGTCGCCGCCGACCGGGCTGGTGGCGCTGGTGACGATACCGACACGGATCGGTGCGGTGTCCTGGGCCGGCGTGGTCCGTCCGCCGTGCTCGAAGTCGCTCTCCGGGAGCCTGCTGCCGCACGCCGTCGTCAGGGCGAGCAGCAGCACCACGGCCGCGGCCTCAGCAGCCCGGCAGGGCGGACGCCGTCGCATTCCCGCTCAGCTGGACCAGGGCGCACAGGGTCGTGACGGACACCTTCCAGGTGCCGTCCTGCTCCACGGCCGTCCCCGAGGCGTCCGGCAGGGCGGTCGCGCCGTTCAGGAGCAGCGTGTACGTCACGGTCGCGTCGGTCGGCGCGGTGAACTCCACCTCGGTGACCTCGGCCTTCACCTGTCCGCCCCGGTCGTCGCCGCTGAAGGCCGCCAGGACGGGACCCATCTTGTCGCCGTTCTCCAGGACGGCCTGCTTCTCCTTCGTGGAGGTCTTGGGGTCGAAGAACTTCTGCCAGTTCTCCTTGACCTCCTTCTCGGCCGCCGCCTCGTCGGCCGGCCCGCTCACGGACGGACTCGCGGGCGCGCTCGTCGTCGTCTCCGGGACCGGGCTGGGCGGCGGACTGTCGCCGCCACCGCCGCTGTCGTCGCTGCACGCCGTGAGGGACGCGGCGAGGACGAACACCACCGCCACCAGCCCTCGGCTGCCGTTCCCCCATGTGCGGTCGCTCCCGAGAACCATCTGGCTCACCACCGGGTGTCGGTCCGGGCCATGTGCGCCCGGTGCTTTCAGGGTCAGCTTCCAGAGTGCATAGTGCAAAAGATTGGCTGACATGGACAGGCATGCGACATGTGGGAGCCAGAGATGCGGACAGCCCGACTGCGGACCGTGCATCCCGTCCAGTGGGCCGGCTGGGCCGCGCTCGCCGCGGGCGCGGTGCTGTGCGTCCTCGGCTGGTACGGCGTCTCCGGCGAGCGGTTCGCCGAACGCCAGCTGCCCTATCTGGCCTCCTGCACGGTCCCCGGCGCCGCGCTGATCGTCGCGGGCGCGGTCCTGCTGGCGCACGGCCGGGACACGCTCGCCGCCGCGCGCGTGGCGGAACTGTACGGCCTCCTGGTGGCCGCCGAGCAGGAGAGCCCCGCGGAGCCGGCCACGGCCCCCCTCGCGCTCAGCGGGGATCTGCTGATGGTGCCGGGCGGCACGCTCTGGCACCGCGCGGACTGTCCGCTGGTGGCCGGGAAGGTGGAGGCCGTGCCGGTGGACAGGAAGCTGGTGGCCAGTGGTGAGCTGGGCGCCTGCCCCATCTGCGAACCCGCCGAAGAGACCGACTGAGACCCCGCGGCCGATGTCGTCCCTCACCTACGACCTCACACTCGCCGGGCTCTCGGTCGGCAGCGCCGCCGCGCTGACCGGGATCGGCCTGATCGTGACGTACCGCGCGACGGGCGTCCTCAACTTCGCGCACGGGGCGATCGCCATGGTGTGCGCGTACGTGCTGCGGCAGTGCGTGGTCGAGTGGGGCTGGCCCCTGTGGGCGGGAGCGGCGGCGACGCTGTTGCTGCTGGCGCCGGCCCTCGGAGTGGCCCTGGAACGCTGGGTCTTCCGGCCCCTGTCCGTACTCGGCGGCGACCCTGCGCAGACCCTCGTCGCCTCCATCGGGGTGTTCGTGCTGCTGGTGGGCGGGGCCGCGCTGCTGTGGGGCCAGGGCGCGCGGGACGACGCGCCGGAGCTGGTGTCGTCGGACCCCTGGGGGCAGTTGGCGGTCGTGCTGGTCCTCGCGGTGGGTGTGGGCGCGCTGATCCGCTGGACGCGCTTCGGCCGTGAGCTGCGCGCGGTCGTGGACGACCGCCAACTGGCCGTGCTCGGCGGGATCGACGCGGACCGGGTGGCCGCGGCGGGCTGGGCGTTCGGCTCGTTCACGGCGGGCCTGACGGGCGTGCTGCTGGCGCCGTACGTGCGCCTGGACCCGTACGGCCTGCCGCTGCTGGTCATGGAGGTGGTGGCGGTCGCGGTGGCGGCCCGCATGCGCAGCCTGCCGCTGGCGATCGGGGTCGCGCTGGCGATCGGGGTGGGCCAGAGCCAGCTGACCCGTCTGCACCCGCCCGGCTGGGCCGAACCGCTGCTCCAGGCGGTCGGCGCGAACCTCTTCGTGGTGGCTCTGCTGCTCGCCGCCCTGGCCCTCCCCCGCGTCGGCACCCGGGACGCCCTCCCGCGCACGGCCACCGCGCGCGTGCCGACGCCACCGGGCGCGTGGATCGTGGCGGTGGTGCTGTTCCTCCTCCCCCTCGGTTTCGCGGGCTCGGACCTCCATACGTCGGTGCAGGTGCCGGCGCTGGGCGTGGTGCTGCTGTCCCTGGTCGTGGTCACGGGCAGGGGCGGCCAGATCTCGCTCGGCCAAGCGGCGTACGCGGGCCTGGGCGCCCTGTTCACGGCGCTGCTGGCGGCGGGCCGCTTTCCGGGCGTGCTGCGACTCCCCGAGCTCCCCGCCCTCGCCCTGGCGGTCCTCCTGGTCGCCCCTCTGGGCCTCCTGACCGGCTGGCCGGCGATCACCCGCCGTGGCCTGGCCCTGGCGCTGGCGACCTTCGCGGTGGGCGTGGGGGTGAGCCGGTTCGTCTTCGCGCAGCCGTACGCCACGGCGGGCCTGTCCCTGGACCGCCCGGCGGGCTTCGAGGGTGACCGCGCCTACTACGTCCTGGAGTTGGCGCTGCTGGCGGCGGCCCTGTGGGCGACCCGCCTGCTCCGCACGGGCCGTACGGGCCGGGCCCTGGCGGCGATGAGGGACCACGAGGCGGGCGCGGCGGCGGCGGGCGTCCGGGTCCCGTCCCTGAAGCTCCTGGCGTTCGTCGCGGGCGCTGCGTTGGCGGCCCTGGGCGGCGGCCTGCTCGGCATGGGCGTACGCGCGTTCGACCCCGGCGCCTTCGATCCCGTCCGCGGCCTGCTCTGGTTCGCCGCGGTCATGGTCCTGGGCGCCGACAGCACCCTGGGCGCCCTGACCGCGGCGGCCCTGCTGGTGGGCCTGGACGCTGGGGCGCGGGGCGGGGTGGCGGCGGCCCTGATCGGGGTGCTGGCGGTACTGGTGGGCCGTTTCCCCAGCGGACCGTACGAGGCGCTGCTGACGGGGGCGGGGCGGCTGCGCGCGCGGAGGGCGGTGCGGCTGACGCCGGCCGGGGTGGAGGTGCGCAGACGCCTGAGAACACCCGAACGCCGAACGACAGCCGCAGCCGCAGCCGCCGAGGGCGCTCAACCTGTACAAAGTCGACCCGCAGCCGCCGAGGGCGCCCAACCTCTACAAAGTCGACCCGCAGCCGCCAACGGCGCTCACCCCCCACAAGCGCCACCCGCACCCGACCACGAAACCCGCACGCGCGACGCGGGTGGGAAACACAGCGCGGCCGCAGGCCGCGTGCTGACCACCCACCACCTCACAGCCCGCTACGACACCTTCACCGCCCTCGACGGCATCGACCTCACCGTCCACCCCGGCCGCATCACCGCCGTCATCGGCCCCAACGGCGCCGGCAAGACCACCCTCTTCAACTGTCTCGCCGGCACCCACCGGCCCACGCACGGCCAGGTCCGCTACGCCGACCGGGACATCACCCGCCTCCCCGCCCACGCCCGCACCCGCCTCGGCATCGCCCGCACCTTCCAGCAACTCGCCGTCTTCCCCTCCCTCACCGTCGCCGAGAACGTCCGCGTGGGCGCAGAACAGACACACGCCCCCGACCCGGAAACCGCCACCCACCACGCCCTGAGACTCCTCGCCCTGGACGGCCCCCTCCGCGCCCTCCCCGCCGCAGGACTCCCCACCGGCGCCCTCCGCCGCGTGGAACTCGCCCGTGCCCTCGCCGGCAACCCCCGCGTACTCCTCCTCGACGAACCCGCCGCAGGCCTCGACACCGCCGAAGTGGCCGCGCTGGCCCGCGTCCTGAAGGCCCTCGCCGCCGACGGCACGGCACTGCTAGTCGTCGAGCACGATCTCGACCTGGTGGCCGACCTCGCCGACGTCGTTCATGTCATGGCCGCGGGCCGCATCATCGCCTCCGGCCCGCCCGAGCACGTGCTCGACACCCTCGGCGCTCAGGAGAGCCCGGCATGACGACCCTCGCCCTGCGCCACGCACGCGTGCGCTACGGCCCCCTGGAGGCCCTCCACGGCGTCACCCTCGCCGCCCCGGCCCCCGGCCTCACCGTCCTGCTGGGCCGCAACGGCTCCGGCCGTACGAGCGTCCTGCGCGCCCTCGCCGGAACGGTCCCGCTCTCGGGCGGCGCCGTCGTCTGGGACGGTGCCGACATCACCCGCGTCCCCGCCCACGAACGCGCCCGCCGCGGCCTCCACCTGGTCCCCGAGAGCCGCGCGGTGTTCGGCTCCCTCACCGTCCGCGAGAACCTCGACCTGGCCGCGCCCGCCGCCACCCCGGCCCTCGACGCGTACCCCCAGCTGGAGGCCCTGATGCCCCGTCGCGCCGGCACCCTCTCCGGCGGTGAGCAGCGCATGCTCGCCCTCGCCCGCGCCCTGCTGACCCGCGCGCGCGTACTGCTCGTCGACGAGCCGACACAGGGCATGTCCCCCGCGGTCGCCGCCCGCACGTACTCCCTGCTGGCCGGGCTCGACGCCTGTGTGGTCGTAGCGGAACAACGCCTGCCACCGGCCCTGCGGGACCGGGCGACGGCCGTCTCCCCCGTCGTGGTGTACGAACTGCGCAGGGGCGAGGTCGTGTTCAGCGGAGAGGCGGCCGAGCGGGCATAGGGTCGAGCGGCGCCCCGAACAGCACCGCGGCCCGGCCCGAACCCTTCGCTTCCTTCGCGCCCTTGGCGCTCTTCGGAATGACCAGCAGCGTCCCCACGTTCAGCCGGTCCGGATAGCGCCCGACGATGTCCTTGTTGGCCCGGTAGAGCGCCCGCCACCCGCCCTGGACGCCGTACTTGCGGGCGAGCCCCGAGAGGGTGTCGCCGGCCTTCACCGTGTGCATCCGGCCCTGGAGCCCGTACCGCCGGGAACAGACCGGCCAGGCCTCCCAGCCCTGCACGGCCAGCACCTCCTGGGCGACGGCGATCTGCTGTGCCCGGGTCGCGAGGTCCGCGCGCGGGGCGTACTTCAGCCCGCCGAACTCCTTCCAGGTGGGCTGCCAGAACTGGAGCCCGCCGTAGAAGCCGTTGCCGGTGTTCGCGGTCCAGCGTCCGCTGCTCTCGCACTCCGCGACACAGCTCCAGGGCCAGCCGTCGCGGGCGCAGTCGTACGGCACCGTCGAGGAGAGCGGGCCCGGGGACGGGGGCGGCGGGGCCGCGTGTGCGAGGGCGGGAGCCGCCCCGGCGAGCAGACAGACGGCGAGGAGCAGCTTGAGCGGCGTGCGGTACATCGGCTCACGCTAAGCAGGGCGTCCGCCGCCGCCGTCGATACGCGACCGGCACGGGCGCGGGCCCCACCCGGTCGGCGGACCGGCCGGACGGGGCCCCAGCGCGCCGCCACCCCGGGGATCGACGAACCAACGTCCGTGGATCTGCACAGACTTGATCATGAATGCCCTGTCCCGCACCCTGTGGTGGCCCGTTGCGCCACATGGTTCGATTCCGTTCGCTCTGGAGCGTGACTCCCGCCACAGATCGCCCGTTGTCTTCTTCATGAGCCCGGGACCCACCCGGGCACCGCTTCCTGAGGGAGTCACCCGTGCCGCGCTTGCTCGACGTCAGCGACGAAGTTCGCGCCGAGATCGGCGACGAAGAGGCCGACCGGCTGCTCGCCGGAGACAACGCCCCCGGCAGTTACGACTGCACGTCCTGCCGCACCCCCGGCGACTCCGAAGCGGAGCGCACCAGCACCGTCCTGTTCATCGGTGACGAGACCGCCGTCCTCGCCTTCGCCCACGCCACCTGTCTGCCCTCGCAGGTCGTCCAGGTCACCGAGGAGCAGCTCCAGGGAGCGGTCAGGTCCATCACCGGCGACACCGTCGACCTCGACCCCGACAAGGTCGTCCCCGAGCAGGCGGTGCTCGGCGTCACCAGCGGACTGGTGCTGATCGCCGGGGAGTTGCACCCGGCGCTCGTGGTCGAGCCGACGGGGCCGATCGTGCGCCCGGGCGCGACCGGCGTCGGTGACGACTTCCTGCCGCTCCTCATCGAGCAGGGGTTCATGCCGGTCACCGAACTGTCCGAGGTGCCGCCGGTGTTGCACGGCTGGTCGGTGTTGCTGGCCATGGGGCAGCTGCACGCGGTGCTCCAGCCCTCGGCCAACGGCGGTCAGCCGGTGGCCTGGTGGCAGGCGCATCAGCCGCTTCAGGTCACCGAGGGCTGGCGGGCCGCCGCCAACAAGCACCAGCAGGTGCTGATGTTCGCGGCGCCGGTGGGCTCGATCGGCCGTCAGCCGCGGGAGGACCTGCTGCGGGACGCCATCGACAAGGCGGCGGCCAACGGCAAGTTGGTCGCCTCGGCGCTGCCGCTCGCGGGGACGTGACCCCGACGCCCCTGTGCACCTGAACGCGCCCGCATCCCCTGAAGACTGCGGTCGTTTGGACATACGTGCACGCATACGAAGTTCCCCGCCGCCCGTCCTTCCAGTCGATCCCCTCGTCGCGGTCGACTCCGGACCCGCTCGGCGGTCCCTCGGCCACGCCGATCTACGACGCGCTCTACGCCGAGTACGTCAAGTCCTTCCGGACGCTGCCGGGTGACCGCAGCGGCGAGGACGAGCTGGACTTCGTCGCCTTCGGGAACCTCGCCCAGGGCGCGGAGTCGTACGGCGGGCACCGGCCGGGGTCGTTCAGCAGCTCGTACAGCGCCTACAGCGCGGGCGCGCACAGCGCCCGCGTGGGCCAGCAGCAGTCGCAGTGGCAGCGCGTCGGACAGGTCGGGCAGCACGGCACGATGGTGCAGCATGTGCCGGCCCTGCCGCCGGGCCCGCGCCGGGGCCTCTGAGGAAGCATGGAAGGGCGGCCCCCGCAGCGGGGGCCGCCCTTCCGTGTGCCGTACGTCTACTTCTTCTTGTTGCCGCGCTTCTCGCGCACCCGCACGGAGATGTGGATCGGGGTGCCCTCGAAGCCGAACTCCTCGCGCAGCCGGCGCTCGATGAAGCGGCGGTAGCCCGCCTCGATGAAGCCGGAGGCGAAGAGCACGAACCGCGGGGGCTTGGTGCCGGCCTGGGTGCCGAAGAGGATGCGGGGCTGCTTGCCGCCGCGGATCGGGTGCGGGTGGGCGGCGACCAGCTCACCGAGGAAGGCGTTGAGGCGGCCGGTGGGGACGCGCGTCTCCCAGCCCGCCAGCGCCGTCTCGATCGCCGGGACCAGCTTCTCCATGTGACGGCCGGTGCGCGCCGAGACATTGACCCGGGGCGCCCAGGCGACCTGGCCGAGCTCGGTCTCGATCTCCCGCTCCAGGTAGTAGCGGCGCTCCTCGTCGAGGGTGTCCCACTTGTTGTAGGCGAGGACGATGGCGCGGCCCGCGTCGACCGCCATGGTGACGATGCGCTGGTCCTGGACGGAGATGTTCTCGGAGGCGTCGATCAGGATGACCGCCACCTCGGCCTTCTCGACGGCGGCCGCGGTGCGCAGCGACGCGTAGTAGTCGGCGCCCTGCTGGAGGTGGACGCGCTTGCGGATACCGGCGGTGTCGACGAACTTCCAGGTGACGCCGCCGAGTTCGATCAGCTCGTCGACCGGGTCACGGGTGGTGCCCGCGAGTTCGTTGACGACGACCCGCTCCTCGTTGGCCACCTTGTTCAGCAGCGAGGACTTGCCGACGTTCGGGCGGCCGATGAGGGCGATGCGGCGGGGGCCGCCGACGGCGGTGCCGAAGGTCTGCTCGGGGGCCTCCGGCAGGGCCTCCAGGACGGCGTCCAGCATGTCGCCGGTGCCACGGCCGTGCAGCGCGGAGATGGGGTGCGGCTCGCCGAGGCCGAGAGCCCACAGGTAGGCGGCGTCGGACTCACCGCTCTGGCCGTCGACCTTGTTGGCGGCGAGCACCACCGGCTTGCCGGCCTTGCGCAGCAGTCGTACGACCGCCTCGTCGGTGTCCGTGGCACCCACCTTGGCGTCGACGACGAAGACGACGGCGTCGGCCGCCTCGATCGCGTACTCGGCCTGGGCGGCGACGGAGGCGTCGATGCCGAGGACGTCCTGCTCCCAGCCGCCGGTGTCGACGACCTTGAAGCGGCGGCCCGCCCACTCGGCCTCGTAGGTGACCCGGTCGCGGGTGACGCCGGGCTTGTCCTCGACGACGGCCTCGCGACGGCCGATGATGCGGTTCACGAGCGTCGACTTGCCGACGTTCGGCCGGCCGACGACGGCGAGCACGGGCAGCGGCCCGTGACCGGCCGCCTCGATCGCGCCCTCGACGTCCTCGATGTCGAAGCCCTCTTCCGCGGCGAGCTCCATGAACTCCGCGTACTCGGCATCGCCAAGCGCTCCGTGGTCGTGCTCTGCGAAAGAGCCCTCGGAGTCGATGTGGTCGTTCATGAAGTCCGTACCTCGTCGTTCATCGTGGTGATCGGTGGACCAACCGGATTCTGTCGGTTTGATCCACTACTTAGTGTCGCCTAGCGCCCGGTCAGGTGCCTGGCGTTTTCCAGGTGCGCGGTGAGCTGCTTCTGGATGCGCTCGGTCGCTTCGTCGAGCGCCTTGCGGGTGCGCCGCCCGGAGCCGTCGCCCGCCTCGAACGGGTCACCGAAGACCACGTCGACGCGGCTGCGCAACGGAGGCAGCGCCTTTATCAACCGTCCCCGCCGCTCGGAACTTCCCAGCACGGCGACCGGGACGATCGGAGCGCCGCTGCGGACCGCGAAGTACGCGAGCCCGGCGCGCAGCGCGGCGAAGTCGCCCTCGCCGCGGGTGCCCTCCGGGAAGATGCCGAGGACACCGCCGGCGGACAGCACGTCCAGGGCCTGGGTGATCGCCCCGCGGTCGGTGCCCGAGCGGTCGACCTTGACCTGTCCGATACCGAGCAGGAACGGGTCGAGCGGACCGATGAACGCTTCCTTCTTGATCAGGAAGTGCGTCGGCCGGGGCGCGACGCCCATGACCATCGGGCCGTCGATGTTGTGGGAGTGGTTGACGGCGAAGATCACCGGCCCGGCCGCGGGCACCTTCCAGGCGCCGAGCACGCGCGGCTTCCACAGCCCGTACATCAGGCCGACGCCGATGCGCCGCCCGACCTCGGCGCCCCGCAGGGAGGGTGCGGTCACTTCCCGGCCCGCTTCTCCTCGACGAGGGTGACGACACACTCGATGACCTGCGCGAGCGTGAGCTCGGTGGTGTCCACCTCGACCGCGTCGTCCGCCTTGGCGAGCGGCGAGGTCTTGCGGGAGGAGTCGGCCGCGTCCCGCTTGATCAGGGCCTCGCGGGTGGCGTTGACGTCGGCGCCCTTGAGCTCACCGCTGCGGCGGGCGGCACGCGCCTCCGGCGAGGCGGTGAGGAAGATCTTGAGGTCGGCGTCGGGCAGCACGGTCGTACCGATGTCCCGGCCCTCGACGACGATGCCCTTCTCCGCGCCGGCGGCGATCGAGCGCTGGAGCTCGGTGATCCGGGCCCGCACCTCGGGCACCGCGCTGACCGCGCTGACCTTGGAGGTGACCTCCTGGGTGCGGATCGCGGCGGCGACGTCGGTGCCGTCGACGGTGATCGTCGGGTCGGCCGGGTCGTCGCCGGAGACGATCTCCGCCTTGCCCGCCACGGCGGCGATCGCGGTCGGGTCCTCGATGTCGATCCCGTTGGTCACCATCCACCACGTGATCGCCCGGTACTGGGCGCCGGTGTCCAGGTAGCTCAGACCGAGCTGCGCGGCAACGGCCTTCGACGTGCTCGACTTGCCGGTGCCGGAGGGACCGTCGATGGCGACGATCACGGGCTGGGCGGCGCCGTTTTCCACGGGGGGACACCTTCCTGGTGCGGTGTGGTGGGGTGTGCGGGGCGCGCGAGGGCCCCGCACAAGGGTACTGGCTCGTCGGCGGCCTCCTTACGGGCGGAGGGCCGGGGCGCTCACTGCCGGATGGACCAGCCCCGCTCCCGCAGCGCCGCGGTCAGTACGGGCGCGGCCTGCGGCTCCACCATCAGCTGCACCAGACCGGCCTGCTGCCCGGTCGCGTGCTCGATGCGGACGTCCTCGACGTTGACCCCGGCCCGTCCGGCGTCCGCAAAGATGCGGGCCAGCTGTCCGGGCTGGTCGTCGATGAGGACGGCCACGATCTCGTACGACCGGGGCGCCGAGCCGTGCTTGCCGGGTACCCGCACCTGGCCGGCCTTCCCACGCCGCAGGATGTCCTGGATGCCGACCGCGCCCTTGCCGCGTTCGGCCTCGTCCGAGGACTGCAGCCCACGCAGGGCCTGCACCGTCTCCTGCAGGTCGGCGGCGACGTCGGAGAGCAGGTCGGCGACCGGCCCGGGATTCGCGGACAGGATGTCCACCCACATCAGGGGCTCGGAGGCGGCGATCCGGGTCACGTCACGGATGCCCTGCCCGCACAGCCGTACGGCGGACTCCTCGGCGTTCTCCAGCCGGGCGGCGACCATGTTGGAGACGAGGTGGGGCATGTGGGAGACCAGCGCCACCGCGCGGTCGTGGGCGTCGGCGTCCATGACCACCGGCACAGCGCGGCAGTGCGAGACCAGCTCCAGGGCGAGGTTCAGCACCTCGGTGTCGGTGTCCCGGGTCGGGGTCAGCACCCATGGGCGGCCCTCGAAGAGGTCGCCGGAGGCGGCCAGCGGGCCGGACTTCTCCCGCCCGGACATGGGGTGCGTGCCGATGTACGAGGAGAGGTCGAGGCCGAGGGCCTCCAGCTCGCGGCGCGGGCCGCCCTTGACGCTGGCCACGTCGATGTAGCCCCGGGCCACCTCCCGGCGCATGGCGTCGGCGAGCACGCCGGCCACGTGGGCGGGCGGGGCGGCGACGATCGCGAGGTCGACGGGCCCCTGAGGCGCCTCGTCGGTGCCGGCGCCGAGCGCGGCGGCGGTACGGGCCTGCTCGGGGTCGTGGTCGGCGAGGTGGACGGTGACGCCCCGGCTCACGAGCGCCAGCGCGGCGGAGGTGCCGATGAGACCGGTGCCGATGACGAGTGCGGTTCTCACTGGGCGATGTCCTTGCGCAGAGCGGCGGCGGCACCGAGGTAGACGTGGTTGATCTCGGCGCGGGGCCGCTCGGACTCTATGTGCGCGAGGATCCGCACGACGCGCGGCATGGCGCCCTCGATGTCGAGCTCCTGGGCGCAGATCAGCGGTACGTCGGCGAAGCCGCTGCCGAGCTTGCGGGCCGCGGCGGCCGGGAAGTCGCTGTGCAGGTCCGGAGTGGCCGTGAACCAGATGCTGATCAGGTCGTCGGCGGTCAGGTCGTTCCGCTCCAGAACGGCGGTGAGCAGCGCTCCGACCTGCTCGTCCATGTGACCGGCCTCGTCCCGCTCTAGCTGGACGGCGCCCCGGACCGCTCGTACCGCCACGGCGATGCTCCTTGCTGATGTACGGCTCTTGGTACATCCAGCCTAGTCAGACCGCGGGGGGCGGGTGCGTGGCGCCCGCCCCCTGAGACACCGGGACGTTCACAGGGACTGCTGCTTGATGAGCTCCTCCAGGGACGCCGGCACCTCGCCGTTCGGGGTCATCCTGTCGACGGCCTGCGGCAGCTCCTGGGCGAGCGCGTCGGCTGCCTGGTCCGGGGAGACGCCCGCCTCCTTGGCGACCTCCTGAAGGGTGTCGTCGGGCAGCGCCTGCTGGATCTGCGCGCCGGTCACCGCCTGGTTCTCGCCGTTGCCGAGCCAGGACTCCTTCTGCTCGGCGAGACCCGACTTGGCGAGGGTGTCGAGCAGCCCGCCCAACGGGTTGTCGCCGTTGCCGCCCTGCTTGCCGAGGGCGGAGAGCAGCGCGCCCAGGATGTTGCCCCCGCCGGAGCCGCTGCCCGAACCGAGCAGGCTGCCCAGCAGGCCACCGAGATCGTTTCCCGCCATGATCAAAAGCCTTTCGGGAGTACGGACCCTGACAATGTCACCCGAATGTCACAGCTCCGCTACTCGGGGAGAAAACACACCGATGCGCCCCTGGACTCGGGGCCCCGTCTCCGCTCTCATGGCAGGAAGCTCGCCTCGGGGGAGGCCCTTTCATGAAGCGTTCCGGACCGCTGCTCACCCTTCTCGCGGGTCTGCTGCTAGGCCTGTTCATGCTGTCGCTCAACGCGACGACAGGCGAGAAGAAATCGTCTGCGTCGGTGACGGAGTCACCGAGCCCCAAGGCGTCACCGCCGCCCACGACGAAGCCCCCGTCCCCGTCTCCCTCGCCCTCGAAGTCGCCGATCCCCAACGCCGACTACGCGGGCCGTACGGACGACGACTCCTCCGCGGTCGCCGTCTCCCTGCGGGACGGCCGGGCGATCGCGTACTTCTGCGACGGCCGGGACAAGGAGTCGTGGCTCAAGGGCGACGTCGAGGACGACGGCACCATGAAGCTCACCGGGAAGGGCGGCGCCGAGCTGAACGGCACGCTCAAGGCGGGCAAGCGGATCAGCGGCACCGTCGACATCGGCGGCGGGCACTACGCGTTCACCGCGGACAAGGCGATCAAGCCGTCCGGCCTTTACCGGGCGACGGCCACGGTGCGCGACGCGAAGTTCGACGGCGGCTGGATCGTCCTGAAGGACGGCACCCAGGTCGGCATCCTCGACAAGAACGGCAAGCCCTCCCCCGCCCCCGAGATCGACCCGGAGACGGGCGCGGTGACGATCGAAGGCCGGCAACTCACGGCCCGCCCTGTCACGCCCTGAACTCCAGTCCGTACAAGGGAGCCGCCATGACCGTCGACCCGAACGCCGCCACCCAGGGATTCCCGCCGCCGCCCGCCGAACGGCCGCCGAGTCCGGTCCGCTATCTGCTCCCGGCCCTGGTCGCCGCGGCGGTGGCGGTCGGCCTCGGGGTGTACGGCAAGACGCACGACCCGGCGGGCACCGCCTTCAACCTCGCCGGCTTCAGCAGCACGGGCGCCGTGAAGTCCTGGCTGGCCACCGTCGCGATCTTCTTCGCCCTGGTGCAGCTCACGTCGGCGCTGATGATGTACGGCAGGCTGCCGGGCCCGAGCTGGTCCTCGACCCTGCACCGCTGGTCGGGCCGCGCGGCCTTCCTGGTGGCGGTGCCGGTCGCGGTCCACTGTCTCTACGCGCTGGGCTATCAGACGTACGAAACGCGCGTTTTCTGGCACTCCCTCCTGGGTTGTTTCTTCTTCGGTGCCTTCAGTGCCAAGATGCTCCTGCTCCGCTCGGAGCGCCTTCCCAACTGGCTGCTGCCGATCGTCGGCGGCCTTGTCTTCGCCGTGCTGACGATCATCTGGCTGACGTCCGCCCTCTGGTTCTTCCGTACGTTCGGAGTGACGACATGACGATGCAAGGCCCGACGCGGCGTTCGGTGCTTCTCGCGACGGGCGCGGCGGCGTTCACCGTGGGGTGCAGCGAGTACGGCGACAACAACGACTCCGGCTCCGACACGGTCGAGGCGACCGCCGGTACGGAGTTGGCGAGGACGAGCGACATCCCGGTCGGCGGCGGCAAGATCTTCAAGGACGAGAAGGTCGTCGTCACCCAGCCGGAGAAGGGCGAGTTCAAGGCCTTCACCAACATCTGCACCCATCAGCAATGTCCGGTGGCCAGCGTCTCTGGCGGCACCATCAACTGCAACTGCCACGGCAGCAAGTTCAGCATCAAGGACGGTTCGGTGGCCCACCCGCCGGCCACCCAGCCCCTGGCCGAGAAGAAGATCACGGTCGACGGCGACTCGATCCAGCTGGCCTAGTCCGTTCATTCAGTCCCAGAGCGCGCCGAGGGTCACCAGCTCGCTCTGGTACTCGATCCGGTCCGCCCACTCGACGGGCCAGGCGTCGACCCCGTGGTACGCCCCTGCGAACGCGCCCGTCAGACAGGCGATCGAGTCGGAGTCACCGGACGTGCAGGCGGCCCTGCGCAGGGCCGTCACCGGCTCGTCGACGAAGAGCAGGAAGCACAACAGCCCGGTCGCCAGGGCCTCTTCGGCGATCCATCCCTCGCCGGTGGCGAGGCACGGATCGGTCTCCGGCGACACGGTACGGACCGCGTCCCGCAGCCGGTCCAGGATCTCCAGGCACTCGTCCCAGCCGCGCGCGATGAAGTGCTCGGCCGAGGGGTCATGGCTCCGCGTCCACAGATCGCCGAGCCAACGCTCGTGATACCGGGTGCGGTTCTCGATGGCGTACGACCGCAGCAGCCCGACCAGGCCGGTCGGCTCGGCTCCTTGTGCGAGCAGCCGTACGGCGTGCGCGGTGAGGTCGGACGCGGCGAGGGCGGTCGGGTGCCCGTGGGTGAGCGCGGACTGCAACTGGGCGGCGCCGGAACGCTGTTCGTCACTGAGGCCCGGGGCGAGCCCGATGGGCGCGACGCGCATGTTGGCACCGCAGCCCTTGGATCCGATCTGGCTGGCGTCCTGCCAGGGACGACGCTCGTCCTTCAGCAGGTTGCAGGCGGTCAGACAAGTGCGCCCCGGCGCCCGGTTGTTCTCCGGCGACTGGTACCAGTCCACGAACTCCTCGCGCAGCGGCCGCTCCAGCCGCAGCGGCCCGAGCAGCCCACGGTCCATGGCCGTCCGCAACCCGCGCCCGAGAGCCAGCGTCATCTGGGTGTCGTCGGACACGAACGCCCGCTCCGGCAGCCGCATCTCCCGCCACGGCCCGCACTTGGCGAGGATCGACGGGACGTCGTTGAACTCGGTCGGGAATCCGAGCGCGTCCCCGAGGGCGAGCCCGATCAGCGTGCCGGTCGCGGCGCGCTTCCTGACGGTGGTGGCGGTCATGTGGGGCGTCCTTCCCGGGACGGTCGAAGCAGGGGCGGGTGCAGGGCGGTGGCGGGTCCCGCGCGGTAGAGCGCCGCAGGCTTGCCGCGCCCGCCGGTCAACTTCGCGGCGCCGGGGACCTGTTCGACGAAGCCGGGCGTGGCGAGCACCTTGCGGCGGAAGTTGGGCCGGTCGAGGGTCGTGCCCCACACGGTCTCGTAGACCTGCTGGAGCTCGCCGAGGGTGAACTCGGCCGGACAGAAGGCGGTGGCGAGACGGCTGTACTCCAGCTTGGCGCCGACCCGTTCATGGGCGTCGGCCAGGATCCGGTCGTGGTCGAAGGCGAGCGGCCGGGCCTGGTCGTACGGCACCCAGCGGGCGTCGGCCGCGTCGCTGCCGCCGTGCGGTTCGGGCGCGTCGGGCAGCAGCGCGGCGAAGGCGACGGAGACGACCCGCATCCGGGGGTCACGGTCGGGTTCGCTGTAGGTCCGCAGTTGCTCAAGGTGCAGCCCGGAGACGTCGAACAGGCCGGTCTCCTCGGCGAGTTCACGCCGGGCGGCCGTCTCGGCCGACTCGTCCGGCAGCACGAAGCCGCCGGGCAGCGCCCAGTGGCCGGCGTACGGCTCCTGTCCGCGCTCGACGAGCAGGACGCGCAGGGCCCCCTCGCGCAGGGTGAGGACGGCGAGGTCGACGGTGACGGCGAAGGGTTCGTAGGCGTGCTTGTCGTAGTCGGCCACAACTACCCCCCTCTCTTAATAGTCAGTACGACTATAAAGAGGCGGGGCGGGTTCGCACAACCCGGGTAAATGGGTTCGCGCAACCCGGGTAACCGCTACCGCATGGGCGAGATCCTCGTGGGCACGTGTTCGTGGACGGACCGGGCGTTGACCGGCAGCGGCTGGTATCCGCCGGGGCGGCGGGACGCCGAGGGACGGCTGCGGCACTACGCCGGGCAGTTCCCGGTCGTCGAGGTCGACTCGGCGTACTACGCGCTGCCCGACGCCCGCACGAGCGCCTTGTGGGCCGAGCGGACCCCGCCCGGCTTCGTCTTCGACGTGAAGGCGTTCTCGCTGCTCACAGGTCATCCGACCCGGAGTTCCGTGATGCCCGACGGGCTGCCCGCCGACCCCGGGGACCCGGCCGTGCTCGACGCGGTGTGGGCACGCTTCGCCGAGGGGATCGAGCCGCTGCGGGCGGCCGGGCGACTCGGCGGTGTGCTGTTCCAGTTCCCGCCGTGGTTCCGGCCCGGGCAGTGGGCCGGGACGTTTCTGCGCGAGTGCGCCGAGCGGACCGCCGGGTGGCCGGTCTCCGTGGAGTTCCGGCATCCCGGCTGGTGGCGCAGGGAGTGGGCGGATGTGACCGCCGCGCTGCTCGCCCGGTACGGCATGACGGCCGTGGCCGTCGACATGACGCAGACCCTCCCCTCCTCGATCCCGCCCGTCGCTCCCGTCACCTCGCCGCGGCTGTCCGTCGTCCGCTTCCACGGACGCAGCGCCTCATGGGGCGCCGGGAGCAAGGAGGACCGGTTCCGGTACGCGTACCGGGAGGCCGAACTCGCCGAGTGGCTGCCCCGGTTGCGTTCACTGGCCGGGCGGGTCGACCAACTCCACGTGCTGTTCAACAACTGCTGCGGCACCGCGGCCGTCCACGCCGCCGAAACGATGAAACGCCTGCTGACCGCCACCGAACCGACCCCCACCCCGGCCTCACCCGGCTCGCGCAGCACGGGGTGACGTCCGGGCCGACGTCATCCCGGCAGGGAAATCCCGGCGCCCCGGTAAGGCCGACAGCCGGACCTCGGCCGGTACGCGGGAGCCCCCCCCCGGCCCCGCCACAGCGACCACACACCGGACGTCGCCCCAGCGCAAGCCGGCACCGGCACACCCCCCATTCGACGTCGTCCGGCTCGCGCAGCACGCGGTGACGTCCGATCCCCCCGTCATCCCGGAAGACAGTCGCGACGCCCCAGAAAGGCCAGCAGCCGGACCTCGGCCGGTGCGCGGGAGCCCACCACGACCGGCTCCCCCGCCCCTCCACAGCGACCACACACCGGGCGCCACCCCAGCGCATGCCAGCACCGGCACACCCCCCACTCGACGTCATCCGGCTCGCGCAACACGCAGTGACGTCCGATCCCCCCGTCATCCCGGAAGACAGTCGCGACGCCCCAGAAAGGCCAGCAACCGGACCCCGGCCGACGCGCGGGAGCCCACCGCGACCGGCTCGGCGAACCGCACGCCCCGGTCCTCCACCGCGACCACGCACCGCGCGATCGGCAGCAACTCGGCCGCGAGGGCGGCCGGGAGAGGGCGGGCCCTGCCGCACGCCTGGGCGACGTCCCAGCCGTGCACGGCGATCTCGACGGCGCCGACCGCGCCCATGACCCGCACGTCCAGCGGCCGTTCACCGACCAGCACCTCGTCGCCCGGTCCGGCCGCCCAGGCGCCGAGCACCGCACGCGCGCGGGTGCGGAACCCGCAGACCCGGTCGGCGTGCGGCAGCAGCCCGATGCGTCCGCCGGTCAGCCCCTCGTACAGCGCGTCCAGGGAGTCGTCGAGATGGTCGAGCAGCTCCCCCAGGTCCCACTCGGCGCACGGAGTGATCCGGCCGAGGCCCGCGCTCTCGGCCTCGGCGACGCTCCCCAGCGCGTAGGCGAGCGCACGCTCCAGCAGCTCCCCGGCGTTCACGACAGCACCTCCGGCAGGCCGAGGGAGGGCGCGCCCGGCAGCCGCCCACGCGCCGGGACGCCCACCACAGGGTCTCTCAGCGGCTCCCCAGGCGCCCATGACGGGCTCTGGAGCCTCGGGGGCAGCGGAGGCCGCATACGGCTCTCCAAGGACGTCTGACGCATGCTGTGGGGATCCTCGGTGCCGCCGGTCCCGCCCGCCGAGTCCACCGTCCGTACCCGTTCCTCGCGGTCCGCCGTCGCGGTCATGTCCGCTCCCTTCACCCGTGTGGGATACAGACCGGCGGGAGCGCGGAAACGAATCGGCCGGCCCCGGAGAGATATCCGGAACCGGCCGTCGTACGAGGCGCCCCTGCCCTACAGGTCGACCTCCTGCATCAGCATGCCGACCTCGGTGTTGGACAGCCGCCGCAGCCAGCCCGACTTCTGGTCGCCCAGGGTGATGGGACCGAAGGCGACCCGCACCAGCTTGTCGACCGGGAAGCCGGCCTCGGCGAGCATGCGGCGCACGATGTGCTTGCGTCCCTCGTGGAGGGTGACCTCGACGAGGTAGTTCTTGCCGGTCTGCTCGACGACCCGGAAGTGGTCCGCCTTCGCGTACCCGTCCTCCAGCTGGATGCCGTCCTTGAGCCGCTTGCCCAGGTCACGCGGGATCGGGCCCACGATGTGCGCGAGGTAGACCTTCTTCACGCCGTACTTGGGGTGGGTCAGCCGGTGCGCCAGCTCACCGTGGTTGGTGAGCAGGATGACGCCCTCGGTCTCGGTGTCGAGCCGCCCGACGTGGAAGAGCCGGGTCTCCCGGTTGGTGACGTAGTCGCCGAGGCACTGCCGGCCCTCGTTGTCCTCCATGGTGGAGACGACACCGGCGGGCTTGTTCAGCGAGAAGAACTGGTACGACTGGGTCGCGACGGTCAGGCCGTCGACCTTGACCTCGTCCTTCTCCGGGTCGACCCGCTTGCCCTGCTCCAGGACGATCTCGCCGTTGACCTCGACCCGCGCCTGCTCGATGAGCTCCTCGCAGGCCCGCCGGGAGCCGTAGCCCGCGCGCGCGAGGATCTTCTGGAGCCGCTCGCCCTCCTGCTCGGCGCCCGGGAAGGTCTTGGGCAGCTTCACGTCCTTCTTGTTCGCGTACCGCTCGCGGTTGCGCTCCTCGGCACGCGCCTCGTACTCACGGGAGGTCGCCGGCACCCAACGGCCGCGCCCGGTGCCACCCTGCTTGGGCCCACCCTTGGCGCCACCGCGCGCCGAGGCGCCGCGCCCCGACTTCGGACCCTGCGGAGAGGCACCGGGACCGACGTCGTACTGGCGCTCCTCGGGACGGGGCTTCTTCGGCCGGCCGCCCTGCTTGTCGTCACGGGAGTTACCGGCACCGCGGTAGTTACCGCGGCCACCGCCGCTCCCGCCGCTGCTGCCGCCGCGGCCGCCGCTGTTGCCACCACGGCTCCCGCCGTTGTTTCCGCTGCTGTTCCTGCCGCTGCTGCTTCGCATCACATTTCCGTCTAGTCGTCTGCGTCGTGGCCGTCCGGCGCGTCAGGAGCGTCCGGATCGAACGACGGAACCCCTTCCAGTGTCTCGGCCTCGATCGCCTCCGCCTCGGGGAGGAAGGGCGCGAGCTCCGGGAGTTCGTCCAGGCCGCGCAGGCCCATCCGCTCCAGGAAGTAGTTCGTCGTCGTGTACAGGATCGCACCTGTTTCGGGTTCCGTGCCCGTCTCCTGGACCAGACCCCGCTGAAGGAGGGTCCGCATGACCCCGTCACAGTTCACTCCGCGCACCGCGGAAACCCTGCTGCGGCTGACCGGCTGGCGGTAGGCGACGACCGCGAGCGTCTCAAGGGCCGCCTGGGTGAGCCGGGCCTGCTGGCCGTCCAGGACGAAGCCCTCCACGGCCGCCGCGAACTCGGGCCGGGAGTAGAAACGCCAGCCCCCGGCGATCAGCCGCAGCTCGAAGCCGCGCCCCTGGACGGTGTACTCGTCGGCCAGCGCCCGCAGCGCGTCCGCGATCTGCCGCTTGGGCCGCTGGAGGATCTTCGCCAGATGCTCCTCGGTCGCGGGCTCGTCCACGACCATGAGGACGGCCTCAAGGGCGGGCTTGAGATCGAGGTCGGCGACGGTGCGCTGCCCGGCCGGGACGTCGGTGGTCTCCTCGCTCACGCCTTGTCCTCCTTGGGCGGCTCGGGCGGTCGGTCGAACTCGTCGGTGACCCTCGGCGTCCCGTCCCCCTCGCCACCGGTCCACCGCACGATCAGATCCCCGAGGGCCGTCTCCTGGTCGAGCGCGACGGCCTTCTCCCGGTACAGCTCGAGCAGTGCCAGGAATCGCGCTACGACGGTGAGGGTGTCGTCGGTGTCCTCGACGAGCGCCCGGAAGCTGGCCTCGCCGAGTTCCTTCAGCCGGGCGACGACGATCCCGGCCTGCTCCTGCACGCTGACCAGCGGCGCGTGGATGTGGTCGACGTACACCTGCGGCTTGGGCCTGGGCTGCATCGCCTTCACGGCGAGCTTCGCGAACCCCTCCGGGCCGATGCTGATGACGACCTCGGGCAGCAGCTCCGCGTGATGCGGTTCCAGGCCGACGGTACGGGGGTAGCGGCGGGCCTCGTCGTCGAGGCGCCGGTTGAAGATGTCCGCGATCTGTTTGTACGCGCGGTACTGGAGCAGCCGCGCGAACAGCAGGTCACGGGCCTCCAGGAGCGCGAGGTCGGCCTCGTCCTCGACCTCGGCGGCGGGCAGCAGCCGGGCGGCCTTGAGATCGAGCAGTGTGGCGGCCACCACGAGGAACTCGGTCGTCTGGTCCAGGTCCCAGTCCGGGCCCATCGCCCGGATGTGCGCCATGAACTCGTCGGTGACCTTGGACAGGGCGACCTCGGTGACGTCCAGCTTGTGCTTGGAGATCAGCTGGAGGAGCAGGTCGAAGGGCCCCTCGAAGTTGGCGAGCCGGACCTTGAAGACGCCGTCGTCGGGTTCTTCCGCGACCGGCTCTTCCACCACGACGGGCTCAGGCGCCTCAGGTGCCTCGGGCGCCCCCGGCCCCCGCCCCAGCACGCGCCGACGGCCGGCTGCGGCGCCGGAGGCGGGGACGGGAGCGTCGTTCGAGGTCATGGCCTCCGCAGGCTACCGCTACCGCCCGCGCAACCGTCGTACGAGGATGCTCGCGTCCCCGCGGGACTCCAGATCGGCCAGCACCACGGCGACCGCCTCGCGGACGATGCGCCCGCGGTCGACGGCCAGGCCGTGCTCGCCGCGGAGCACCAGGCGCGCGTGCTCCAGGTCCATGAGCTCCTCGGCGGAGACGTACACGGTGATCTTCTCGTCGTGCCGCTCCCGGCCGCTGGGGCGACGCGAGGGCGCCCGCCCGCCGCGCTGCTTGCGCGGCGCGGCAGAACCTTCCTGCGCGTCCTGACGTCGCCCGGAGCGCTCGGCCGTCGCGTCCCGGCTGCGGGACTCACCGGCCGCGGCGGGCTCCGTCGCGACATGCTCCGCCCCGTCGCCGTCGCCGCCCTGTGCGGGCACCGAATGCGGCGCGTCCTCGGACGACGCGGCCGCGGCCCCGTCGCTCTCTCCGGCCGGCGCGGGCACCCGGGCGTCGCCGTTGGCCCCCCGTCGTGGAGTGGACGGCTGGAGCGCCATTCCCCCTGTCGTACGGAAGAGTTCGTCGGCCCCCGGCAGACTCACTCGGCGTGACACCGGGCGAGCACCTCCCTGGCGAGCTGGCGGTAGGCGGCGGCGCCGACGGAGTTGGAGGCGTACGTGGTGATCGGCTCGCCGGCGACCGTGGTCTCCGGGAAGCGGACCGTGCGTCCGATGACCGTGTGGTAGACGTGATCGTCGAACGCCTCGACCACCCGGGCCAGGACCTCGCGGCTGTGGACCGTGCGGGAGTCGTACATCGTGGCGAGGATGCCGTCGAGCTCCAGCTCGGGGTTGAGCCGCTCCTGGACCTTCTCGATGGTCTCCGTCAGCAGGGCGACACCACGCAGCGCGAAGAACTCACACTCCAGTGGCACTATCACCTTGTGCGCGGCCGTCAGGGCGTTGACGGTGAGCAGGCCCAGTGAAGGCTGACAGTCGATCACGATGTAGTCGTAGTCGGCCATGAGCGGCTTCAGGGCGCGCTGGAGCGTCGACTCGCGCGCGACCTCGGAGACCAGCTGGACCTCCGCCGCCGACAAGTCGATATTGCTCGGCAGCAGGTCCATGTTGGGGACCGCGGTCTTCAGCAGGACCTCGTCGGCCGCCATGCCCCGCTCCATGAGCAGGTTGTAGACGGTGAGGTCGAGCTCCATCGGGTTGACACCGAGACCCACCGACAGCGCGCCCTGCGGGTCGAAGTCCACGAGCAGCACCCGGCGTCCGTACTCCGCGAGGGCGGCACCCAGGTTGATGGTCGACGTGGTCTTGCCGACGCCGCCCTTCTGGTTGCACATCGCGATGATCTTCGCGGGCCCGTGGTCCGTCAGCGGACCGGGGATCGGGAAGTACGGCAGCGGGCGACCGGTCGGGCCGATGCGCTCACGGCGCTGACGGGCAGCGTCGGGAGCGAGCGTGGCCGCGTACTCGGGGTCGGGCTCGTACTCGGCGTCGGGGTCGTAGAAGTGCCCCTCGGGCAGTTCGTCGTAGTCGGCGAACTGGCTGTGGGGCGCGCCACTTCCGTCGCCGGCCATGGCGTTCACGTGATGGCCATCCATGCTCTGGTGTGCTGACAGAGTCACGCGGGTCTGCTGGTGACTCCGGTGGGCTGCGAAGGTGCGCACCGCGACGGAGCCGACAGCCTCGAACCCCGCGGGACCCTGGTCCCGTACCGGCACTCCTGGTTGACCACCCCCGGGAGAAAATGTCGACTCATTCACAAGTCGTCTTACCTCCTTGGTGACCAGGAAACTTCTAGACAGGTCAGCGTGGCACCATGCCGACAGTCGGCGACTCTATGGCGTGTCGGGCGTCCGCAGCAACACAATCCGCCGGACCCGGCCCGATGTGTCGGCAATGAAACATCCCTCTGTCAAGGGCGTACGGCCGTCGCACGGCAGGTTTCACGGGTGTGCGAATCGACCAAAGGGTTACGTTCGAGGCGAGTTGACCGAGAGTCGCAAAGTGACCATACACACATCCGGCCGGACCTTGTCGGGCAAGGTCCGGCCGGGTGCGCGTCGTTGACACGCCATGTTGACGTATCGCCTTTACGAAAAGGTGACTTAGCCGTTCGGCGAGGTCAGGGGGTCAGCCGAGCAGCGTCTCCAGCTCGATGTGCTCCAGACCGTGCGCCTCGGCGACCTCGCGGTAAACGACCTTGCCGTCATGGGTGTTGAGGCCCTTGGCGAGCGCGGGGTCACGGCGCAGCGCCTCCACCCAGCCGCGGTTGGCGAGTTCGACGATGTAGGGCAGCGTCGCGTTGGTGAGCGCGTAGGTGGAGGTGTTGGGCACCGCGCCCGGCATGTTGGCGACGCAGTAGAAGACCGAGTTGTGGACCTGGAAGGTCGGCTCGGCGTGTGTCGTCGGGTGGGAGTCCTCGAAGCAGCCGCCCTGGTCGATCGCGATGTCGACAAGGACACTTCCCGGCTTCATCCGGGCCACGAGCTCGTTGGTGACCAGCTTCGGGGCCTTGGCGCCCGGGATGAGCACCGCGCCGATGACGAGGTCGGCGTCGAGGACGGCCTTCTCCAGCTCCAGGGAGTTGGACATGATCGCCCGGACCTTGGTGCCGAAGACCTTGTCGGCCTCGCGGAGCTTGTTGATGTCGCGGTCGAGCAGCGTGACGTGGAAGCCCATGCCGACGGCGATCTGCGTGGCGTTCCAGCCGGAGACGCCGCCGCCGATGACGACGGCACGCGCGGGCTGGGTGCCGGGGACACCGCCGGGGAGCACACCGCGGCCGCCGACCGAGCGCATCAGGTGGTAGGCGCCGACCTGCGGGGCGAGGCGGCCCGCGACCTCGGACATCGGGGCGAGCAGCGGAAGGGCGCGCGCGGGCAGCTCGACCGTCTCGTAGGCGATGGCGGTGGTGCCGGACTCGATGAGCGCGTCGGTGCACTCCTTGGAGGCGGCCAGGTGCAGGTAGGTGAAGAGCGTCTGGTCCTTGCGGAGCCGGTGGTACTCCTCGGCGATGGGCTCCTTGACCTTCAGCAGCAGGTCGGCGGTGGCCCACACCTCGTCGGCGGTGCCGAGGATCTGCGCGCCGGCGGCGACGTACTCCTCGTCCGGGATCGACGAGCCGACACCGGCGCCCTGCTCGATGACGACCTGATGGCCGTGGCGCACCAGCTCGTGCACGCCGGACGGGGTGATGGCCACCCGGAACTCGTTGTTCTTGACCTCGCGGGGGATGCCGACCTTCACGTGGATCACGGTCCTTGGCTCAGTGGATGTGGGGCAATAGAACACATACCCGGGCATGCACGAGCACACCGGGAGACACCGCAGGAGAAGGTGCGGCAGAGCCAGTCTAATGAAGGTGTTCCCGCTGTCTAGCCTTTCATTGCATCAATCTTCTGCGGGTGTACTACGGATTTCGCAGGCATCAGCGTCTTGTTTCGAAGGATCAGGCCGCTCCGGTTCCGCTTCCGGCTCCGAAAACTCCTCCCCCAGCAGCCGCTCGGCGGCCCCCCGGTGCAGCGTCGCGGCGGCCGGATCGCCCAGGTGATCGAGGGTGTCGGCGAGCCTCAGCTGCAACGCGGCCTGCAGCCGTACGTCCTCCGCGCGCCGCGCCCACTCGACGGCCTCCTGGCAGGTGCGCAGCGATTCCTCGGGCCGTCCGGCGTACTCCTGGACCCGCGCCAGCTCGCTCAACGCCCGTGCGTGGGCGGCCACATCGCCCTCCTTGCGGTACCCGGCGACCGCGGCCCGCCAGCTCCGCAGCGCCTCGCCGTACCGGCCCGCGTAGGTGTGGGCGGCGGCGATCCGGCCGTACAGCCGGGCGGCGTCCGCGCGCTCGTCGCGGGCCAGGCGCTGGGCGAGGGCACGGCCGAACCAGTCGGCGGCCCGGTCGTAGTCCCCGAGCTCCAGATGCGCACCACCTACGGATTCCATCGCGCGGCCGGTCGCATACGGATCGTTCGCCGCGCGTCCGGCGTCCAGCGCGGCCCGATAGCGGGTGAGCGCGTCAGCCGTGCGCCCGGTCTGGGCGTCCAGGTCGCCCAGGTTCAGCAGCGCCGCCGCCTGCTCCCTGGGCAGCTTTCGGCGCTCGGCCACATCGAGGACGAGCCGGTGCAGGCCGTACAGGTCGGGGGCCGCGGCCTGGGTGCCGAAGTGCGCGACCATCGCCCTGACCAGCTGGGACATCAGCCGTCTGGCGAGGGTGTCGAGCTCCCCGTCGGCGACGGCGAGCCGCGCCGAGGCCAGCAGGGCGGGCCTGCGGATGCGCAACCAGTCCTCGGCGGCCCTGGGGCTGGGGAAGCGCAGGGAGCGGGGCATGCCCTGGAGCTTCTCGCGGGCCTCGGGGTTGTCCGTCTCGGTGATGGCGCGGCAGGACTGGAGCAGCCGTACCGTGCGCTCCAGCATCCGGGCGCGGGCCAGCTGGAGCTCGGCGGGACGGTCCTGGGTCTCGGCGAGGGACTTCAGCAGGGGGTGCAGACAGGCCGGCACCTCGTACTGCGGCAGCGCGGACTCCACGGAGTGCAGCAGGCCGAGGGCGACGAAGTCGTCCAGGGTGGTGCGGGCGCCGCCCACCGAGCAGCCGGCGAGGGCGGAGGCGGTGTGCGGGTCGACCAGGCCGGCCGGGGCGAGGGAGAGCAGGCGCAGTATCCGGGCGGCGGGGCTGGGCAGGGAGCCGTAGGCGAGACGGAAGACCCGGCTCAGCGGCGTCCCCTCGTCGCCCTCGGCGTGCAGATGCTTGGCGAGGTCGGCGACGGCGGCCTTCGGCCGGGCGGCGAGCCAGCCGCCGGCCATCGTCAGGGCGGCGGGGTGGGCCTGGCACTCCTCGACGAGGCCCTCGGCGGCACGCGGATCGACGGTGATGCGGACCGAGCCGGTGTACCGGGTCAGCAGCTCCAGGGCGGACTTGGTGTCGAGGCCGCCGAGAGTGCAGGGGCGGACGTCGGAGATGCCGGTGAGCGGGCCGTCGGACACGGCGACGACCAGGCACTCCGGGGTGTCCGGGAGCAGGGCGTCGACCTGGTCGGCGGTGACGGCGTCGTCGAGCAGGAGCAGCGCGCCGCGGTCGGCGAGTGCCTCGCGCAGCGCCGCGGTGAGGTCCTCCTCGGCGGCGCCTGCCGGGGTCGGGCGGTCCAGGGCGGCAAGCAGTTCACGGGCGGTGCGCTCGACGGGGACGGGGGTGCCGTCGGGCTCGCTGAGACGTGCCCGGAGCACCCCGTCGTCGTAACGGTCCGCGACCTGCTGGACGAGCTCCTCGGCGAGTGCGGAGCGGCCCGAGCCGGGCCGGCCCGCGATGAGCAGCACACGCGCGCGGGGAGCCTTCTTGCCGGAGAGGGTGTCGAGGCCCGCCCGCTCGATGTCGGCGCGGAGCTCCTTCAACTCTCTGGTCCGGCCCAGGAATTGACCCTCGGCCGACAGCTGAACGCCGCTCGTGTCCACCGCCTGATCCGTCACGGGCCACACTCCCGTCCCACCGCACGCGCAAAGCCCGCCGGGACTCCGAACGGGCATTTACAGAGCGTAGTTCACGCTCTGCAACGTTCCTGGTGGAGCGCGGCGGGCAGGTCGCCCGATCGGATCAACGGATCATAGGACCGATGGATGGGCAACGCGGCAAAGGGGCGCGGGGAACTGCGCGACCAGCCACACGCGACCCGCACCGCGCGACGAACCGGCTCGACGGCGGCGCGACCCGCTGACGTCACGCCTCGAAGGGTCGAGCCGGCCAAGCCGCGTCCGCCGGACGCAGACTGTCCAAACCGCCGGAGGCCTGCGCCGCCACCAGCGAAAGGACGCCCACGACCAAGCAGTTGTTGTGCAGCTCGCCCGCGAGCACCCCCCGTACGAGCTCGTCGAGGGGCACGCGCGCGTACTCCAGGTCGATCTCCTCGTGCTCCACCTCGAAGCGCTCGCCCTCGGCCTCCGACAGATCGCGGGCCAGGAAGATCCGCACGGCCTCGTCGCAGCCGCCGGCCGTGGTGTAGACGTCGGTCAGCACCCGCCAGTCCTCGGCCTTGACGTGCGCCTCCTCGTACAGCTCGCGCTGGGCGGCGTGCAGCGGGTTCTCGCCGGGCACGTCGAGCAGTCCGGCCGGGATCTCCCACAGCTTCTGGCGCACCGGGTGGCGGTACTGCTTGATCAGCAGCACCCGGCCGTCGTCGTCCAGGGCGAGGACGCCGACCGAGCCGGGGTGGACCTGGTAGTCACGGCGGACGACCTTGCCGTCGGGCATGACCACGTCGTCGGTGCGCACGGAGGTCTTGTTGCCCACGAAGGGGGTCTCCGTCGCCCGGATCTCCCACTCCTCGGGGGTGTCCTTGATCGTCATGCCCAGTCCTTCCGCACGTGCTCAAAGAGAAGCCGGGGCGCCCGCCTGTTGAGTGCGAACGCCCCGGCCACCGTACAACTGTTGTGTTACTTCGAGGTCTTCCGCTCGACCGACGCCTTCACCAGGCCGGCGAACAGCGGGTGCGGACGGGTCGGGCGCGAGCGCAGCTCCGGGTGCGCCTGCGTGGCGACCAGGTAGGGGTGGACATCGCGCGGGTACTCGACGTACTCGACGAGCTTGCCGTCCGGGGAGGTGCCGGAGAACAGGATGCCCGCCTGCTTCTCCAGCTCCGCGCGGTAGGCGTTGTTCACCTCGTAGCGGTGGCGGTGCCGCTCCTCGACGTACTCCTTGCCGTCGTACACCTCACGCACGATCGAGCCCTCGGCCAGCTTGGCCGGGTACATGCCGAGCCGCATGGTGCCGCCCATGTCGCCCTCGCCGGCGACGATGTCGAGCTGCTCGGCCATGGTGGAGATGACCGGGTGCGAGGTCGCCGAGTCGAACTCGGTGGAGTTGGCGTCCGGGATGTCGGCCAGGTTCCGCGCGGCCTCGATCACGATGCACTGCAGGCCCAGGCAGAGGCCGAGCAGCGGGATCTTGTTCTCGCGGGCGTACTTGATCGCGCCGACCTTGCCGAGCACACCGCGGTCGCCGAAGCCGCCCGGGATGCAGATGCCGTCCACGTCACCGAGCTGCGCCGCGGCACCGGCCGGGGTCTTGCAGTCGTCGGACGTGACCCACTTGATCTTCACGCGGGCCTTGTTGGCGAAGCCGCCCGCGCGCAGCGCCTCGGTGACCGAGAGGTAGGCGTCGGGCAGGTCGATGTACTTGCCGACCAGGGCGAGGGTGATCTCGTGGTCGGGGTTGTGGACGCGGTCGAGCAGGTCGTCCCAGGTCGTCCAGTCCACGTCGCGGAACGGCAGGTCCAGCTTGCGGACGACGTACGCGTCCAGGCCCTCGCCGTGCACGGTCTTCGGGATGTCGTAGATCGAGCGGGCGTCGGGACAGGCGACCACGGCGGCCTCGTCGACGTCGCACATCAGGGAGATCTTGCGCTTGATGGCGGTCGGGACCTCGCGGTCGCAGCGCAGCACGATGGCGTCCGGCTGGATACCGATGTTGCGCAGCGCCGCAACCGAGTGCTGGGTCGGCTTCGTCTTCAGCTCCCCCGACGGGCCGATGTAGGGCAGGAGGGAGATGTGGACGACGAAGACGTTGTCACGGCCGACCTCGTGGCGGACCTGGCGGACCGTCTCCAGGAACGGCAGCGACTCGATGTCGCCGACGGTGCCGCCGACCTCCGTGATGACGACGTCGACCTCGTCGGTCGCCATACGGCGGATGCGGTGCTTGATCTCGTTGGTGATGTGCGGGATGACCTGCACGGTGTCACCGAGGTACTCGCCGCGCCGCTCCTTGGCGATCACCGTCGAGTAGACCTGGCCTGTAGTGACGTTGGCACTGCCGTCCAAGTCACGGTCGAGGAAACGCTCGTAGTGTCCGATGTCCAGGTCGGTCTCGGCGCCGTCGTTGGTGACGAAGACCTCTCCGTGCTGGAAGGGGTTCATCGTGCCCGGGTCGACGTTGAGGTACGGGTCGAGCTTCTGCATGACGACGCGCAGGCCCCGGGCCTTGAGCAGCATCCCCAGGCTGGAGGCCGTCAGGCCCTTGCCCAGAGAGGAGGCGACACCCCCGGTGACGAAGATGTGCTTGGTCGTCGTAGCTGTGCTCGAACGAAAGGAGGGCGTCGGCATGGCCAAGAGGGGGCTCCCGTGGTCGCGATCTGGAGTGCGGTGCGGCGCTGTGACCGGAGATTCCCGGCGTCGCCGTCGCTGCGGTCGGGGGTTTTGTCCACCACCGGTCCACGGGCTACCAGGGTATCAGCGCCTCGGGGCGATGGCTTCCGGCCACGCTCCGCGCACACACCGACACGGACTCACACCCGTCACGGGTTTCTCACCGACTGCTCACCCGTTCGGCCCACCCGCGTTGCCCGGAGCGGCACACAGATCATCTACGTGCGTCGTATCCTGCTCGGACATTCGCTGCCGAGCCCGGCCGGCAACACGGCACCACCCCCCGCCCGTAAGCCCCGGAACAACGTGAGCTCGTCAGTTCGTTGAGAAGAGATCGTCGTTTTGCCCAGCGGCACAGCGGCTGCTTTGCTTCATCGCTCAACGACGCATAACAACGACCCCTTGACCGCACTAGCGACAGCCCCCTTTTTCCCAGGGGGTGACGTGGCCGTTCGACTGGAGTTGCACGTGGCCGGGCGCATCGAAGACTACGCACTCATCGGAGACATGCAGACCGCAGCCCTGGTCTGCCGGGACGGCACAGTGGACTGGCTGTGCCTGCCCCGCTTCGACTCGCATGCCATCTTCGCCGGCCTGCTGGGCACCGAGGAGCACGGCTTCTGGCGCCTGGGGCCCGCGCATGCCGCCGACGCCGAGCCGCCCACCGCGGCCCGGCGCACCTACCGCGGCGACTCGCTGATCCTGGAGTCCGAGTGGGACACCCCGCGCGGCACGGTCCGGATCACCGACTTCATGCCGCCGCGTGACGGCGCGCCGCAGCTGATCCGGATCGTGGAGGGCGTCTCGGGCCGCGTCCCGATGCGCTCTGCCCTGCGGATGCGTTTCTCGTACGGGCGGGTCGTGCCGTGGGTGCACAAGCACGAGGGGCGCACGGTCGCCGTCGCGGGCCCCGACTCGGTGTGGTTCGACACCGACTGCGAGACCTACGGCAAGTCGCTGACCACGTACTCGGACTTCACGGTCGCCCCGGGTGACCGGATCGCGTTCACCATCTCCTGGCAGCCCTCGCACAAGGACGCGCCGCCGCTGCCCGAGCCGGAGCAGTCCCTGGAGCTCACCGAGGAGTTCTGGCGCGAGTGGGTCGAGCACTGTACGTACCACGGCCCCTACCGCGAGGCCGTCGTCCGCTCCCTGATCACGCTGAAGGCCCTGACGTACGCCCCGACCGGCGGCATCGTCGCGGCCCCGACGACCTCGCTGCCCGAGGACATCGGCGGCGTCCGCAACTGGGACTACCGCTACACCTGGCTCCGTGACGCGGCCATCACCCTGTCCTCGCTGCTGCGCACCGGCTACCGCGAGGAGGCCCGCGCCTGGCGCGAGTGGCTGCTGCGGGCGGTCGCGGGCGACCCCGAGAACCTGCAGATCATGTACGGCATCGCGGGTGAGCGGGAGCTGGGCGAGGCCGAGCTGGACTGGCTGCCGGGCTACGAGAACTCCGCCCCGGTCCGGGTCGGCAACGGCGCGGCCCACCAGCTCCAGCTGGACGTGTACGGCGAGGTCACCGAGGCCCTGCACCTCGCCCACATGACCGGGCTGGCGCGCAACGACTACGCGTCCCTGCTCCAGCTCAAGCTCATCCGCTACCTGGAGGACCACTGGGACGAGCCGGACGAGGGCATCTGGGAGGTGCGCGGCCCGCGCCGCCACTTCGTGCACTCGAAGGTCATGGCCTGGGTGGCGGTGGACCGCACCATCAAGCTCATCGAGTCCGGTGACGCGGACGGCCCGCTGGAGCGCTGGCGCGAGCTGCGCGACGACATCCACCGGGACGTGTGCGAGAAGGGCTACGACAAGGAGCGCAACACCTTCACCCAGTCCTACGGCTCGCGGGAGCTGGACGCCTCCCTGCTTCTCATCCCGCAGATGGGCTTCCTGCCGCCGGACGACAAGCGGGTCATCGGCACCATCGAGGCGATCCAGCGCGAGCTGTCCACGCCGGACGGCTTCATCCTGCGCTACCCGACCGAGGGCGACAGCGAGGGTGTCGACGGCCTGCCTGGTGACGAGGGCGCCTTCCTGGCCTGCTCGTTCTGGATGGCGGACGACCTCGCGATGATCGGCCGCGTGGACGAGGCGCGCAAGCTGTTCGAGAAGCTCCTCGCCCTGCGCAACGACCTCGGACTGCTCGCCGAGGAGTGGGACCCGCATCTGAAGCGCCAGGTCGGCAACTTCCCGCAGGCCTTCAGCCACGTCCCGCTCATCGACACGGCGCTGCGCCTGACGGCGTCGGGGGCGTACGGGGGCTGACTCCCTCATCCGGGCGTGCCGCCGCCTGTCGCAGGGCGTCGCGGCACGCCACGATGGCCGGGTGCGTGCCCCGGCCACGGCGTACGACGGTGAAGACGCGCCGCGCGCGCCCCAGCTGCCGCAGCGGAACGCTCGGCGGCTGCCCGCACCAGACGAGGTCCGGCAGGAACGCCGCCGCGTGTCCCTGCTCCACGAGCCGCAGATGGAGCAGCAGGTCGGCGGTCTCGAAGCGCACATCGGGCTCGAAGCCGGCCGACCGGCACTCGCGCAGGGCCCACTGCCGGGCGGGCGTGCCCTCGGGTTCCAGCACCCACGGGTGCTCGGCGAGCGAGCTCAGCGACGCGTCCGGGCGGGGCAGCGCGAGGCGCAGGGGGTCGTCGAGCAGGTCCTGCTGTTCCAGCTCGGCGGGCCGGGGGCCGGGGTCGCCCGGGTACTCCTCGGCCACGACCAGATCGAAGTCACGGGCCTGGAGGGCGGGCAGCGCCACCTCCGGCTCCAGCTGCCGGACCTGGACGCGCAGCCCGGGGTGCCGGTCCCGCAGCAGGTTCAGCGTGGCCGGGAGCAGGGCCAGCGCCGCCGTCTGGAACGAGGCCAGCCGCAGCCTGCCGGTCAGCTCGCCCGCGCTCACGGAGGCCGCGATGTCCGCCTCCGCGCGCTCCAGCCGCGCGAGGACCGCCTCGGTGTGGGCGACGAGGATCTCGGCCTGCGCGGTGAGCCGCACCCGCCGCCCCACCGGTTCGAGCAGCGGCACCCCGACCTCCGCCTCCAGCTGGGAGAGCTGCTGAGAAACCGACGAGGGGGCGTACGAGAGGGCGGCGGCGACAGCCGCGAGGGTGCCGCGGTGCTTGAGCTCACGCAGCAGACGGAGGCGGTGGAGGTCGAACATCGGCGGCCCCAGCCCTGAGTCATCGGATTTTCCGACGACTATAGGTCGGAAAGATTCGCTGGACCGATCGTAGGCGGGCCGCGCACGCTGATCCGGTGTCCACGCACCCTTCTCCGCTCTGGCTCACGCGCCCCGGCGCACGCACCTGGCGATGCGCGCCCGCGCCCGCCGGGGTGCGCGCCTTCCATGCCGCGCTCCCCGACTACGCATCCACACCCCTGACCGAACTCCCCTCCCTCGCGGCCGAGTTGGTGGTCGGCAGGGTTCTCGTCAAGGACGAGTCACACCGCCTGGGCCTGCCCGCGTTCAAGGCGCTGGGCGCGTTCTGGGCGGTCCATCGCGCCCTCGCCGAGCGGGGGCCGGGTCCCCTCACCCTGGTGACGGCCACCGACGGCAACCATGGCCGCGCGGTGGCCCGGGCCGCCCGACTGGCCGGCCAGGACGCCCACGTCTTCGTACCGCGGGGTGTGCCCGCGCGGGCGGTGGCGGCCGTCGCCGCCGAGGGGGCACGGGTCTCGGAGGTCACGGGCCCGTACGACGAGGCCGTACGGCGTGCGGCCGAGGCGGCCGACCGGCCCGGTGCGATCCTGGTGCAGGACACCGCCTGGCCCGGCTACGAGGAGATTCCCGGCTGGATCGTCGAGGGTTACGCCACGCTCTGCGCCGAGATCGACGAGCAGCTGGCGGGGGTCGGCCTCGATCTCGTCTGCGTCCCCGTGGGCGTGGGCTCGCTCGCCCAGGCCGTCGTCACCCACTACCGCAGCCGGCCGTCCGGGCAGGCCCCGGCGCTGCTGGCGGTGGAGCCGGAGACCGCGGCCTGCGTCCTGGCGAGCCTCACCGCCGGCACGCCCCTCAGCGTCCCGACCGGCGACACCGTGATGGCCGGACTGAACTGCGGCACACCGTCCAGCCTCGCCTGGCCCTACCTGTACGGCGGACTCGACGCCGCCGTCGCCGTCCCGGACGCGGCGAGTCTCCGCGCGGCCGATGACCTCGCCGGCCTCGGTGTCTCCTCGGGACCGTGCGGGGCGGCCTCCCTCGCCGGGCTGCGCGCGCTGCTCGCCGGTGCGGGTGCGGAGGAACGCCGTAGGGCCCTCGGGCTCGGCCCGGACTCCGTCATCGTGCTGCTGAGCACCGAGGGCGCCCCCGCGTGCTGACCCACTGGGGGGCCGCCGTGGGTGTCCTGGGCCTGCTGACATGGGGCGCGCTCGTATTCCTGAGGTTGCAGACGCTGTGTCGGCACCGGCAGACGCTCACCGTCCCGGACACCAGTACCGATTCACCACTCCTGAGCCGTTACCACGTCTGGAAGGAATCCCCATGACCGCGTCGACCCCCGCCCTTCTCCTGGCCCGGCTCATCGCCATCGACTCCGTCAACCCGGACCTGGTGCCCGGTGGCGCCGGTGAGGCCGCCGTCGCCGACTACTGCGGCGAGTGGCTGGCGGCGCGGGGCTTCGAGGTGCACCGGCTGGAGCGGCGTCCCGGCCGGCCCTCGCTCGTCGCCGTCGCGCGCGGCACCGGCGGCGGGCGCTCGCTGATGCTCAACGGGCACCTCGACACCGTCGGCCTCGCCGGATACGAGGGCGAACCGCTCGATCCGCGGGTGGCCGAGGGGCGGATGTACGGCCGCGGGACCTTCGACATGAAGGGCGGCATCGCGGCCATGATGACCGCCGCCGCCCGGGCCGTCGCCGAAGGGCCGCTGCGCGGCGACGTGCTCGTCGCCTGCGTCGCCGACGAGGAGCACGGCAGCCTGGGCACCGAGGAGGTGCTGGAGTCCTTCACGGCCGACGCGGCGATCGTGACCGAGCCGAGCCACCTCGAAGTCACTCTCGCGCACAAGGGGTTCGTCTGGTTCGACGTGGAGATCGAGGGACGGGCGGCGCACGGCTCGCGGCCCGATCTCGGCATCGACGCCATCGCCAAGGCCGGGCACTTCCTGGTCGCCCTGGAGGAGTGGGGCCGGCGTCTGACCGACGGCCCGGCCCACCCCCTGCTCGGCACCGGCACCGTCCACGCCTCCGTCGTCCGGGGCGGCGAGGAGCCGTCCACCTACCCGGCGCGCTGCCGGATCACCCTGGAGCGCCGTACGGTCCCCGGGGAGAGCGCGGACGGCGTCGAGCGCGAACTGGCCGCCGTCCTCGACCACCTCGCCGCCACCGTCCCCGACTTCCGCCACCGCCTCACGCGCGGTCTGCACCGCGAGCCGTTCGAGGCGGACCCCGAGGCCGTCGTCGTGCGCACGCTCACCCGGCATGCCGAGCGGGCCCTCGGCCGGCCTCCCGTGATCCGCGCCGAGCCCTTCTGGACCGACTGCGCGCTGCTGGACCGGGCCGGCATCCCCTGTCTGCTCTTCGGCGTCGACGGCGAGGGCGCCCACGCGGCCACCGAGTACGTCGACCTGGCCTCGCTGGACCGACTCACCGAGATCCTCACCGCCACCCTCACCGATTTCTGTTCCTGAACGTTTCTGACCATTCAGGAACGTCCCACCGTCCGACAGGACCACCGACTCCACCGCGCCTACGCTGTAAACATCTGCCCCTGCACGGAAGGGGGCGCCCCATGGCCTCCCCATCGAAGGCGGGCGCGGCACTCACCGCGCTCCGCGAACAACTGGTCGGCGACGTCTTCGCCCCGGGGGACTCGGGCTACGACGAGGCCCGTACCGTCTTCAACGCGATGATCGACCGGCGTCCGGCGGTGATCGCCCAGTGCGTGGACGAGGCCGACGTCGTACGGGCCGTGCGCTTCGGCCGTGACCTGGATCTGCCGATCGCGGTGCGCGGCGGCGGACACAGTGTGGCGGGGATGGCGCTGAACGACGGCGGTCTGGTCGTCGACCTGCGCCATATGCGGGAGGTCACCGTCGATCCCGCCGCACAGGCGGTGCGGATCGCGGGCGGCGCCACGATGAGCGACCTGGACCGGACCTGCCAGCCACACGGTCTCGCCACCACCGGCGGCCGGGCCTCCACCACCGGCGTCGGCGGGTTCGTCCTCGGGGGCGGCACCGGCTGGCTGGACCGCTGGTGCGGCCTCGCCGTCGACAACCTCCTCGGCGTCGACCTGGTCACCGCCGACGGCCGTCAGGTGCACGCGAGCGCCGACGACAACCCGGAGCTGTTCTGGGGCCTGCACGGAGGCGGCGGCAACTTCGGCGTCGCGACCGCGCTCACCCTCAGGTTGCACGAGCTGCCCGAGTTCGCCATCGCGTTCCTGCTGTTCCTCCCGGAGTACGGCCCCGAGGTCGTCCGCACCTACCGCGACATCATCGCCACGGCCCCGAACGAGGCGAGCGGCGGCGTCATCTATCTCACCGCCCCGCCCGAGGAGTTCGTACCGCCGCACCTGGTCGGCACGCTGCTGTGCGGTGCGCTGCTGACGTACGCCGGGTCCGAGGCGGACATGCGCAAGGTCGCCGAACCCCTGCTGGCGCTGCCGCACGAGACGGAGATCGTCGGGGCGATGCCGTACGCGGACGTCCAGTGCATGCTCGACGATCCACCGGGGATGCGGAACTACTGGTCGGCCGAGTATCTGCGGGAGGCGCCGGACGCGTTCCTGGACGTCTTCTGCGCCCGGGCGGCGTCCATGCCGGTGCCGACCGGCACCATCCATGTCCTCTTCCCGCAGGGCGGGGCGATCGCCGACGGGCCGCGTGAGTACCCGGTGCCGTACCGGGACGCGCCGTGGGCCGTGCATCCCTTCGCGATGTGGGAGGACCCGGCGGACGACGAGCGGGTGATCCAGTGGGTGAGGGACGTCCGCGCGGACGCCCGCCCGTGGAGCACCGGCGCGGTCTACCTGAACTTCATCGGCGACGAGGGCGACGAGCGGGTCGTGGCCGGGGTCGGTGCCGAGAACACCGCGCGGCTGGCGGCGCTGAAGCGGCGGTACGACCCGGACAACGTCTTCCGCTTCAACCACAACATCAGACCGGCATGATCGGCGGAGATGTCGTCGAAGCATGTGCGCGGGTACCGTCCGGCTCATGGACAGCAGATTCGACCGCCAGGGCGCCGCCGGCATCACCGTTCAGCGGGCACTGGAGCTGCCCGGCCTGCGCAGCGGCCTGCCCGAGATCCTCGCGGGCGCCGACCGACTGAACCGGTCGGTGCGCTGGGTGCACGCGGGCGAGGTGCCCAACATCGCGTCCCTGCTGAAAGGCGGCGAACTCCTGCTGACCACCGGCTACGGCCTCGGCACGCGTCCGGCCGAGCAGCGCGCGTTCGTCCGCACGCTCGCCGAGCGCGGCATCGCGGCCCTCGTCATCGAACTCGGCCCCCGCTTCACCCGGCTGCCCGCCGCCCTCGTCGACACGGCCCGCACGACCGGCCTCCCCCTCGTCCAACTCCATCGCGAGGTGCCGTTCGTGACGGTCACGGAGGAGATCCACACCGAGATCGTCAACGGCCACTACGCCCTCCTCCAGCGCGCCGAGGAAGTGCACCGCCGCTGTACCGAGGCCCTGCTGGGCGGCGGCGGGGTGCCCCAGGTGCTGGGCATCCTGGCCGACTTCAGCGACAACCCCGTCTTCCTGGAGACGACCGACGGCCAGCTGCTGTACGCGGCCGGGGCCGGGCCCGAGGGCGCGGACCCGCTCCAGGTCTGGGAAGGGCTGCGCGGCCAGCACAAGGACGCTCCGCCGGCCGGGTCCGTACTGGTGGACGTGCCCGGCGGCGGCCCGGGGACGGGTTCGGTACGGGCGCGGCTCGTCCTGCTCCCCGTCCGGGCCCCGCTGGTCCCCGTGCACCGGATGGCGGCCGAGCGGGCCGCGGGCATCCTCGCCGTCGTCCTGATGCAGGCCCGCCAGGAGGAGGAGCTGGCCGCGCGGGGCCGCGGCGACTTCCTGACCGACCTCGCCGAGGGCCGGATCACCGCGGAGGACGCGCCCGCGCAGGCGCGCGTGCTGGGCTTCAAGCCGGGCGCCGGCCCGTTGATGCCGGTGGTGATGCGGCTCGGCGACACCCTCTCCCCCGGCGGCGGCTGGGCGGTGCTGGCCCGGGCGGTGTCGGAGGAGCTGGCCTCGGTGGGCGTTCCGGTGCTGCTGGGCGTACGACCCGTCGAGGGCCGTGTCCTGGTCCTGCTGGGCCTGCGTTCGGATTCGGAGCGGTCGGCGGTCGCGGACCGGGTCGCGGCGGCGCTGCGGGCGGGTGTGGAGCGGGCCGGGATGCAGCGGCCCGGAGCCCAGCCACCGGTGGTCGTGGTCGGCGTGGCGGGCGGCTGGGCGGCGGCCTCGGCGGGGCTGCGGCACGCGGCGGAGACGGCGACGGCGGCCCAGGGCCTGTCGGACCGCCCCTGGTACGACGCCCGGCGCCTCGACATCGACCTGCTGCTGTGGCGGCTGCGCGACCATCCCGACCTCGCGGCCTTCGTCGACCGCGCGATCGGCCCGGTACGGGACCACGACGCCCGCTCCAAGCCGCCGCTGCTGCCGACCCTGGAGACCTACCTCGCCCACGCGGGCCGCAAGGCGGAGACGGCACGCGAGCTCCATCTCAACCGCCAGACGCTCTACAACCGCCTCGCCCGCATCGGCGAGTTGCTGGGCACCGACCTCGACGACCCGCAGACGGTGCTGGCGTTGAGCCTGGCCCTGCGAGCCCGCAGGCACGTCCTCTAGACCAGCGGGCGCGGCTGGGTCAACTCGTCGTACACACTGAGCACTTGAGCGACGGTCTCGTCCTCCGTCGGCCAAGTCGCGGCCTGCCGTACGCCCTTGCCCCGCAGCTCCTCGCACTGCGCCGGATCACCGAGCAAGCGCACCACGGCGTCCGCGAGCGCCTGGACATCCCCGTACGGCACGAGCTCGGCGGCGTCGCCCACGAGTTCGGGCATGCCGCCGACGGCGGTCGCGACGAGCGGCACGCGCGCGTGGAGGGCTTCCTGGGCCAGGAGGGAGCGCGATTCCCAACTGCTGCACACCAGGGCGAGATCGGCGGCGGCGAGCAGCTCGGTGATGTCGTCGCGTCGGCCGATCAGCCGGACGGGCAGCTCCTCGTCCTCGATCCGGCGCTGCAATTCGCCCCGCAGCGCCCCCTCCCCGGCGATCACGACGAGCGGCACCGGATCGAGCGCCCGCCACGCGCGCGAGGCGTCGAGCAGGGTGTCGTAGCCGCGATGCCGGTCGAGCGATCCGACAGCCATCAGCAACGGCCGCCCGGTGGCACCGAGTTCGGCCCGCACCTTGGGCCGCGGCCGGTCGGGGTCCTCCAGCCGCACGGCCCCGCGGGGACCGGGCAGGGCGACGGCGGCGAGGCGCGCGTCCCGGGCACCGGTGGTGCGGGCCCGGTCGACGAGGGCCGAGGTCGCGCCCAGCACCACGGACGCGGCCTTCACGACCCGCCGCTCCAGCAGCCGCACGAGATGGGCCCGCGCGCCCTCCGCGTGCGCCCGGTCGTGCCAGGTCACGACGAGCGGAGTACTCCGCCCGCTCAGCGCGAGGACGGCCCGGAACGAAGCGTGCAGCCCGTGCGCGTGGACGAGATCGGCGTCGGAGCAGGCCGCTCGCAGCGCGGACACGGAGCCGGGGTCGCTGCTTCTCGGCACGTGCACGTGGTCGGCACCGGCGCCCGTGAAGTCGTAGAGGCGATCCGCCTCGACGGGGGCGCACACGGTGACCTTCACGCCCCTCGCGACGAGCCCGGACGTCAGCGAGCGCACATGCGCGCTGCTGCCGGCGTTGCCGCCGCCGAGCACCTGCACGGTGCGCAGCGGTGACTGACCGTGCGGTGAGTGGCTGCTCACGTGGCTCACGTGGCCGGGGCTCCTGGTTCGGCGTCGGGCGGTCACGAGGAAACGTACAGAAGCTGTCGGGCGGAGGGGTGTACCGCGCGCGCTTCCTACGCGTACTGCGTGCTGGCCCAAGGATGCCAGTACGCACGGGTGTTCCGGGAACGCCGGGAGTGTGCGGGTTCGGGGTGGAGGTGGGGAGGGTCACTCACACGGGTGAGAAAAGCCCGTACTCCGGCACCGCCGACGGCCGCCTCGCCCCAAGGCCCGCGGGGCGGCGGGAAGGCCTACCCGCCGTCCCCCTTCGCCGCCGCCAACAACTCCTCAGCATGAGCCCGAGCCGTCTCCGAATCCTCCTGGCCCGCCAGCATCCGGGACAACTCCCGCACCCGCTCCTCCCCTTCGAGCACCTTCACCCCGGAGCGCGTGACGGACCCGTCGTTCGTCTTCTCGACCAGCAGCTGCCGGTCGGCGAAGGCCGCCACCTGCGGCAGATGGGTGACGACCACGACCTGCGCGGACTTGGCCAGCTTCGCGAGCCGCCGCCCGATCTCGACCGCCGCCTTGCCGCCGACACCGGCGTCGACCTCGTCGAAGAGATAGGTCGGTACCGGATCGGTCCCCGCGAAGACCACCTCCACGGCGAGCATCACGCGCGAGAGCTCACCTCCGGAGGCCCCCTTGGCGATGGGCCGCGGCGGAGCGCCGGGGTGCGGGGCGAGCAGCAGCTCCACCTCGTCGACACCGGAAGGGCCGTACGCGACAGCCCGGCCGCCGACCTCGACGCCCTCCGCGTCCTCGGTCTGCCGGATGTCGAAGGACACCCGCGCGTGCGGCATGGCCAGCGAGGCCAGCTCGGCGGTCACGGCAGCGGCGAACCGCGAGGCCGCCTCCGCCCGTGCGTCGGTCAACGCCTGCGCCAGCCCACCCAGTTCGGCCCGCAACGCGTCCCGCTCGTCGGTGAGCTCCCCGATCCGCTCGTCGTCCCCGTCCAGCTCGGTCAGCCGCGCGGCACTCTGCTCGGCCCACGTCAGCACGGCGGCGACGTCCTCGCCGTACTTCCGGGTCAGTGCCGTGAGCGCGGCCCGCCGTTCCTCGACGGCCGCCAGCCGCAGGGGATCGGCTTCGAGATCGTCGGCGTACCCCGCCAGCTCCCCGGCCACGTCCCCCAGCAGGATCCCGATCTCCCCGATCCGGTCGGTGAGCGCGGCGAGGGCGGGGTCGTACGACCGTACGGCGTCCAGGGCCCGCTGGGCCCCCGCCACCAGCGTCGCGGCGTCGATGCCCTCGGGGTCCTCGGGGTTCCCGGCGAGGGCCGCGTGCGCGGCCGTGGCGGCGGACGACAGCGCCTCGGCGTGCCCGAGCCGCTCGGCCTCCTCGGCCAGCTCGGCGTCCTCGCCCGCGCGCGGCTCGACACCGGCGATCTCGTCGAGGCCGTAGCGCAGCATGTCGGCTTCCTGGGCCCGCTCACGCGCGCGCGTGGTGATCTCGTCGAGCTCGACGGCGACGGCCCGCAGCCGCCGGTAGGCCTCGCCGTACTTGGCGAGCGGCACGGCGACGGCGTCCCCGGCGTACCGGTCCAGCGCCTGCCGCTGCCGGGACAGCTTCAGCAGGCCCTGCTGATCGGTCTGCCCGTGCACGGCGACCAGCTCGTCGGCGAGCTCCGCGAGGACACCCACCGGCACGCTCCGCCCGCCCAGGTGCGCCCGGGACCGCCCTTCGGCGGAAACGGTACGGCTGATCAGCAGCGCCCCGTCGTCGAGCTCGGCCCCGGCCTCTTCGGCCCGTACGACGGCCGTGGCACCCGCGGGGACGGTGATCCGCCCCTCCACGACCGCCTTCTCGGCCCCGATCCGCACGAGCGCCGGGTCCGCCCGCCCACCGAGCAGCAGCCCCAGGCTGGTGACCACCATGGTCTTGCCCGCACCCGTCTCACCGGTGACAGCCGTGAACCCGGGCGACAGTTCGACGACGGCATCGTCGATGACTCCGAGCGACCGTATCCGCATCTCTTCCAGCACGGTGAAGACCTTACGAGGTAAGGGCGCGAGAGTGCGAGGCGCCCTGTCACCCGGGGGAGGGAAGCGCCCCCGAAGGGGCGCGGGGAACTGCGCGAGCAACCACGATCCACCCGCACCCGCCAACGCACCTCGAACACCCGAGCTCTAGTGCGGAGCCCCTCGCCACCCGGAAACAGGCAACGCGAACTTCGCCACAAGCCGGTCGGTGAAGGACGCATGGTGCAGCCGAGCAAGCCGCACCGGCACGGCCCCCCGCCGCACCTCGACCCTCGCCCCCGGCGGCAACTCGACCGTCCGCCGCCCGTCACACCACAGCACCCCCGGCGGAATATGCGGCAGAACCTCCACGGCCAGCACAGAGTCCGGCGAGGTCACCAGCGGCTTCGCGAACAACGCATGCGCACTGATCGGCACCATCAACAAGGCCTCGACCTCAGGCCACACCACAGGCCCACCAGCGGAAAACGCATAAGCGGTGGACCCGGTCGGCGTCGACAGGACGATGCCGTCGCACCCGAACCCGGTGACCGGCCGCCCGTCGATCTCCAGGACCACCTCAAGCAGCTTCTCGGCGCCGGCCTTCTGCACCGCCGCCTCGTTCAGCGCCCAGTCGGTGTGCACGATGTCCCCGTTGCTGTGCACGACGACATCGACGGTCATCCGCTCCTCGACCTCGTACGACTTCGTGACCACCCGGTCGACGACCTTGTCGAGGTCGTCCCGCTCGGCCTCGGCGAGGAAGCCCACCCGCCCGAGGTTGACGCCCAGCATCGGCACCCCGGACGCCCGGGCGAACTCGGCGCCGCGCAGCAGCGTCCCGTCCCCGCCCAGCACGATCAGCAGCTCGCACCCGTCGAGGCACTGCGGAGTCGCCTCCTTGACCAGCTCCACTTCCTCCGGAAGCGGCAGGTCGGCGGCCTCGTACTCCAGTACCCGTACGCCGATGCCCTCGCGCAGCAGCCCCTTCACGACCAGCTCGGCGCTGCGGATCGCCGCAGGCCGACCGGTGTGGGCGAGCAGGAAAACAGTACGAGCTCGGTTCTGTGTCAACGAGGCCCCTCCGCCACTGCACGGTCAACGTCGGCCGGATCCAGGGCGGGCGCCCCGGCACGCAGCCACAGAAAGTATTCGACATTGCCCGAGGGTCCGGGCAACGGACTGGCCGTGACCCCGTTCACCCCGAGCCCGAGTTCCCACGCCTTCTCGGCCACTCCCCGCACGGCCTCCGCCCGCAGCTGCGTGCTCCGTACGACTCCCCCACTGCCCAGCCGTTCCTTCCCCACCTCGAACTGCGGCTTGACCATCATCACCAGGTCGGCGTCCGGCTTCACGCACCGCGCCAGGGCCGGCAGCACCAGCCCGAGCGGGATGAAGGACAGATCCCCCACGACAAGATCCACAGGTTCCCCATCGATCGCTTCAAGCGTCAACTCGCGTACGTTCGTACGGTCCTTGACGGTGACGCGTTCATCGCTCCGCAGAGTCCACGCGAGTTGCCCGTACCCGACGTCCACGGCGACTACATGCGCGGCCCCGTTCCGCAGCAGCACATCGGTGAACCCGCCGGTCGACGCGCCGGCGTCCAGTGCCCGCCGCCCCTCGACGACGAGCCCCCGCGGCCCGAACACCGCCAGCGCGCCCGCGAGCTTGTGCCCGCCCCTGGACACGTAGTCGGGATCGCCGTCGTCGTCCTGAACCACGATCGCGGCCGCCTTCTCCACCTGTGTGGCGGGCTTGGTCGCGACGGTCCTGCCGACGGTGACCCGTCCGGCCGCGATCAGCTGACTGGCGTGCTCGCGCGAGCGCGCGAGCTTCCGCCGGACCAGCTCCGCGTCAAGACGAAGACGTGCGACTCCTGCCACGTTCGGTTCAGCTCCTGTGTTCGTACGACGATGAGGGCGCCGGAGGCCCCGGCCGGGCGTCGAGCGCGGTCAGCGCGTCACGCAGCCCCCGGTGTACATCCTCGTACACCTCGACGTGTCCGTCCGTGGCGAGGTGGTCGGCATCGGCCAGCCGCTCCAGCTGGGCGTCGACCTCGGGGTTGCCGGTGGGGGTGCGGGGGACGTTCAGGGGGGCCGGGGCGGCGGGGTCGTACTCCGGCTCCTGGAGGGCCTCCGTCTCCGGGGCTGCGTCACTCATGCCCCGACGCTACCCCGAAGGGCTGCTGTACCGTCGATCGCGATGGCCACGATCGAGGAGTGCCGCGCCGCACTCGAAAAGCTCTCGGACACCATGCAGCGCGCCGAGGGGGACGCCGCGACCGCGGCGGCCCTGGACCGCTCGGTGAGCTGCCGGATCACCGACCTGGACGTCACGTTCGTCGGCAGGATGACCGGCGGCCGGATCGTCGTGCACGACACGCTCCAGGGCCCGCCGAAGGAGAAGGCGCAGATCAGGCTGACCATGACCGGCGACGATCTGATCGCCCTGGTGGACGGCGAGCTGAACTTCGCGAAGGCCTGGGGCTCGGGGCGGGTGAAGCTGGAGGCCGGTCTGCGCGACCTGTTCCAGCTCAGGAAGCTTCTCTGACCGCCACACGCGCCTCGTCCCGCGCGCGTGCCTTGCGCGCGGCCGGCACCACCAGCGGCGTCCCCGTCTCCGGGTCGTCGATCACCTGACAGCGCAGCCCGAAGACCTCCTCGACCAGCTCGGCCGTGACGATGTCGTTCGGTGCGCCCTCGGCGATGACACTGCCGCCCTTGAGGGCGATCAGGTGGGTGGCGTAGCGCGCGGCGTGGTTGAGGTCGTGCAGCACGGCCACCAGCGTGCGCCCCTGCTCCTCGTGCAGCTCGGCACACAGGTCCAGGACGTCGATCTGGTGCTGGATGTCCAGGTAGGTCGTCGGCTCGTCCAGGAGCAGCAGCGGCGTCTGCTGGGCGAGCGCCATCGCGATCCACACGCGCTGGCGCTGACCGCCGGACAGCTCGTCCACGTACCGGTCGGCGAGCTCGGCGACGCCGGTCTGCGCCATCGACTCCTGGACCACCCTCTCGTCCTCGGTCGACCACTGGCGCAGCAGCCCCTGATGCGGGTACCGGCCGCGCCCGACCAGGTCGCCGACGGTGATCCCGTCCGGCGCGATCGACGACTGCGGCAGCAGCCCCAGGGTCCGCGCGACCTTCTTCGCGGGCATCGACTGGATGACCTGCCCGTCGAGCAGCACCCGGCCCTGACTCGGCTTCAGCATCCGCGACAGCGCCCGCAGCAGCGTGGACTTGCCGCACGCGTTCGGGCCGACGATCACCGTGAAGGAGTTGTCGGGGATCTCCACCGACAGCTGCTCGGCGATGACGCGCTGGTCGTAGGCGAGGGTGACGTCCTCGGCGGAGAGGCGGTTCACGGTGCTCCTTCGGTTGTTCAGGGTGCGGTCGGCGCGGTCGGCGGCGCTCATATCCGGCCCGCCTTCCGCTCGGTGACCAGAAGCCACAGCAGATACACGCCACCGAGCACACCGGTGACCACACCCACCGGCATCTGGTCGGCGCCGAAGACCTTCTGCGAGAGCCAGTCGGCCGTGACCAGCAGGGCCGCGCCCATGCAGAGCGACGGCAGCAGGTTCGGGCCGGGCGAGCGGGTCAGCCGCCGGGCGAGCTGCGGCGCGGTGAGCGCCACGAAGCTGACGGGGCCCGCGGCGGCGGTCGCGGTCGCGGTGAGCAGCACGGCGGCCACCATCAGCAGCGCCCTGGTGCGCTCGACGCGCACGCCGAGGGCGTGGGACACGTCGTCGCCCATCTCCATCATCCTGAGCGCCCGCGCGTTGCCGAGGACCAGCGGGACCAGCACGGCGCACAGCCACAGCAGCGGCCACACCTGCTCCCAGTCCCGCCCGCTGAGCGAGCCGGTCATCCAGACGACGGCCTGGGCGGCCTCGGTGATGGTGGACTTGGTCAGCAGATAGCCGTTGACGGCCGTGAGGATCGCGGACACGCCGATGCCGACCAGGACGAGCCGGTATCCGTGCACCCCCTGTTTCCAGGCGAGCAGATAGATGGCGAGTCCCGCACCGAGGCCGCCGACCAGGGCGCCGACGGTGACCTCGCCCGCGCTTCCGGAGAACAGCACGATCACGGTGAGCGCCCCGGCCGTCGCCCCCTGCCCGAGCCCGAGGATGTCCGGACTGCCCAGCGGGTTGCGCGACACGGCCTGGAACAGCGCCCCGCCGAGTCCCAGCGAGGCGCCCACGAGCAGCCCGACCAGGACACGCGGCAGCCGCAGCTCGTTGACGATGAACTCCTGCCCCGCGTTCCCGTCGCCCATCAGCGTCCTGAGCACGTCCCCGGCCGAGATCGGGAAGTCGCCGGTGCCGATCAGCACGACGCTCGCCGCGAGCGCGGCGGCCAGCAGAAGGAGTACGACGACGAGGGCCCGGACGTCGAGCCGGAACGACAGGCCGCCGGGCGTCCTGACGGCACGGTTGGCGCGAGGGGAGCGCTCGGCACGGTTGGTCTTCACAGCTGCGCCGTCCTCCGCCGTCGTACCAGAAAGATGAAGACCGGGCCACCGATGATCGCGGTGACAATCCCGACCTGAAGCTCCGAGGGCCGGGCGACCACCCGGCCGATGACATCGGCGCCGAGCAGCAGCACGGGCGACAGGATCGCCGCGTACGGCAGGATCCAGCGCAGGTCGGGCCCGGTGAACGAGCGCACGACATGCGGGACCATCAGGCCGACGAACACGATCGGCCCGCAGGCCGCGGTCGCCGCCCCGCACAGCACGACGGCGGCGAGCATCGACAGCGCCCGCGTCCGGTTGAGGTTGGCGCCGAGGGCCCGTGCCGTGTCGTCGCCCATCTCCATGGCGTTGAGCGGCCGGGCGAGCGCCAGGGCGAGGAGCGTGCCGCCCGCGAGGAACGGCAGCACCTGAAGGATCGTCGACTCGCTCGCGGAGGTCAGCGAACCCACGGTCCAGAAGCGCATCTTGCCGAGCGCCGCCTCGTCCGTGATCATCACGGCCTGGAGGTAGCCGTAGAGCGCGGCGCTGATCGCCGTACCGGCGAGCGCCAGCCGCACCGGCGTCGCCCCCCGACTCCCCCCGAGGAACCAGACCAGCGCCCCGACCGCGGCCGCCCCGAAGAACGCGAACCACACATACCCGCTCAGGCTCGTGACCCCGAAGTACGTCATGGCGGTGACGACCGCAGCGGACGCACCCGCGTTGATCCCGAGCAGCCCCGGGTCGGCCAGCGGATTACGGGTGAGCGCCTGGAGGACCGCCCCGGCGAGCCCGAGCGCGGCCCCCGCCAGCAGCCCGAGCAGGGTTCGCCACAGCCGCTCGGTCACCACGACGTCGCCGTAGGTCCCGGAGTCCTCGAACAGGCCGTGCCACACCTGCTCCAGGGACAGCTCTTTCGCCCCGATCGCGATGCTCGCCAATGCGACGAACACCAGGATCACAACGGACACGAGCAACCCAAGGACCCGTATCGCCCGGCGGGTTGGGGGCGCGGGGGCGGTTTCCGCGCGCTGTTCGGGAGGACTGTCGACCAACACGCAGTTAGGTTAGCCTACCCTCCGATCAGGCCACGATCCCGCTGCCCGGCTTCACAGGAAGCCCACCCGCGAAGGGCCTCAGAGACCCAGCCGCGCCAGCGCCTTCCCCCCGTCCAGCTCGCACGCCCCGTCGCCCGCCGCCGTCCAGGCCGCCGCACACAACGCGCGCAGCCCGTCCAACGCCTCCCCGTCACCGGCCAGTTCCAGCCGCTCGCCCGCGGCCGTGGCGATCCACCCCCCGCACCGGAAGCCACCGTCCGCCTCGACGACCTCGGGCTGCCCGGTCAGCAACCCCCGCAGATCGGCGTCGACATAGGTCGGCCGGTGCTGGGGCGGCGCGGCCAGCAGCTGCGCCCCGTCCGTCACACCGGTCAGCACGAGCAGCGAGTCGACCTCTCCGTTGAACGCCCCCTCGATGTCCGTGTCCAGCCGGTCCCCCACCACCAGCGGCCGTACGGCACCGGTCCGCAGGATCGTCTCCCGGTGCATCGGCGGCAACGGCTTCCCCGCCACCTGCGGCTCGGCCCCGGTCGCGATCCGCACGACCTCCACCGCGGCCCCGTTGCCCGGCGCGATGCCCCGTCCGCTCGGAATCGTCAGATCGGTGTTGGACGCGAACCACGGCACCCCGCGCGCGACGGCGTACGAAGCCTCCGCGAACCGCCCCCACGGCAGATCGGGCCCACCGAATCCCTGCACCACGGCCGCCGGATCGTCGTCCGCCGACTCCACCGGCACGAGCCCCCGCTCCCGCAAGGCGACCCGCAGCCCCTCCCCGCCGATCACGAGGACGCGCGAACCGGCCGGTACCTGCTCGCTGATCAGCCGCGCGACGGCCTGGGCGGACGTGATCACGTCATCGGCCCCGGTCGGTATCCCCAGCTCGGTCAGATGCTCCGCCACGGTGTCGGGCGTCCGCAGCGCGTTGTTGGTGACGTAGGCGAGGTGCATCCCACCGGCCCGAGCGGTGGCCAGCGAATCGACCGCGTACACGATCGCGTTCCCACCCGCGTACACCACACCGTCGAGGTCGAGCAGCGCGGTGTCGTACGCCTCGCTCAGGGCCTGGCCACTGCCCTCGGGCCTCGTCCTGACGCTCTGGCTCATTCCACATCGCTCCTCGCTCGACGGCTTTCCCCCGATCATCTCGCACGCCACTGACACACGTACGATGCCGGGATGAACACCGCAGGTCACTCGGAAGCAATGGCGCGCCGGGGCCTGGAACTCACCCCGTTCCGAGGCCTTCGCTACGACCCCGACCGGGTCGGCAGTCTGGCCGCCGTGACGTCACCGCCGTACGACGTCGTCGTACGCCCCGACGGCCTCTACCACCTGCAGTCCAACGACCCGCACAACATCGTCCGCCTGATCCTCCCCCAGGCGACCACCCCCGCCGCCCGCAACGAACAGGCCGCCGCGACCCTGCGCCGCTGGCTCGCCGACGGCGTCCTCGCCGCCGACCCGGTGCCGGGCCTGTACGTGTACGAGCAGCGCGACGGCGCCGGCCTGCTGCAACGCGGCATCATCGGCGCCCTGCGCGTCTCGGACCCCGCGGACCAGGTGGTCCTGCCCCACGAGGACGTCATGCCGCACGTCGTCGCCGACCGCGCGGCCCTGATGCGCGCCACCTCCGCGAACCTGGAGCCCCTGCTCCTGACCTACCGCGGCAACGGCACCACCGCCGACACCACCGCCGTGGTCGAACGTACAGCCGGGCAGGAACCGCTTCTCTCCACCACCACCGAGGACGGCTACAGCCACCGCCTGTGGTCCGTCACCGACCCCGCGGACCTGGCCCGCATCCAGTCCGACCTCGCCCACCACCAGGCCCTCATCGCCGACGGCCACCACCGCTGGGCGACATACCGCCGCCTCCGCGCGGAGAACCCCTCCCCCAGCCCCTGGGACTACGGCCTCGTCCTCCTGGTCGACACGGCCCGCTATCCGCTCCGCGTCCGCGCCATCCACCGCCTCCTGCACGGCCTGCCGGTGGCGGACGCCCTGGCTTCACTCGACAGCCTGTTCCGCGTACGACGCCTCGACGTCCCTCTGCCCGAGGCACTCGATGTGCTGGCCGACGCCGCCTGCGCGGGCAACGCCTTCCTCCTCGCCGGCGACGGCGCCTTCCACCTCGTGGACCACCCGGACCCGGACCTGCTCACCCGCACGATCCCACCCGACCGCCCCGCGGCCTGGCGCACCCTGGACGCGACCGTCCTGCACGCCACGCTCCTCGCCCACGTCTGGCGCATCCCCGAGGACGACCCCACCCGCATCGCCTACATCCACGACACCGCCGCCACCGTCCGCAAGGCGGAACGCGACGGCGGTACGGCCGTGCTCCTGCACCCGGTCCGCGAGGAGGTCGTCCGCGACCTGGCCCGGCAGGGCGTCACGATGCCCCGCAAGTCGACGTCCTTCGGCCCGAAGCCGGCGTCGGGCCTGGTCCTGCGCGCGCTGGAGCTCTGAACACGTGAAAGGGCGGGACCCCGGTGCCGGGGTCCCGCCCTTTCACTCATGGACGTCAGTCCTTGTCGTCGTCCTCGTCTTCGTCCTCGTCGTCGTCCTCGTCGTCCTCAGCCTCGACTACCTCGACGACCTCGACGTCCCCGCCGCTCCGGACCTCGCTGTCGCCCTCGTTCTCGTTCTCGTCGATGGCGTCGACGAACTCGACACCGTCCAACTCGGCGAGCCGGTCCGAGGCGTCCGTGCTGCCGTCCTTGTCGGACTCGACGGCCTTGGCGAACCACTCCCGCGCCTCGTCCTCACGGCCGGCGGCGAGCAGCGCGTCGGCGTAGGCGTACCGCAGGCGCGCGGTCCACGGCTGCACCGAGTTGGCGGCCAGTTCGGGGCTCTGCAGCGTCACGATGGCCGCGTCCAGCTGCCCCATGTCACGCCGGGCACCAGCCGCGACGAGCCGCATCTCGACCTGCCCGGCCTTGTCCAGCTTGTTCACCTCGGGCGCCCCGGCCATGTCCAGCGCCTTCTCCGGCCGCCCGAGCCCACGCTCACAGTCGGCCATGACCGGCCACAGCTCCGCGCTGCCGGTCATCCGCCGCGCGGCCCGGAACTCGGCCAGCGCCTCGGAGTACTTCTGGTTGGCGTACGCCGCGAACCCGGCCGCCTCACGTACGGCTGCCACGCGCGAGGCGAGTCGCAGCGCGATCTTGGAGTACGCGTACGCGCGCTCGGGGTCCTCGTCGATGAGCCGAGCGACCATGACCAGGTTCTTGGCCACGTCCTCAGCGAGCGTCTTCGGCAGGCTCAGCAGCTCCTGGCGTACGTCGCCGTCGATCTCGTCGCCCGTGACGTCCTCGGGGATCGGCAGCCGCTTGATCGGCTCACGGTCCCTGTCCCGGTCCCGGTCGTCCCGGAAACGGCCGCCGCCACGCCGGTCGTCACGGCCATAGCCGCCACGGTTGTCGTCACGCCGGTCGTCCCGCCCACGGAACCCACCGGGGCGGCCACCGCGGTCATCCCGACGAGGTCCACCGCGGTCGTCCCTGCCACGGAAGCCACCCCGGTCGTTGTCACGCCGGTCGTCACGGCGGTCGTCACGGCGGTCGTCACGGCGAGGGTAGCCGCCACCGCGGCTGTCGCCGCCACGGTTGTCGTCGCGGCGGAAGGCAGGGCGCGGCCCACGGTCGTCGCCACGATTGTCGTCCCGACGGAACGCCGGACGCGGCCCACGGTCGTCGCCACGGCGGTCATCCCGCCGGTCGTCGCGGCGCTCGTATCCGCCGCCACGGTTGTCGTCGCGCCGGAAACCTCCACGGTCCCCGCCACGATCGCCCCGGTCGTCACGCCGGAAACCACGGTCACGGTCGTCATTGCGGAACCCGCCGCGGTCGCGGTCACGGTCGTCCCTGCGGAAGCCACCCCGGTCGCTGTCACGTCGGTCGTCACGCCGGTCGTCGCGGCGGTCGTCGCGTCGGGGGTAGCCGCCACCGCGGTTGTCGCCGCCACGGTTGTCATCGCGCCGGAAGCCACCACGGTCCCCGCCACGATCGCCCCGGTCGTCACGCCGGCCGTAGCCACCGCCTCGGTTGTCGTCCCGACGGGGGGCCGGACGCGACCCACGGTCGTCGTCACGACGCTGGCCGCGGTCACGGTCGTCCCGCTGGAAGGCAGGGCGGTCACCATCCCGGCGGAAGCCACGGTCACGGTCGTCACGGCGCGGCCCGCTCGGACGGTCGTCACGTCGGAAGGCCGGACGAGGCCCGCGGTCACCGTCACGCCGGTCGTCGCGCCGGTCGTCGCGTCGGGGGTAGCCGCCACCGCGGTTGTCGCCGCCACGGTTGTCGTCACGCCGGAAGCCACCGCGGTCCCCGCCACGATCGCCCCGGTCGTCACGCCGGCCGTAGCCACCGCCCCGGTTGTCGCCCCGGCTGTCGTCGCGTCGGGGGTAGCCACCACCGCGGCTGTCGGCACCGCGGTTGTCATCGCGCCGGAAGCCACCACGGTCGCCGCGGTCACCCCGGTCGCCACCGCGGTATCCGCCACGGTCACCGCGATCGCCGCGGTCACCACTGTCCCGTCGCCGCTGGTCGCGCTCCGGTCGATCGTCGGGAGAGTTGGTGGACATGGGTGACTCCTGTCTCGGTACTGCAAGCATTGTAAAAACAAAAGGACCCCTGGTCCCAGCTGAACGCTGGGACCAGGGGTCCTTCCAAAGATTGTTCGGCGGCGTCCTACTCTCCCACAGGGTCCCCCCTGCAGTACCATCGGCGCTGTAAGGCTTAGCTTCCGGGTTCGGAATGTAACCGGGCG